>NZ_LT607755.1:6000000-6365310 GCF_900090275.1 Micromonospora zamorensis | reverse complement strand
GGGAGACCGGATGGACCCGGGGCCCGCCGTCGGCGCGGACCGTGGCCAGGTAGCCGAAGCCTGGCCCGTACTGCTGGAGGAGAACGCGGATCCCGTCGGCGAGTCGGGGCTCGTCGGCGGCGAATTCGGACCAGGAAGCCATGTGGGCATTCTATCGAACAAATGTACGAGCAGCGACCTCGACTCGCTGGTCATCGGCACCGAATCCTGGCACTTTCGGCAACGCGGCTATGGTGGTCCGATGCTGCTCTCCGACCGCGACCTGGTCTCCGAGATCAAGGCCGGCACGCTGGGCCTGGAGCCGTTCGAGCCCACCCTGGTCCAACCCTCCAGCATCGACGTCCGACTCGACCGGCTGTTCCGGGTCTTCAACAACCACCTCTACACGCACATCGATCCGGCGATGCAGCAGGACGACCTGACCTCGGCGGTCGAGGTGCCCGACGGTGAGCCGTTCGTGCTGCACCCGGGCGAGTTCGTGCTGGCCTCGACGCTGGAGGTCATCTCGCTCGGCGACCAGCTCGCCGGCCGGCTGGAGGGCAAGAGCTCCCTGGGCCGGCTCGGGCTGCTCACGCACTCCACCGCCGGCTTCATCGATCCGGGGTTCTCCGGTCACGTGACGCTGGAGCTCTCCAACGTGGCGAACCTGCCGATCACCCTCTGGCCGGGCATGAAGATCGGGCAGCTCTGCATCTTCCGGCTCTCCTCGCCGGCCGAGCACCCGTACGGCTCGACGGTCTACGGCTCGCGCTACCAGGGCCAGCGGGGTCCGACGCCCAGCCGCGCCTGGCAGCACTGGCGCACCTGGCCCACCCGCTGACGGGCTGAGGCACCACGGTCAGACGACGAGGGCCCGCCGCGACCGATCGCGACGGGCCCTCCTGGTCACCCAGGATCAGCCTGGGCGGCCGTAGCTGTGGATCGGGCCGTCGTCGACCTTCTTCATCTTGACCGGTTGGCCGGCCTGCGAGGCGTGCACGACCCAGCCGTTGCCGACGTACATGCCGACGTGGTGGATGTCGCTGTAGTAGAAGACCAGGTCGCCGGGGCGCAGGTCAGCCTTGCTGACGTTCTTGGTGACGCGGCTCTGCTGAGCGGCGTTGTGCGGCAACGACACCCCGGCCTTCGCCCATGCGGCCAGCATCAGCCCCGAGCAGTCGTACGAGTTCGGGCCCTCGGCACCCCAGACGTAGGGCTTGCCGATCTGCGCGCAGGCGAACTTGACCGCCGTGCCCGCAGCGCCTCCGGGATAGCTGCCGGGGCAGGGCGCCGGACGCAGCGGACCGCCGCCCCCGTTGCCGTACACCTTGAGGCGCAGCTTCTGCAGCCGGTCGATCTCCTCGTTGATCTGCTTCTTCTTGGCCGCCAACTGGGCCTCGGTGCGGGCCAGCTGGGCCACCATCTCGTCCAGCGGCGCCTTCTGCGCGGCCAGCTCGTCGCGCAGGTCGGCGACCTCGCGTACGTCCTGCTGCTGGTTGTGCGCGAACCGGTCGAGCATTTCGAGCTGGCTGACCACCTCGCTGGGTGACCGGCTGCCGAGCATCGCGTTGACGGTCGAGACGGTCTCGCCCTTGTACGCGCGCACGGCCAGCGCGCTGACCTTGTCCATCGCGGCGTCGACCTGCCGCTCGAGCGGGGCGATGCGGGCGGCCAGCGCGTCCGCCTGCTTGCGCTTGACGGCGAGGTCGGCTCGGGTGGCGTTGTGCCGTTCGATGATCGGTTCGAGTGTGTTCCAGTCGGCGTCGATCTGGCGCTCGATCTCGGCGACGGACGGGTCGGCGTGGGCGGCCGTGGCGCTGCCCGTCAGGACGACGGCGACGCCGACCAGTGCGGCGAGAGCGGTGGTGAAGCGGGACCAGCGTGGGCGCGGCACGATCGACGTCGGGACGGCGAATGCCGACCGCTCGGACGACGGCCGCGGGGCATGGAGTGCCACCGGGGTTCCGTACTCCTTCTTCCTGACCGCCTACCGGGTTAGCTGACGGGTTCGGGCGGGAAGTCGGCGCCCTACCGCAGTGGCTGCGGATTCACCCCGAGGGACATGGGTCCCCGGTTCGCTCGGAAACGACTCGGCGGTGTCGGTCCGTTACCGCCCGGGATGGGCGGAGCTGCTGTCGGGCCGACAAATGACCAGAGTAGAGACGCCCGTTACCGATCCGCAACCCGTACGGCCGTGACACTCCGTACCGATCGGGTGGGGGTCACCGACCGTGTGTGAAGAATTCTTTCTCAACATGTCGATAGATGGAAAGGTATTGACGCGGACTCTCCAGCGGCGCGATGGTGACCTGACCTCTACCCGCGAGAATCTAGGGGGTTCGATGCACCATCCAACAGTGTCGGCCGGCTGGCGCGCGCTGCTCGCCACGACCGTCGTTGCCGCCGCGAGCGCGGTGCCACTCTCCACGGCCGCCACCGCCGCACCCACCGCCGATCGCCAGCAGCAGTACGCCGCCGCAGCGACCGAGTACGGCGTGCCGACGGGCGTGCTGCTCGGCGTCTCCTATCTGGAGTCCCGCTGGGACAGCAACGCCGGCACACCGAGCACGAGCGGCGGCTACGGCCCGATGCACCTGACCGACGCCCGCCACGTTGCCGCTCTACCCGGGCGCGGCCACCACGACGCCGGCGCCGAGGACCCACGCGGTGACGACTCCCGGCCCTCCCGGGTGCCCGCACCCCGACCCGTCGAGGCCCCCGCACCGACCGCCGCCGCGTTGCAGACCGTGGACGCGGCGGCCGCACTGACCGGTGCCACCCCCGAGGCGCTGCGCACCGACGCGGCGGTCAACATCCGGGGTGGGGCCGCGTTGCTCAGTGCGTACCAGCGAGAGTTGGGTGCGCCGGTCGGAGCGGACACCGACCCGGCGGCCTGGTACGGCGCGGTGGCCCGCTACGCCGGTGCGGACAGCGCCGACGCCGCCGCGGCCTTCGCCGACGAGGTCTTCACCACCATCGCCGCGGGCGAGTCCCGGATGACCGACGACGGCCAGCGGATCACCCTGCCGGCGCGCGCGGTACAGCCCGAGCGCTCCTGGTTGGACCGGCTGGGCCTGCGCCGGTTGGCCCGCCCGGACGGGCTGGAGTGCCCGCGCACCATCTCCTGCGAGTGGATCCCGGCACCCTACGAGGCGTTCGGCGACGGGGACTACGGCAACCACGACCTCTCCGACCGGCCCGCCCGGCAGAAGATCGAGTACATCGTCATCCACGACACCGAGGCGAGCTGGGCGACGACTCTGAAACTCGTCCAGGACCCGACGTACGTGAGCTGGCACTACTCGCTGCGCTCGGTCGACGGGCACATCGCCCAGCACGTCAAGACCAAGGACGTCGGCTGGCACGCGGGCAACTGGTACGTCAACGCCAAGTCGATCGGTCTCGAACACGAGGGCTTCGCCGCGCAGGGCACCTGGTACACGGAGGCGATGTACCGGACCTCGGCGAAACTGGTGCGGCACCTGGCGCTGCGGTTGGGCATCCCGCTGGACCGCCAGCACATCATCGGCCACGACAACGTGCCCGGCACCGTCGCCTCGACCGTGCGGGGGATGCACTGGGATCCGGGCCCGTACTGGGACTGGACGCACTACTTCGACCTGCTGCACGCACCTCGGCTGGACACCGGCACCCCGGCCACCGGGCTGGTCCGGATCGACCCGGACTACGCCACCAACCAGCCGGCGTTCACCGGTTGCGTCACTGCGGGCGTCCCGTGCGCGCCGCGCGGCTCCTCGTCGGTCGTGCTGCGGAGCGCACCGTCCGCGGACGCGCCGCTGGTCAACGACATCGCGCTCCGACCGGACGGCACCCCGAACACGATGGCCGTTTCGGACCACGGGGCCCGGGCGTCAGCCGGGCAGACGTACGCGCTCGCCGGACGGCAGGGCGACTGGACCGCCATCTGGTACCTCGGGCAGCGGGCCTGGTTCCACAACCCGGCGACCGCGCCGACCGCCAGTTGGACCGTCGGCGTCGTGGCCACGCCGAAGCCCGGTCGGACGACCATCCCCGTGTACGGACGGGCGTACCCGGAGGAGGCGGCGTACCCGGACGGGGTGCCCTACCAGACGATCTCGCCGTTGCAGTACACCCTGGCCGCCGGACAGCGGTACGCAGTCGGCGCGGTGCTGGCCGGCGAGTACTACCGGGCCAGCACGTTCGACGGCTCGTCGCCGGGCGACTGGACGGTGATCCGCGGCAAGAACCGCTACGCGCAGATCCAGTTCGGCCACCGCATCATGTACGTCGATCTCGCTGACGTGCAGTTGCTGCCCTCCCCGGTGGGCGCGCCCCGCTGACGAACAACGACGGCCCCCGGTCGGTGACCGGGGGCCGTCAGTGCGTGATCTGGATCAGCCAGGTCTGCGGAAACCGGCGACCGGCATGGTGTTGATGCTGGACACCTGCACCGGTTTGCCGGCACGTGGCGCGTGCACCATCTGGTTGTTACCCAGATAGAGCCCGACGTGACTCAGCCCGGAGAAGAAGAAGACCAGGTCACCGGGGCGAGCATCAGCTCGCGCAACCGCCTTGCCCTCGTTCCACTGGTCACCGGTGTGGTGGGTCAGGGAGATCCCGGCCGCCTTGTAGGCGTACTGGGTCAGCCCCGAGCAGTCGAACGAGTTCGGGCCGGTGGCACCCCAGACGTACGGCTTGCCGACCTTGCCGCAGGCGGTCTTGATCGCGGTGCGGGCGGCCTCGCTGACCACTCCGTTGATGGTCGGGCAGGCCGCGGTCTTTACCGTGGTCTTGGGCATCGACGCCTCGAGCTGCTTGATCTCGGCGTCGATCTGCTTCTTCTTGGCCGCCAGGTCGTTCTGCTGCTTGGTCTGGGTGACGATCAGCCCGTCCAGCTTCTGCTTCTCGCCGTCGTACTTGGCCCGCACGGCCAGCACGCCCTCGACCTCCTTGCGCTCCTGCGCGGCCAGCCGATCGAGCACGGTGAGCTGCTCGGCGAGCGTGTCCGGCTTGACGCTGACCAGCAGCGAGCCGATGTCGTGCGACGGTCCGGAGATGTAGTAGCGGGAGGCGAGGTCGCCGACCCGGTTGAGCGCCAGCTCGCTCTGGAGCGCCAGCGGTTCGATCTTCTTCTGCAGGTCCGCCGACTTCTGTCGATTGACCTTCAGCTGCGCCCGGACCTTGTTGTACTGCTCGATGGTGGGCTCCAGCTGCTCCCACTTCTTGTCGATCTGCGCCTCGATCTCGTCGACCGTCGGATCGGCGTGAGCCGGTGCGGCGAGCAGACCGGCGCCGACAGCGGCGGCGGCGACCAGGACGAGCAGACGGTGGACGCCGCGGCGCAGGCCACCTGGCCGAGCAGACGTGTTCAGGCCGTGACGATGAGGGGGCATGGTTGCCACCGGCATCGACTCCTTTGCAACCGACCGCCGGGCGCCTCGCGTGAGGGAAGGGCCGAGGCAGACGACCCACAGCGGTCGGTGCCTCACATTAGGGAAGCTCGGAGCGGTTATCAAGGTGAGCGCAGTAACCATCACTGTCGTGCAACCGCTTGCACACCAAGGGTATTCGCCGATTAGCCAACGATTGCGGTCAATACATCGTCGAGTGTGACCACACCGAGAGGGCGCCGGCCGTCGCTGACCAGCACCATGTGCCGCCGCTCGCGGCGCATGGCCAGCAGCAGATCGGCCAGCGTACGCTCCGGCGGCACCACCGCCAGCGGTCGGTAGACCCGGGCGGGCACCGGCGACCGGCGACCCTGCCCGGCGTACCCGAGCACATCCTTGACGTGCACGAAGCCGAGCACCCGACGGGTCGACCGCTGCACCACCGGGAACCGGGACCGTCCGGTCCGGGTCGCCAACACCTCCAGCGACGCCGGTGAGACGTCCTCGGCCACCGTGACCACCGTCGACCACGGCTGTAGCGCGTCCGCCGCCGTGCGGCTGTGCAGGGCCAGGGCGCCGGTGATCCGGGCGTGCTGCTCCTCGTCGAGCAGACCCTCCGTACGCGCCTGGGAGACGAGCCCGGCCAGTTCCTCGGCGGTGAACACCGTCTTCACCGCCTCGGACGCCTCGATGCGCCAGAACGCGAGGACCCGGCGGGCCGCCCACTTCATCGCGAGCAGCAGCGGCTTGGTGGCCACACAGAACGCCAGCATCGCCGGGCCGAGCCACAGTGCCGAGACCTCCGGACCGGCCAGCGTGATGTTCTTCGGCACCATCTCGCCGACGACGGTGTGCAGGAAGACCACCACGCCCAGTGCCAGCACGAACGCCACCGGATGCACCGCCCGCTCGGGCAGGCCGGCCGCGTGGAACGGAGGCTCCAGCAGGTGGGCCAGCGCAGGCTCGGCGATCGCGCCCAGACCCAGCGAACAGACCGTGATGCCGAGCTGCGCGCCCGCGATCATCAGCGGGATCTGGTTCATCGCGGACAACGCCCAGCGGGCCCGTTTCGATCCGGCGGCCAGCGGCTCGATCACCGTCCGGCGGGACGCGATGAGCGCGAACTCACTGCCCACGAAGAACCCGTTGCCGAGCAGCAGCAGCACTGTCACCAACAGCTCAGTCATCGTCGTCCGGCTCCGCCGGGCGCAGCACCCGGACCTGCTCGATCCGGTGCCGCTCGACCTCCACCACTGTGAACTCCCAGCCGTCCGCCTCGACCGTCTCGCCGGCCAGCGGGATGTGCCCGAGCCGAGCCATCAGGAACCCGGCCAACGTCTCGTACGGGCCCTCGGGCAGCCGGAAGCCGGTCTGCTCGGCCACCTCGTCGGAGCGGAGCACCCCGTCGACCAGCACGGTGCGCTCACCGCCGGGCACGGTCAGCTCGCCCGCGTCAGCGTCGTCCACGCTGGCCGGGTCGAACTCGTCGGCGATCTCCCCGACCAACTCCTCGACGAGGTCCTCGATCGTCACCACGCCGTCCGTCCCGCCGTACTCGTCGACCACGATGGCCAGATCGGCGCCGGCCGCCTTCAACGCGGCCAGGACGCCGTCCAGGTCGAGGCTCTCCGGCACGTACACCGGCTCGCGGGCCACCGACCCGACCATGGTCGACGCACGCTCGGCCAGCGGCACGCCCAGCGCGTCGGGCACCCCGGCCACGCCGGTCACCAGGTCCAGCGTCTCCTCGTACACCGGGAAGCGGGTCCGCCCGGTCCGCCGGGACTCCTCAAGCAGCTCGGCCACGGTGGCCGTGACGCGCAGCGCGACCACGTCCACCCGGGGGGTCATCGCCTCGGCGGCCCGCTTGTCGCCGAACCGGATCGTGCGGCGCAGCAGCATGGCGGTGTCCGTCGGCAACGCACCGGCCCGGGCCGAGATGGCCGCCAGCAGGCCCAGCTCCTCCGGTGAGCGGGCGCTGGCCAGCTCCTCCTGCGGCTCGACACCGAGCGCCCGGACCAGTCGGTTCGCCGAGCCGTTCAGCCCCCGGATCAGCCAGCCGAACGTCCGGGAGAAGGTGTGCATCGGCCCGGCCGTGGCCAGCGCCGCCGGCATGGGTCGGGCCAGCGCCGCGTTCTTCGGCACCAACTCACCGAAGAGCATGGAGATCAGCGTCGCCAGGGCCAACGCGAGGAACGGGGTGTAGCGCCCGGTGTTCTCCCCGACCAGCGGGCGCAGCAGCGGGGTGAAGAGCCGGGCCAGGGCCGGTTCGGCCAGGTAGCCGGTGAGCAGCGCGGTGATGGTGATGCCGAGCTGTGCGCCGGAGAGCTGGAAGGAGAGTTCACGCAGCGCAGCGCGTACCGTCAGGGCGGCCTGGTCGCCCGCGGCGGCCCGCCGGTCGATCTCCGCGCGGTCGACCGTGACCAGGGCGAACTCGGCCGCGACGAAGAACGCGTTGCCCGCGGTCAGGGCAACGAACCCGACCAGGGGCAGCAGCGTCGTCAAGAGTAGGCCGTCGATGTCGCCTCACCTCGGCGAGATTCTTGCACGACAACGGCGGCCCCTCGGGGGCCGCCGTCGTCGATGTTCAGATCCCAGATGTACGCGCCTCAGCCGACCGGCGCCGTCTCCTTGCCGCCCTGCGGCTGCTCCGGCTTGACCGAGCGGAGCAGCACGCTCGCCACGTCGATCACCTCGACCTGCTCGCCGGCGCCCTTGCCGTTGACGCCGTCGTTGAGCATCGTCGAGCAGAACGGGCAGCCGACGGCGACCGTCTTCGCGCCGGTGGCCATGGCCTCCTCGACCCGGTCCACGTTGATCCGCTTGCCGATCTTCTCTTCCATCCACATCCGGGCACCGCCGGCGCCGCAGCAGAAGGAACGCTCGCTGTTGCGCGGCATCTCGGTGAGGTCGCCCTCGATGGCGTCCCCGAGCACCTCGCGGGGGGCCGCGAAGACCCGGTTGTGCCGGCCCAGGTAGCAGGGGTCGTGGTAGGTGACCCCACCGTCGACCGGCTGCACCGGGGTGAGCTTGCCGGTGGACACCAGGTGGGCCAGCAACTGGGTGTGGTGGACCACCTCGAACTCGCCGCCGAGCTGGCCGTACTCGTTGCCCAGGGTGTTGAAGCAGTGCGGGCAGGTGGCCACGATCTTGCGCTTGGCCTTCTCCCGACCCTCGAACGCCTCGTTCAGCGTCTCGACGTTCTGCTGGGCGAGCATCTGGAAGACGAACTCGTTGCCGATCCGCCGTGCCGGGTCACCGGAGCAGGTCTCGCCCTCGCCCAGGATCGCGAACTTCACCCCCGCCTCGTTGAGCAGGGTGGCCACGGCCCGGGTGGTCTTCTTGGCCCGGTCCTCGAACGCGCCGGCGCAGCCGACCCAGAACAGGTACTCGAAGTCGTCCACCTCGCCGACCCGGGGCACCTCGAAGTCCAGGCCCTTGGTCCAGTCCTCGCGGGTGTTCTGCGGGGCGCCCCACGGGTTGCCCTTGTTCTCCAGGTTGCGCAGCATCACGCCGGCCTCGGAGGGGAAGCTCGACTCGATCAGCACCTGGTAACGGCGCATGTCGACGATGTGGTCGACGTGCTCGATGTCCACCGGGCACTGCTCGACGCAGGCGCCGCAGGTGGTGCAGGACCAGAGGACGTCCGGATCGATGACACCGCCCTCCTCGGCGGTGCCGATCAACGGCTTGTCGGCCTCGGCCAGGGCCAGCACGTCCAGGTGCGCGAGCTGCGCCTGGGTGGCCTTCTCCTCGCCGGTCAGGTCCTTGCCGCCACCGGCCAGCAGGTAGGGCGCCTTGGCGTAGGCGTGGTCGCGCAGGCTCAGCACGAGCAGCTTGGGCGACAGGGGCTTGCCGGTGTTCCAGGCCGGGCACTGCGACTGGCAGCGACCGCACTCGGTGCAGGTGCTGAAGTCCAGCAGACCCTTCCAGCTGAACTGCTCGACGTGGGCGACGCCGAACTGGTCCTTCTCGGGGTCGGCCTCCTCGAAGTCGAGCGGCTTGCCCTGGCTCGTCATCGGGCGCAGCGCCCCGAGGCCGGAGCCGGCCGGCCGGGCCGGCTCGCGCTTGAAGAAGATGTTGGGGAACGCCAGGAAACGGTGCCAGGCGACACCCATGGTGACGTTCAGCGAGATGACGATCAGCCAGGTCATCGAGATAATGATCTTGATGACAGCGGCGACGCTCGTACCGTCCTGCCAGTCGGGCAGCACCGCGCCGACGGCGTGGCTGACCGGAGTGGCCCAGAACGGGTACTCGAAGTGGTCGGTGGCGACCTTGAAACCGCGGATCAGCAAGCCGAAGATCAGGACCAGCAGCACGATCCACTCGACGAAGTAGCCCTGCCACATCGTCGAGCCGGTGAACCGGGAGCGACCGCCCGGCCGGTTCGGCCGGTTGCGCAGCCGGATCGCCATCAGCACCAGGATGCCGACCAGGCCCAGCACGGTGATGACCTCGGTGGCCAGGCCGAAGATCGTCCAGTGCCCGATGATCGGCAGCCCGCCGGTCGGGGTGACCACCTCGAAGTACGCCTCGAGCACCAGCAGCGACAGCACGATGAAACCGACCATCACGAACCAGTGGGCGGCACCCACCACGCCCCACTTGAGCATCCGCGTGTGGCCGGCGGTCTCCACCAGCATCGTCTTCGTGCGGGCGCCCTTGTCCGTGAACCGCTCCGGCGCGGGCTGCCCGAGCCGGATGACTGCCGTCATCTTCAGGACCGCACGCACCGCAAGCCACACCGCCACAGCGGTGATGGCGGCCGCGAGGATCGTGGTGACGATCTGGACGCTGCCCATCGAGTTGGCCTCCCCGGTCTGCTACCTGATGACCTCGCTGCGCTCGGTCATGCAGTGCAGCCTACGCGAAGGTTACCCAGCAGTAACGTGAGTCATCTCGCAGTAGGCCACGCTGCCTGCGGACACCATAGGGTGCCCCACCCGATCCTGCCGGGCAGGGGCTCGACGAGGTGATGCGAAACCGCCGGTGCGGCGACGCCGAGCCGGCTCAGCGCCAGCGGGAGAGCAGCGCCAGCGAGGCGACCATCGCGCCGAAGCCGACCGCGAGGTTCCAGTAACCCCACGCCATGACCGGGTACTCCTGCTCAGACAGGTAGTAGACGACCAGCCAGCCGATCCCGGCGACGATCAAGGCGACCGCGGTGACCGGCAACCACACCGGGCTAGGCTTGCGCGACGACGCCGTCGTCGTCGGACGGACGTCCGTCGGCGGGGTGTACACCTTCTTCTTACGGACCTGAGACTTGGGCACGGCGCTCTCCAGAGGGGTGACGACCTCGTCCGGCCTGACAACCGGGCGCCGGGGCGACGGTCCATGGCCAATAATGTTCGAGAGCTAGCGTAGTCCCGATTGCCCGCCCGGACCACGAATGGGGTCAGGCCGGTGCACGGAGTGACCGAAAGAGGCGGGACTGTTCGCATCACCGGCCCGGCCGGAGCGGACCGATCCCTGATACGCGGAAGGAACGCTCGGTGGAGTACACATCCGGCGCAACCTCCTGGCAGAAGGTCCTGCGCCGGGCCGCCGCCGGGCTGCTGCCCCGGCGACCGCGTCAACGGCGTCCGGGCTGGTCGATCGGGGTGCCCCTGATCGCCGCCGCGGCGGGGCTGCTCTTCACCACTTCCGCGACCACAGCCGACGGCACCGCCCTGCGCGAGGACCGGCGACCCCAGCTCAACCAGCTCATCGAGGAGCGGCGCGAGCAGGTGGCGGCGAGCGAGCGACGGGCCGCCACGCTGCGCGGCGAGGTCGAGCAACGCACCAACACGCTCGCCGGCTCGGACACCCCGATCAAGAGTCAGCAGAATCGTGCTCAGGGCAGCCTCCAGGCCGCCGGGTTCACCGCCCTCGCCGGCACCGGGGTGACAGTGGAGCTCAACGACGCGCCGCAGCTCGACCAGACCCAGTCGGACGCCAGCAACGACGACCTGGTGGTGCACCAGTCTGACGTGCAGGCGGTGGTCAACGCGCTCTGGGCTGGCGGAGCGGAGGCCATGTCAATCATGAATGTCCGCGTGCTCGCGACCAGCGCGGTACGCTGCGTCGGTAACACCCTGCTGCTCCATGGCCGGGTGTACTCCCCACCGTTCAAGATCGTGGCGATCGGCGATCCCGCTGCCCTCCAGCAGGCCCTCGCCAGCTCTGAGGGAGTCCGGTTGTTCAAGGACGCGGTCGACGACTACCAGCTCGGTTACAAGGAAACGACCTCCACGGTGCGGGTCCCGGCATTTGAGGACTCAACCGCCCTGCGCTCGGCTACGGTGCCCAAATGAGTGGGCCGGACGAGCGTCGCGACGGGCGACACCGGAATCAGACCGACGAGCCGACCGATTTCCTTCCCAAGGTCGACCGTCCCGAGCCGGCACCCCGGCCGACCCCGGCCGGCAACTGGCCCGAGCCGGTGCTGCCGAGCAGACCCGCTGCGCCGCGCCCGCTGACCAACCCCGACGCTCCCCGCGCCACTGAGCCTCCCCGCGTCACCGAACCTCCCCGCGTCACCGAACCTCCCCGCGTCACCGAACCTCCCCGCACCCCGGAGCCGCTGCGCGCCGCCGAGCCTCCTCGGGACGACCGGCCTGCTGTGCCCCCGCCTGGCCGCACCGACAATCCCGGACGTGTCGACCATCCGGGACGACCGGGCGCCAGCCGACCCGGCCCGGCCCCGGGTCGCCCAGGTGTCGAAGCGCCTCCGCCCTGGCCGGGCAACACGGCGCACAGGCCGAGCCCGCACGGTGCAGCCGGCCTGCCCCCTTCGGCGCCCGCCGGCCCACCGCCGACCCCGACCAACCAGGGCCCCGTTCGACCCGCTGCCCCCGGCAACGTCCCGACCCGACCTTCCTGGCCCAGTGCCTCGTCCACGCGACCGGCCGGAGCCGCCTCGACCCCGCCACCGGCGACCGGCGACCGGCCAGGTGCGGCCCCGACCAGCCCGGGCGCTGCCGGCGGGATGCCGACCCACCCGACCTCGGGCACGCCGGGCCGGCCTGCCCCGTCCGGCCCCTCGACCCCGCCGGTTGCCGACTCGCCGACCGCGTTCATACCCCAGGTCCCCGCCCGGCCCGCACGCCCCACCGGCTCGCCGGCCGCGCCGATCTCACCGGCCGCCCCCGACCGCGTGTCGGCAGTCGGGCAGGACAACTTCTTCCCGGCCGGCCCGGGCCGTGTCCCGCCGGCCGCGCCGGGTCGGGTCCCTCCGGCCGGGCCGGGTCGAGTCCCGCCGGCCGCGCCGGATCGCGCCGTCGACCCGGGCGCCACGGCGTTGATTCCGACCGTGCCCGCCACCCCCGCAGCCCGGCCGCCTGCCATGGACTCGACGGCGCTGATGGGTGCCGTGCCCCGCGCCTCGGTCCCCGACGATCAGATCGGTGGCGGCGACAACCCCGCCGAGCCTCCTCGACCCCGGCGCGGCGAACGGGTCATCCAACTCCGGCCACACCAGACCGGCGAGGGCTACAAGAGCGTCTACTCCGAGCTGACCCGGCCGTCGCTCGGCTCCCGGATCCGCACCGGCATCCGCGTCACCGGCGAGGTCCTGATCACCTTCGGGCTGGTCGTGCTGCTCTTCGCCGGCTACGAGGTCTGGGGCAAATCGGCCATCGTCGACGCCCACCAGAACGACCTCAACAGCCAACTCGCGCAGGAGTGGGGCCCGACCGACGACCCGACAGTGGCTCCATCGGTCGGCCCGAGCGTCAAACCGTCGCCACCGGTACGCGGCAAGCCGCTCGCGGGCCTCTACATCCCCAAGCTCGACAAGAACTGGGTCGTCGTCGAGGGCGTCACCCAACAGGACATCCGCTACGCCCCGGGCCACTACCCGGCCAGTGCGCTACCCGGCCAGGTGGGCAACTTCTCCGTCGCCGGCCACCGCAACCGGGCCACCTTCTGGCGACTGGACGAGCTCGACGACGGCGACGCGATCGTCGTCGAGAGCAAGACCGACTGGTACGTCTACCGGGTGTCGCAGTCCCGGATCGTCCGACCGACACAGGTGGAAGTGGTGGCACCGGTGCCCGGCGATCCGGACAAGAAGCCGACCAAGCGGATGCTCACCCTGACCACGTGCAACCCGAAGTTCGACAACTACCAGCGCCTGATCATCCACGCCGAACTGGACCGCACCCAACCCAAGTCAGCGGGTCGCCCGGCGGAGCTGGGAGGCTGATCCGATGTACGCGTTCATCTGGCGCAAGCTGCCCTTCGGCCTGGTCGGAAAGCTGACCGGCTCGGTGCTCCTGGTGGCCGCCACAGTGGCCCTGCTCTGGTATGTCGCCTTCCCGTGGGCTGAGCCCCTGCTGCCCTTCGACGACGTGCAGGTCGAGTCCGGCGTTCCCGCGGAGTCGGGCGACAACGCCCCGGTGACCGGTGACACGCCGGCCGGTGACGAGCACGAGCTGCCGTACGACACCGACCAGAACAACCCCGTGCCGTCCTCCCCGAGCAGGTGACCATGCGGGTTTTGGTGATCGACAACTACGACTCGTTCGTCTTCAACCTCGTGCAATACCTCGGCCAGCTCGGCGTGGACTGCGAGGTCCGCCGCAACGACGAGATCGACGTCGCGGAGGTGGGCAGGGTGGGCGCGGACGGCATCCTGCTCTCACCGGGGCCGGGCAGTCCCGACCGCGCCGGCATCTGCCTGGACGTCATCCGGGAGTACGCGGGCGAGCTGCCGATCTTCGGCGTCTGTCTCGGCCACCAGGCGATCGGCGAGGCGTTCGGGGCGACCGTGACCCGCGCCCCCGAGCTGCTGCACGGCAAGACCTCCGAGGTCCGGCATAACTCGGTGGGCGTCCTCGCCGGCCTGCCCGACCCGTTCACCGCCACCCGGTACCACTCACTCGCTGTGCTCCCCGAGACGCTCCCCGACGAGCTGGAGGTGACCGGCTGGACCGGCTCCGGCGTGGTGATGGCGATGCGGCACCGCACGCTGCCCATCGAGGGCGTTCAGTTCCACCCGGAGTCGGTGCTCACCGAGGGTGGCCACCTGATGCTGGCCAACTGGCTGGCCGGTTGCGGTCACCCGGAGGCGCTGGAGCGGGCACCCGCGCTCGCCGCCGAGGTCGACGCCCGTCGACTGGCCGCATTCGCCACCAGCTGAGGCTTCGCCACCCGGGTCGGGTCAGCTCCGTAGCGCGTTCTGGACCGCCGGGTCAGCGGGCGAGCGGACGGCCGGAGCGCGTCCCCGGAGCGCGTCCCACGCCGCCTTGCCACTGGCGAAGTAGTCACGGACCGACTTCTCGGCCAGCAGGGCAGGGCCGCAACCGTCGCACCGGGCGACCACCCCGTCGACATCGAGGCCAAGATGGCGACACAGCGTCACCGCCCGGGACAGGTGGTAGGACTGGGTCACGATCAGTGCCCGCTCGACGCCGTACACCTCGCGGGCCCGGGCGCAACTGTCGTAGGTGTCCAGACCGAACGGGTCGGCCACGACGCGTCGCGGGTCGACACCTCGCTCGGTGAGGTACGACGTCATCACGGCCGGCTCGTCACCTGATGTGCCGCCGCCGTCGCCCGAGACGAGGACGACAGTTGCCCGTCCGCTGGTCACCAGTGCGGCGGCGGTCTCCAGGCGACCGGCGAGCCGATCACCTGGCCGCTGCCGATCGGCCGACACCGCGGTGCCGAGGACGATCACCACGTCGGCGGACGGCGCATCCGCTTCGTCGTGCACGTGGCCGCGCGCGGCAAAGGTCGTCCACAGCCACGGAAGGCTGATGAGGATCAGCACGGCGATGCCCAGGACGACCACCCGGCGGAGGCGACGAAACCGGCCGCTCACCGGCCCGGAGGCTTCGACGTCCGTCATACCGATGACCGAGCCCGAGGGCGTCGGACTAGTCCTCGGGGAGCCGGGTCGGCGGGGGCGGGAACGGCAGACCTATGCCGCCCCCGTTGCCGGGAGTGGTCGGCGTGGCAGACGGCGTACCGGACGGCGTCACGGTAGGCGTCGGGTCGACGACCTTCTCCGGGATGCCGATCTCGATGGTCACGGTCCTGTCCTTCGCCAGCGACGTGCCGGCGTTGGGGCTCTGCTTCTGCACCCGGCCGGCCTGGCTGGCCGGCACCTCGTCGCCGTCCCGGAACTCGACCTTGTAGCCCGCCTCGCGAAGTTCCTGGGCGGCCTCGTCCCGGGTGGAGTTGACCACGTTGGGCACCTTGTTGACGTTGCCCTTCGAGACCTCGACGGTGACCTTGCTGTCCTGCGGGACGGTGGTGCCCGAGGGTGGGGTCAGCTTGAGGACGATGCCCTCCTGCGCGGGATTGTCGACATTCTTCTCGTCGACCTTCAACCCCAGGCCCTCGAGTTGGGTCTTGACGTTGTCGAACTGCGCGTTGATCAGATTCGGTGGAATCTTCACGTCGGGCTTGCCACCGCAGAGCTGGATGGTCACCGTGCTGGCCTGCTTCAGCCGAGTGCCCTGCGGGGGGTCCTGCTTGGCAACGGTGTTCTTCGTGCAGTCGTTGGTGAAGACCGACTCGCCCACCCGCGGTTGGAGGTCGGCGCCGCTGATCGCGGCGACCGCTGCGGCCTGGTCCTTGCCGACCAGGGCCGGCACCGACTTGTTGGCCTTGTCCTGCTGCTGGCTCCAGAGCAGGGCCGCGACCAAGGCGATCACCGCCAGCACGCCGACTGCGCTGAACGTCGCGATCAGCCAGGAGGACGCCTTGCGTTGGCGCGGATCGCCCACTCGTGCCATCTGCCCGGTCTGGGGCCCACCGGCGGGAGCCGGGTAGCCGCCCCGGCCCGCGGCCGGCGCCATCGCCACCGTCTCCGCCTCGGTCATGACCGGGGTGGCCAGCACGGGCCGGCCGGCGGCGGCACGGAGCAGGTCGGCCCGCATCTCGCCAGCACTCTGGTAGCGGTTGAGCGGGTTCTTCGACAGCGCCTTCAGGACGATCGCGTCGATCGCCGGGGTGACATCCGGGTTGATGTCGCTCGGCGTCGGCGGCGTCTCCCGTACGTGCTGGTAGGCGACGCTGACCGGGCTGTCCCCGACGAACGGCGGGTGCCCGCAGACCAGCTCGAAGAGCACACAGCCGGCCGCGTACACGTCGGAGCGGGCGTCGACGGCCTCGCCGCGCGCCTGCTCCGGGGACAGGTACTGCGCCGTGCCGATCACCGCGCTGGTCTGCGTCATGGTGGTCGCACCGCTGGCGAGCGCGCGGGCGATGCCGAAGTCCATCACCTTGACCTGGCCGGTCTGGGTGAGCATCACGTTGCCCGGCTTGATGTCGCGGTGGATGATGCCGTGCCGGTGGCTGAACTCCAGGGCCGCACACATGTCGGCGCAGATCTCCAACGCCCGGCGCGGCTGCAACCGCCCCTCGGCGCCGAGGACCTCCTTCAAGGTCCGCCCGTTGACGAACTCCATCACGATGAACGGCAGTGTCTCGCCGGTCGGCGCGGTCTCCTCGCCGGTGTCGTAGACCGCCACGATCGCCGGGTGGTTGAGCGAGGCGGCGTTCTGCGCCTCCCGACGGAATCGCATCTGGAACGTCGCGTCCCGGGCCAGGTCGGTACGGAGCATCTTGATCGCGACGTCCCGACCGAGCCGGAGGTCGCGACCGCGGTGCACCTCGGCCATGCCGCCGTAGCCGAGCAGCTCGCCGACCTGGTACCTGCCACCGAGCAGGCGGGCCTGCGCTGTCATCGCGTCTGTCGTCCTTCGCTCGTCGTCGTCCCGCCGTAGCCCGGCTGGAGTCGTACCTCCCGACGGTACGACGTTCGGGTCGGATCGTCGCGCCCGTCGAGTCGTAGCGCGCCGGACGTAACGGCACGTGGAGTCATCCCGGCGTGTTCACCGGCCTGCGACTGCTTCCGCAGGTTGTAGGAAATCACGCCGGAGCAGAGTAGGACCAGCACGGCCAGCAGGATGGCCAGAAGGACCATCCCGGGCCGGGACCGGCGGGGACCGGGCGACGGCACCGACGGGCCGGCCTGCCGGACGTACGCCGGTGAGTGTTCCTGGCGGGGCGGTGCCGACGGCACCGAGGCGGCGCCGCGCGGATACCCGTTCGGTGCCATCGGCGGCCGGGCGGGCTGGACTGCCGGCGCGACGGCGGTGGGGCGCGGCTGCTGCTGGGCTGGCGCGACCGCTGTCGACCTCGGCCCGGCGGCCGGTGGGCGGGCGCCTGGTGGGCGCATCTGGTGTGCCTGCGGCACCTGGGCCCGGCCGGGCGCGGCGGGCGATGCCGGCGCCACGGAGACGGGCCCGGAGTTGCCACCGGCTCTGGCCTGCTGGGAGAGCGTGACCTTGAGCTGGCGGGCGACCCCGGCGAGTGCGGCGGCGCTCGGCCACCGGGCGGCCGGGTCCTTGGCCAGCGCCCGTTCCACCACCTGGCGCACCTGCGGCGGGATGTCGGCGGGCAACGGCCGGGGCTTCTCCCGCACGTGCTGCATCGCGATGTCGAGCGGGTTGTCACCCTCGAACGGGCGCCGACCGGCCAGGCACTGGTAGGCGACAACGCCGAGCGCGTACACATCGGATGCCGGGGTCGCCACGCCGCCGGTGGCCTGCTCAGGCGAGATGTACGAGGCGGTGCCGAGCACCGAACCGGCGGCGGTGAGCTGGCCGACCATGTCGGAGCGGGCGATGCCGAAGTCGGTCAGCACCAGCGTGCCGTTCGGCCGGACCAGCAGGTTGCCCGGCTTCACGTCGCGGTGCACGATGCCCTTCTCGTGCGCCGCGTGCAACGCGTCCGCGGCCTGGGCGACGAGGGCCATCGTCCGGGCCGGGGTGAGCCGGCCGACCCGGCTCAGCGTGGACGACAGGGCGTCGCCCTCGACGTACTCCATGACCAGGAACGCGATCTGCTGGTCGTTGCCGAAGTCGTAGACGTCGACCACGCCCGGATGGTTGATGGTGGCCATGGTGCGAGCCTCACCGCGGAACCGCTCGGCGAAGTCCGGGTCGTCGAGCAGCGCGGGCAGCAGGCTCTTGACCGCGACCGTCCGGCCGAGCACCTGGTCGGTGCCGCGCCAGACGTCGCCCATGCCGCCGCTGGCGATCCGCTCGTCGAGACGGTAGCGGTTGCCGAGCTGAACGCCGGGGCTCAGCATCAGCGACCCCCGGGGTCGGCGATGGCGGCCTTCATGACCTGCCCGGCGATCCGGGCCGCCTCGGCGCTGCCGCCGGAGCCGGCCTGCTCCAACATCACGCAGACCGCGGAGACCGGAGTGCCGTTCTTGTCCAGCGCGAAGCCGATGAACCAACCGTGGTCGGGCCGGTCCGGAGCGGACTGCGCGGTGCCGGTCTTGCCACCGACCGTGTAGCCGTTGATCGCGGCCTTCCGCCCGGTGCCGTTCTCGACCACGCTGACCATCATCTCGCGCAGGTCGGTAGCGACCTGCGCGTCGACCGGCTGGCGCAGCTCACGGGCGCTGGCGGTGTAGTAGCTGGTGGTCCGGTCCGGAGCGAGCAACTGCCGCACCAGGTACGGCCGCATCTGGCTGCCGTTGTTGGCGACCGCACCGGCGATCATGGCGCCTTCGAGCGGGGTCATCCGGACGTTGTTCTGGCCGATCGAGGACTGGGCCAGCGCGGCCGGGTCGGTGCTGCCGTCGGGGTTCTGCATGTCCCCGGTCCGGCTGGCCTCCGTGCGCAGGCCCCCCTCGCCGAGCTGACCGACGGTGAGGTCCTCCTGCTCGAAGCCGAACTGCCGGGCCTTCTCCTTGAGGGTCTCGGCACCGAGCCGCACACCGAGCTGGGCGAAACCGGTGTTGCACGACTCGGTGACCGCCTCCATCAGGGTCACCTTCGGCTCCGGGCAGATCGACGCAGCGGCGTTGCGGATCGGGCTGCCCGAGGTGGGCGGGGTCCAGGTGGATCCGGCCGGGATCTGGGTGGTCTTGCTGATCCCGTTCTCCAGCGCTGCCGCAGCGACCACGATCTTGAAGGTGGAGCCCGGCGGCAGCGTCTCGGAGAGCGCGCGGTTCTTCAGCGGGCCGTCCGGGTCCTTTTCCAGCTTGTTGAACGCCGCAGTTGCCTCGCTGCCGTCGTGGCTGGCCAGCGGGTTCGGGTCGAAGCTGGGCATGGAGACCAGCGCCTGAACGGCGCCGGTACGCGGGTCGATGGCGATCACCGCGCCCTTCTTCGCCCCCACCTGGTTGTTGCGCAGTTGGTCGTACGCCGTGTCCTGAGCCCGCTTGGAGAGCGTGAGCAGCACGTTGCCGCCACCGGTGTCGTCGCCGGTGAACATGTCCTTGAACCGGTCGCCGATCAAATTGTCGCTGGTGCCGGCCAGGAAGTCGTTCTCCACGCGCTCGATGCCGGTCTCGGCGAGGTTGACCGGCTTGTAGCCGAGCACGTGTGCGTACTTCGCGCCGCCCGGGTAGGTGCGCTGGAACTTCAGCTTGCCGGTGGTCTCCTTGCTGGTGGCCAGCGCGGTGCCACCAGCCTCGATGTTGCCGCGCTTGCTCTTGTAGTCGGCGACCTGGACCCGACCGTTGTAGTCGCTGGTGCGGTATTCGTCGGCCTTCTGGAACTGAACCCAGTTGAGGTTCGCGAAGAGCAGGCCGAACAGGACCATGACGACAACGCCGACGCGGCGCAGTGGTGCGTTCACGGCTTGATCACCTCCGTGGGAGCACCGTGCAGCTGCTCGGGCCGGCCACCGGTGGGTCGGGCAGCCTTGCTGGTGCTCCCGCCCACCGGCCGGCGGGCTCCGTCGGAGACCCGCAGCAGCACCGCGATGAGCAACCAGTTGGCCATCAACGACGAGCCACCGGCGGACAGGAACGGGGTGGTCTGACCGGTCAGCGGGATGAGCTTGCTGATCCCACCGACGATCACGAAGACCTGGAGGCCGAGGGTGAACGCCAGACCGCCGGCGAGCAGCTTGCCGAACGAGTCCCGGACCGCGAGCGCGGCACGCAACCCTCGCTCCACGATCAGCAGGTAGACGACCAGCAGCGCGGAGAGGCCGAAGAGGCCGAGCTCCTCACCGAGGCCGGCGAAGATGAAGTCGTTCTGCACCTCGGGCAGGATCTCCGGCTGGCCGCCGCCCGGCCCCGCACCGAAGAGCCCGCCCGTGCCAAGGGCGAGCAGCCCCTGGACGAGTTGGTAGCCCTTGTCGGTCGGGTCGGCGAACGGGTCCAGCCAGATCTCGGCACGCACGTAGAAGTTGGCGAACGGCCCGCCGACCGTCGAACCGAGGACGTAGGCGAGATAGGCGCCGCCGAAGAAGAGGACCAGGCCGATCAGCAGCCAGCTGACCCGTTCGGTGGCGATGTAGAGCGTCACCACGAACATGCCGAAGTAGAGCAGCGAGGTGCCCAGGTCCTTCTCGAAGATCAGGACGAGGAGGCTGACCAACCAGACGCCGACCACCGGGCCGAGGTCCCGGCCACGGGGGAAGTCGATGCCGAGGAAGCGTCGACTGGCCAGCGAGAGCACCTCGCGCTTGCGGACCAGGTAGTAGGCGAAGAACACCAGCAGCGCCAGCTTGGCGAACTCACCCGGCTGGATGGAGAAACCGCCCACCCGGACCCACAGCTTCGCACCGTTGATCTCGGAGATGCTCGACGGCAGCACCGCCGGGAGCATCACCAGCACGATGCCGGCCAACCCCAGGGTGTACGCGTACCGGGAGATCGACCGGTGGTCGCGCATCAGGGCGAGCAGCCCGGCTGCGAGGATCACCGAGGCGAGCGTCCACGCGAGCTGCCGCCCCCCGATCCCGGCGAAGATGGCCAGGCTCTCGCGCTCGGGCACCGGGGCGTCGCCGAGGTCGATCCGACGCAGGAAGCCCACCCCGAGCCCGTTGAGCAGGGCCACCGCCGGCAGCAGGGCCGGGTCGGCGAACGGGGCGAGGAACCGGATGACCAGGTGCAACCCGAGGAAGACCGCACCGAGCGCGGCTGCGGGCATCCAGAAATCCGGGGTGACCGTGTCCAGCAGGTTCGCTTCGACGGTCGCCCCGTACGCGGCCACCAGCACCATCGCGAGCAGCAGCAGGGACAGCTCGGCGTTGCGGCGCGACCGCGCCAGGCGTACGCCGGACTGCTCGCCCGCGGTGGCGGGCGAGGGTGCCGGTGTGGCCGCTACGGTCACGGGTGGAGTCCTCTGGATCTCAGCCGACGCTCACTCAGGAGACCGGCAACCGGCCGGGTCGAGCGCCGGTGTGGCCGAATCGGAGGGCGTGACGTCGGGTGTGGTGGTCGGGCCGGTCGCACCGACGGCGTCGGTGGCACCGACGGTCGGGCTTGCGCTGGCAACCCCGTTGGGGGTCACCGACGCATCGGCGCTCGGGCTGCCGTTCGGGGTCGGCGTCGTGCCAGTCGACGGGGGCGTCGGAG
This sequence comes from Micromonospora zamorensis, assembly GCF_900090275.1. Lineage (NCBI taxonomy): Bacteria > Bacillati > Actinomycetota > Actinomycetes > Micromonosporales > Micromonosporaceae > Micromonospora > Micromonospora zamorensis. Next base: position 6,343,629 of record NZ_LT607755.1, on the reverse strand, counting down.
TGCCGCCCACCGTGCCGGTCGGGTCGAGGGGACAGAGCGGCTTCAGGTTGGGGTTGCTCGGGGTGTCGCTGGTCAGCTCGGCGAGCTGACGCTCGGCGTCCGGCTCGTTCTTGGCCCGGATGCCGACCTTGACGGTGTCCTGCGCGGCGACCGTGAGGTCGTCCAGTCGGGTGCCGCTGCGCCGGTGCACGGCGGAGAGGTCCATCCCGGCGATCTGACCCTGGACGCCACGGAAGACGGCGACCTGGCCCTCGTCGGTGGCTCCCACGTAGTACTGCCGCTGGGTGTACGTCCAGCCGCCGAAGGCTGCTCCGCCCACGATGATCAGCAGGGCCAGGGCCATGGCTGCGGTCCGCACCGGGCGGCGCTTCGGCCGGTCCGATTCGTCGTCCGATGCTGCCGGCTCCTCCGGCGCGGGCGGGCGCGGCGCGGAGAGCGCCGATGCCCGTGCGGCCGGGGTCGAGTCGTCCGCGGAGGTCGCCATGCCCCGGTCGCGGGCGGCGGCGCCGCCGACGATGGGGGTCGCCTCCACGATGTCCTGATCCGTCGCGTCGGCGATGATCACCGTGATGTTGTCCGGACCGCCGCCGCGCAGCGCGAGCTGCACCAGCCGCTCGACGCACTTCTGCGGGTCGACGTATTCCCGCAGGGTCTCGCCGATGGTTTCGGCGCTGACCACACCCGAGAGGCCGTCGGAGCAGATCAGGTACCGGTCGCCGGGCAGAACCTGGCGCACCGAGTACTCCGGGTCGATGTCCCGGCCGTCCAGCGCTCGGGTGAGCAACGACCGCTGCGGGTGGCTGCTCGCCTCCTCTGCGCTGATCCGGCCTTCGTCGACGAGCATCTGGACGTAGGTGTCGTCCTTGGTGATCTGCGCGAACTCGCCGTTACGCAGCAGGTAGGCCCGCGAGTCACCGATGTGGACCATTCCCAGCTTGCTGCCGGTGAAGAGGGTCGCCGTCAGTGTGGTGCCCATCCCCTCCAACTGCGGGTTGGCGTCCACCGTGTCGCGGAGTTGTTGGTTGGCGGTGCCGACGGCCGAACGCAACGCATCGACGAGGGCGTCCCCCGGGACGTCCTCGTCGAGCGGCGCCATGGCACCGATGACGATGTTGCTGGCGACGTCACCGGCGGCCATACCGCCCATGCCGTCGGCAACGGCGAGTAGCCGCGGCCCGGCGTAGACGGAGTCTTGATTGCCGTCTCGGATCAGACCGCGGTCGCTGTGGGCCGCATAGCGCAGGGTCAGAGTCATGGCCGTAATTCGAGGGAAGTGCGGCCGATCCGGATCGGCACGCCGAGGGGGACGGGGGTTGGTCCGGTGACCTTAGCGCGATCGAGGTACGTGCCGTTAGTCGAGCCAAGGTCCTCGACGTACCACTGCCCGTCACGTGGCACGAGCCGGGCGTGTCGCGCGGAGGCGTAGTCGTCGGTGATGACCAGGGTGGAGTCCTCGGCCCGACCAATGGTGATCTGCGCTTCACCCAGAGTGATCCTGGTGCCGGCCAGTTGCCCGGCCGTCACCACCATCTGGTGCGCCGCCCTGCCCCGTTTCACCTTCGCCGGCTTCGCCCCCTGCCCGGTCGAGGCTCCCACCGCGCGTGGTGCGGCGACCAGACGACCGGACCGGGCGCCCGCGAAGAGATCCCGCCGGATCACGCCGACCACCGTGAACACGAAGATCCACAGCAGGATCAGGAACCCGAACCGGGCAACCGTGATGACCAGTTCCGGCAAGGCGGGTCAGCCGTCCACGCGGAAGGTCAGCGTCGTGGTGCCGAGCTGGACCATGTCACCGGGGTTCAGAGCGACGGCGGAGACCCGCTGCCCGTTGACCATGGTGCCGTTGGTCGACCCCAGATCGGTCAGCACGACCTGGCCCCCGTCGAAATCCAGCCGGGCGTGTCGCCGGGAGATGCCGACGTCGGGCAGGCGCAGGTTGGCCTGGTCGCCGCGACCGATCACCGTCGACCCCATCTGGAGGGGGTAGGTGCGACCGTCGCCGGAGACCAGCCGCACGTTGCGACCGCCACCGTGCCCAGGCGGGGGGCCGTAGCCACCGCCCTGGTCGTACGCGGGGTAGGCGGGCGGGCCGGCGTCGTAGCCGGGTGCCGACACCGGGGCGACCTCGCCGCCGGTGTAGACCTCGGCCGTGACACGGAACATGCCCGTGTCCAGGCCCTCGCCTCGCTCGATCTCGACGATCACGTCGCCGTAGACAGTCCAGGCCTGCTCGCCGATGAACTCCGCCTGCGACTGGGCCAACTCCTGGGCCAGCGCAGCGGCGTACGGCGCCAGCCGACTGTGGTCGAACGGCGAGAGATCGATCACGTAGCGGTTGGGCACCAACGTGCGCCCACCGGCCAGGATCGCCTTGTGCGCCTCGGCCTCCCGCTGCATGGCGTTGAGGATCTCCACGGGGTGGACCACCCCTTTGAAGACCTTGGCAAAGGCCCCTTCGACCAGGCCTTCCAGACGCTTCTCGAAGCGTTGCAGCACGCTCACCGGCTCCTCCTCGGGTCCCGAGGACATGATGGTATCCGGCCGGCGCGCGCGCAGCTCACACGCCGCTCGGCCGGCTGCTCTCGACCCGCTCGGAAGGGCCGGGACTGTCGTGCTAATCTTTCGTCCGCCACGAACGGTAACCGCTCGTGGCGAGCGCCAGGGACAGCGTAGTATTCCCGAGGCCCGCTGGAGACAGGGGGACCGGGGCGGCTACAGTGTTCCGGGTCGTGCCACGGGGATGTGGCGGAATGGCAGACGCGCACGGTTCAGGTCCGTGTGCCCGAAAGGGCGTGGGGGTTCAACTCCCCCCATCCCCACCACCGACGAGGGCTCCGCTTGATGCGGGGCCCTTCCGTCATATCGGGACGTGCCGGACGTCACGCTATGCTGCGTTGGATTCTGCCTCCGATGGACCAGGAGTGGCGTGTGAGTGTCGCGTTGGTGACAGGGTCGGGTGGCCTGATCGGCTCCGAGGCGGTCCGGCACTTCGCCGGCCTCGGCCTGGACGTCGTCGGCATCGACAACGACATGCGCCGGTATTTCTTCGGCGAGGACGGCTCCACCTCGTGGAGCCTGGAGCGGCTCGGCCGGGACCTGGGCAACTCGTACACCCATTACGCGGTGGACATCCGGGACCGGGACGGCCTGGAGCAGGTCTTCAAGAAGTACGGCTCGGACATCGCCGTGGTGATTCACAGCGCCGCGCAGCCGAGCCACGACTGGGCCGCCAAGGAGCCGTACACGGACTTCGACGTGAACGCCGGCGGCACGCTCAACATCCTGGAGAACACCCGCCAGCACGCGATCGATGCGCCGTTCATCCACTGCTCGACCAACAAGGTCTATGGCGACCGGCCCAACAGCCTGCCGCTGGTCGAGCTGGAGACGCGGTACGAGCTGCCCGAGGACCACCGCTGGCACCAGGGCATCACCGAAGAGATGTCGATCGACCACTCGCTGCACTCGGTCTTCGGCGCCTCCAAGGTCGCCGCGGACGTGATGGTCCAGGAGTACGGGCGCTACTTCGACATGAAGACCGCCTGCTTCCGGGGCGGCACGCTGACCGGCCCGGCCCACTCCGCGGCCGAGCTGCATGGATTCCTGGCCTACCTGATGCGCTGCGTCATGGAGGGCCGCACATACAACCTGTACGGCTACAAGGGCAAGATGGTCCGCGACGCGATCCACTCGCGTGACGTGCTGACCGCGTTCGAGGCGTTCTTCCGGGCTCCGCGCTCCGCCGAGGTCTACAACCTCGGCGGCGGCCGGCACTCCAACACCTCCCACATCGAGGCGTTTCGGATCGCCGAGGAGATCACCGGCCGCGAGGCACGGATCAACTACGTCGAGCAGAACCGCACCGGCGACCACCAGTGGTACGTCAGCAGCATGGCCCGGTTTGAGGAGCAGTACCCGGACTGGAAGATCACATACGACGTGCCGATGATCCTGCGCGAGATCTACGAGGCCAACGTAGGCAAATGGGTGCCCCAGTCATGACCACGCCACGGACCAAGCGCAACGTCCTCGGTGTCCTGGTCGACGCCACCGACTACGCCACGGCGACCGATGCGGTGGTGACCGCGGCGCACGAGCGGCGCCCGCTCGCGCTGACCGCGCTGGCCGTGCACGGCGTGATGACCGGAGTGCTGGACCCGGCGCACAACGCGCGGCTCAACTCCTTTGACGTGGTCACTCCGGACGGGCAGCCGGTGCGCTGGGCGCTCAACCTGCTGCACCACGCTGGGCTCACCGACCGGGTCTACGGGCCGACGCTGACACTGCACGTGCTGTCGCGCTTCGCCGACGAAGGCCTTCCGGTCTACCTGTACGGCTCGACCGAGGAGACCCTCGCCAGGTTGATCCCGGCCCTGGAGCGGATGTTCCCGGCGCTGAAGATCGCCGGGGTGGAGCCGTCGAAGTTCCGTGCCGCCCAGCCCGGTGAGGATGCCGAGATCGCCGACCGGATCCGTTCCAGCGGCGCCCGGCTGGTCCTGGTGGGGCTCGGCTGCCCGCGCCAGGAAGTCTTCGCGTACGCCATGCGACCGCTGCTCGACATGCCGCTGATGGCGGTCGGCGCGGCCTTCGACTACCACGCCGGGCTGCTCCGCCAGCCCCCGTCATGGATGCAGCGCGCCGGCCTGGAGTGGTTCTGGCGTCTGGGTCTGGAGCCGAAGAGGCTCTGGCGCCGCTACGTCATCCTCAACCCGGCCTACCTGAGCCGGCTCGCCGCCCAGAAGACCGGCCTGTGGAAGGCCCGCCCGCCGGCGCCGGCCACCGAAATGCCGGCCACCTTCTCGGTCTGACCCGATCCCGTACGGCACGAGGCCCCACCGGTCTTCCGGTGGGGCCTCGGCCGTGGGAGACCGGTCAGACGGTCAGGGTCCAGGTGTTGATGTAGCCGGTGTCGGCCGAGTAGGTGTCCCGCACCTGGAGCCGCCAGATGCCGTCGGCGGCCTCACCGGACACGTTGACCGTGTACGTGGCGTTCACGTTGTCGGCGCTGTCCGAGGTGCTGCTGTTCTTCAACCGGTACGCGCTGCCGTCCGGCGCGAGCAGGTCGATGACCAGGTCACCGCGGTAGGTGTGCACGATGTTCACCGCGACGGTGGAGGTCGACGAGGCGTTGCGTCCACAGCCGGAGATGGTGATCGAGCTGGTGACCGCGGCGCCGGCGTCCGGGATCGACACGTCGGAGCCGTTGGTGCCGGTGCAGCCGGTGGGCGGCGGCGGGGTGGTGCCGGTGCCCACGTTGAGCAACAGGTTCGGCGAACCCGAGCCGGGGTTGGAGACCACGTTGGGGGTCGCGTTGGCCACCAGTTGGTTGCGGACCTGCGCCGGGGTCCAGCCCGGGTTGGCGCTGGCCACCAGGGCCGCCGCTCCGACCACGTGGGGCGTGGCCATCGAGGTGCCGCTGATCGTGTTGGTGGCGGTATTGCTCGTGTACCAGGCCGAGGTGATCGACGAGCCGGGCGCGAAGATGTCCAGGCAGGTGCCGATGTTGGAGAACGACGACCGGGCGTCCGTGTTGGTCGTCGAGCCGACCGTGATGGCTTCCGTGGTGCGCGCCGGCGAGGTGTTGCAGGCGTTCGCGCCGCTGTCGTTGCCGGCCGCCAGGCCGTACGTCACACCCGAGGCGATCGAGTTGCGGACGGCGTTGTCCAGTGAGGTGTTCGCGCCGCCGCCGAGGCTCATGTTGGCCACGGCCGGCTTGATCGCGTTCGCGGTGACCCAGTCGACACCGCCGATCACGCCGGCGTTGGTGCCGCTGCCGGAGCAGTTCAGCACCCGTACGCCGACGAGCTGGACGGCCTTGGCCACCCCGTACGAGGAACCGCCGACGGTGCCGGCGACGTGCGTGCCGTGCCCGTTGCAGTCGTCGGCCGAGCCGCCGTCCACCGCGTCGTAGCCGGAGGTCGCCCGGCCACCGAAGTCGTTGTGGGAGAACTTGATGCCGGTGTCGATGATGTAGGCGTGCACGTTGCTCGCCGTGTTCGGGTAGGTGTAGGAGCTGTCCAGCGGCAGGTTGCGCTGATCGATCCGGTCCAGGCCCCAGGAGGGCGGGTTGGCCTGCGTTCCGGAGATCGACACGGTGTGGTTCTGCTCGACGTACGCCACCGCCGGGTCGGCCGCGATCCGCGCCGCCGCGCTCGCGCTGACCTTGACCTCGAAGCCGCGCAGCGCCGCGCCGTAGGTGCGGGCCACCGTGCCACCGTGGCGGCCGGAGAGCCGCTTCGCGGTGTCACCGACCCGGTCCCGGGCCACCGCGCTGTCCTTGAGTACGACGATGTAGCTGTCCGGCACGGCGGTGGGACCGCCCGCGGCCCGGACCGCTCCGGTGGGTTCGGCTGCCAGCGCTGGGGCGCCGACGGCCAGCATGGTCGCTGCGGCCACCCCGACCAGCACGGACCTTCGTGGAAGACCCATTTCCTACCTCCCTCCGACCGGCGGCGGAACGCGACCGCCGGTCCCCTGAATCAATCGACCATTGCCGATCCAGCTGAGGGTAGATCAGGGCACAGGCAGTTGGACATGTCGAAACGTCCATAACTCCAGGAGGATGCCCCCTACGGGCACGACGTCCGGGACGAACGGGGGACCGGCCCGGATTCGCCTCGCGTCGATCCGGGAAAGACTCTCGAACATGGAGAGTCAGCTCACCATCCTGCTTCCGGTCGCCGCCCTCTGGTTGGCCGCCGGCGTTGTTGCCGACGGCCTCCCTCGGCTGCACAACACCCGCGTGCTGCGCCGGCGTACCGGATGGTTGCTGGTGTTGACCCTGACCGGGGTGGCGCTCACCGCGGCCGTGCTCGGCGGCGGTCTGCTCAGCGCCGGCACCACGCCGGTCGACCGGGCCGCCGCCGGGCTCGGCCTGGCGGCCGGGCCGGCGCTCGTGGCCGCGGTCTGCTCGGTACGCCGGGTCCGCCGGCTGTGGGCCGGCGCGGGCGCCTTCGCCAGCGCGCCCGCGACACCTGCGCCGCACGGGCTGCGCGCCGCCGCGGCCCACCCGCTGCTCGGGCTGCCACTGCAGGTGACCGCCCTGGCCACGGTGCCTGCGGTGATCGCGGCGACCGGCACCGACCTCGGCGCCGATCCGAGTGTCACCGGGCCGGCGATCACCGTGGGCGCGCTCGCGGTGGCCGCCATCGCGGTCCGGCACGCGCTACGCCACAGCCGTCTCGCCGAGCGGGCCCAGCCCGACGTGCCACGGTCAACGCGGGCGACCAACCCCCTGCACGTATAGCAGCTCCAGGATTGCCCTGGTCGCTTCGAACCAACGGTCCAGCCACTCCTGCGGCGGCGCACTGCCCTTCGGCGGCAACTCCATCAGGAGGCCACGCAGCAACGGATGGTCGGCAAGGGACTCGGTGGACTCCATCGGCCAGCCAGTCGGCGGAAACGACGGCTCGATCAGCGGATTCGGGTCCAGCGAGGGCAGCGAGAGCGGCGGGTCCGTCGACTCGGAGGAGCCCTCCCGCCCGCTCAACTCCTGGTCCGTCGAAACCACCTCGGTCAGAACGGTGTCCCGACGGGCGCCGCGGTACTTGCCACCGAATCGTTCCGGCTTGGCCGGACCGTTGGTGAGATTGTCTGAACCGATCGTCGTCATCCGTCTCGCCTACTCGCTCGGTTGCGGGTCGGTGCGGCAGACCGTTGGCCATCGCCGTACCGACCGGTTCAACGAGACGGGCGCGTTGTGGCGACGGGATCGCCCACGGAACCTCACCCACCACCGTCACGAACCGGCCTCCCACCAGGGCTTTTCCCCGGCCGTGGCAAAGTCCCCGTCCGGAGGACCGGACGGGGACTTCGTTGACCACTCGGTCAGGCCACGCCGAACGCACCGCCCCGGGTGCCGGCGACGAAGGCGTGCCAGTCACCCGGCGCGAAGACCAGGGCTGGGCCCGCCTTGTCCTTCGAGTCCCGCACTCCGACCGCCCCCGTCACGTATGCCACCTCCACGCAGTTGTCACAGTTCGGCCCGCTCTTCGAGCTCTTGAACCATGCTGCCTGCGCCAGGTTCACGGGGAACCCCTTGGTCGCCATTTCCACAACGGCTCCTCTGCCAGTTTTGCGATGTGTGCGACGGACTCCTCCGGACGTATGGCCGCAGCGCGGATGTGATCGAAGATGAAGCTGTACTTCTGTAGTTCGTCGCTCTTCTCGAGGAAAAGCCCACCCGTGGCGTTCTCCGCGTACACAACATCCGGATCACCGGGCTCAGGGAAGCTGAGGATCGTGAAAGTGCCGTCCATGCCGGCATGCGCACCAACCTCGAACGGCAGGATCTGCAGCGTCACGTTCGGCAACTCGGCCACCTCGACCAACCGCTTGAGCTGGCCGCGCATCACCTCGTCCCCGCCCACCGGCCGACTTACCACCGCCTCATCGAGCACCACCCACAGATCGACCGGATCGTCCTGGGTCAATAACGACTGACGGCCCAGACGGACACGCACTCTCTGGTGCACCTGGTCGGGGGTGAAGTCCGGCCGAGCGGCGCGGATCATGGCGCTGGCGTACTCCTCGGTCTCCAGCAGACCCGGCACGACCTGCTGCTCGTATGCCCGGATCGAACTCGCCGCCGCCTCCAGCCCGACGTACGCGCCGACGAGCACCGTGCTGTACGGGTGCCACCAGCCCTTCTGGCGCGCCTCCCGGGCGATCTGCACGAGCTCGTCGCTCTCGGCGCCGACCACGCCGTAGATCCGCAGCATGTCCCGCACGTCGCGAGGGGTGGCTGTGGTGTGGCCGGTCTCGATCCGGGAGACCTTCGAGGCGGAGCACTCCAACTGCTCGGCGACCACCTCGATGGTGATTCCGGCGGACTCCCGCTGGCGGCGTAGCTCGGCACCGAGCCGTCGCCGTCTGATGGTGGGACTGCGCCTCTCACTCATGGCGCAACCCGTGCGCCACTGGTCTCCGCCGCTGGCTGCTCGACCCCACTCGGGCTACCTCCGGTCACGCGCCACTGGGTGACACCCGCCGGGGGCGCGACCGTCGACCGGCGAGCGTTCGCGACGAAGGGGGTGGTGCCGGTCCTCGGCCGGCCGCGACGGGCGATACCGGCCCTCAGTGTGCCGTCCGGACGCGGATGGCTTCAATAGGCCTTTCGCGCGACACGCTCACGTATCGGCAAAAGTCGACGTGCAACTTGCATGAAGCACGTCCCTGATGCAGTCTGTCCGTATGGCACGGATCACTCAGCGTCTCCGTCCGGTCCCTCGGAGTGGTTACCCCACCGAGCCGGGGAAGCCGGACACGACGCGGACCCGGCCGACGATACCCAGACCTGCTCCGGGGTGATGACCCCGCCGCTGCAAGCCGGCAAGCTGCGGCGGCGGGCGCGGTTCCCGGAAGCAGTCGGGTGGTGGTCGGGTGGCGGCACGTCACCAGCGGAGTACGGCCCGACCACCACCATCCGCACCACCGGTTCACGAGGCACGACCCCGTCGCCGGCCGAGACGTCCCCCGTTCAGGCACCGCCGGCACCACGGCCGGCCGATCCTCCCCAGGAGCCCATGTGCTTCCCCGCACCGGTGACGTACTGCACGTGACTCGCGCGGCGAGTGTCCAGTTCCTCAGGCCTATCAAGTTCCGGGTGATCCGGGTGCTCGACTGGCCCACCTATGACGGCTGGCTCTGGCTCGACGGCTACGAGTTGAACGCCGCGGGCGACGCGGTCAACCGACGCTCGATCTTCGTCCAGCGGGCCGGGCTGGAGCAGCTGCAGGCCGCCCCCGAGCCCCGTCCGCACACCGTGCGGGCCCGGCGGCCGGTCGCCCGTACCCCACTCCGGGTGGGCTGACCGACCCGATCCGCCGCCGGTGGGCGTGCCGTCGCCATAGAATCGGTACGCCCACCCCGGCACCGTTCCACCCGTACGTCCAGGACCCTGACCCTGGGATGGTCATGGTCAATCAGCCCGCCCTGCGGCGGCACCACCGCTCCCGTATCGCCTACGCATTCGGACTACTCGCCCTCCTCGGGGCGATGGCCACACTGCTGGTCCTCGTCCGCGACCCAGCGATGTCGTCCACCCGGCTGACCGCGCCGGTGCCCGCACCGGAGATCACCGTGGTCGACGTCGACCCTCCGTACGACGCAGATCCATCGGTGCGCGACGACCCCGGCTGGATCGGCGCCGACGCTCGGAGCAGTCACGCCGGAGTTGCCGACCCGACCACCCCGGCGGCCGGCCACGGTGCCGGCGGCCAGTCCGACGGGCGTCAGGAACTCACCGAAGCAGCCCCGGCCGGACACACCGCGACGGACGTCCGCCGCTCCCTGTTCTGGTCCGGAATCTTCGGCCTCACCATCTCGCTGGCCGGCCTCGGCCTGGTCGGCACCCGCCGTCGGATGTGGTGACCACCGGTCACGGCGTGTTCGTCACCGTGGGGCGCGCCGTGGTCGGGCTCGCCCCGGTCGAGGGTCGGGCCTGGGAGATCACCAACAACACCTCGTCGTCGGTCGACACCGACGTGCCCGCCTCCGGCTCGGTGCCCACCACGGTCCCCGGCGGCAGTTCCGACGGCCGGTACACCACCCGGTGGGCCAGGCCGAGCCGGTCCAGCAACCCCTCGGCGGTGGCCTGCGGCAGGCCGGTGAGTGGCGGCACCGGCACCTCCTCCGGTGCCGTGGTGGTCGCCGAACTGCTCGGCGTCTCGCTGGTCGGCGCCGCCGAGGTCGGGGACGCGCTGGTCGGCGCGGCGCTGGTCGCGCTGGCGGACGGGAGCGACGGGGTGGACCCCGGGTCGTCCCGATCGCTCTCCCGGCTGGAGAGCACCAGCCAGAGGGCGCCCCCGAGCAGGGCGACGAGCAGCAACGCGAGGACACCCCAGAGGATCGGCAGCCACCATCGCCGGCCGCCCTGTTCCTCCACGTACCACTCCCCGGCGGGTTCCGCCGACCGGGGCGGCCGCACCTCGGCCCGTCCAGACCACGACGGCGGGGTCGGCGGCGGGCTCGGCGGCTCGGCGGCAATCCGCCTCGTCTGGTCGCTCGGGGCGCCCGACGGCGTACCGGCGGAACGGTCGATCGGCATGGTCTGGTCCGGCGACAGGGCGGGACCAGCCGGCTCGGTGCGGTCGATCGGCGTGGTCTCATCCGGAGCCGCAGGCCGAGTGACCGGTGCGGTCTCATCCGGCGCGGGGGCAGGTCGAGCCGGTTGCGGTGGTTCCGGCCGGTCGGCCGGTGGCAGAGGGCGGGTCCGGTCGTCGTCGTGCTCGCCGGCGGGAGGCTCCTGGCGGTCGTCGCTCATCGCTCGTCCCTTCCCGGACCGGACGGGCGTCATGGCCCTCGGACCGTCAACCTAGCCGGCCGTAGCGCCCTCGGTGGGGATCAGCGTGTCGAGTCGCGCCGGTCGCGGCCCACCGATCCGCGGCGGGGCCGCGCAAGCCGCCGCCGAGAATCAGCTCCCACCGAGGTCAGGGCGTGGGTTTCGTGGTCGGCTGTTCGGGGGCGTCCGCCCCACACCAGATGCTGACCTCGTCGTTCCAGCGGGCAGGGCCATCCTCGGCCGGCTCCTGCCGGGTGACCTTTCCGCTGCGTCCACTGACGTAACGCGGGTAGAGGCCCTCGTCGATCAACTCGTTGACGGCCTTGTCGCAGTTGTCCCCGATCACGTCCGGCACCTCGGCCGCTGGCGCCGGCCCGGACACCTGAAGTTGCACAGTCGTACCCCGGGTGACCGGGGTGCCCACGGCGGGTGAGGTGCTCTCGACCGTACGGCCGGTGCCGCCTCCGAAGACCAACCGCCAGCCCAGCCGCTGCTTGCGCAACGCGTCCCGGGCCTGCACGAAGTCGGTGCCGATCACCGGTGGCACGGTCAGACCCGCACCCTTGGTCGCGGTGGCGGAGGTCCGGACGGTCGACGGTGTGGCCCGGCCGGTGCTCGGCCGTGAAGCGGTGGCCCGGCTGGTCGGCGAACCGGTCGTCGCGACCGCCAACGGATCCCCCGAGGATGCGCCGTCCTCGCCGGCCAGCAGCCAACCGCCCGTCGCGCCGACCGCGGCGAGCAGCACAGCGGCCAGCCCACCGCCCAGCAGCACGCTGGCCCGGCCGGCGCCGCCGCCGTCCTGACCACCGACGGCATCCTGTCGGCCCGTGTTCGTGTCCGTCATACCGCCCACCGCCTCATCACCGGCGACCGTACCGCCCGTCGCCCAACCTGTTGCGCCGGGCCGTTCATACCGGCGGGTCGTGCGACTCGCCGCGCCGACGACGGGACGTTACGCTGCCCGGCATGGCCAGACAGGGCTGGGGAGTGTCGATCGCCACGGCGATCGGGGTCGCTGCCGGCGCGGGCGCCGCCCAACTGGGCTTCGGCTACGGGTTGGGCGTCATCACCTGGACGCCCACCGATGCCGGAGCCACCGACACCGCCTGGGCGGATGGCCTCGCCTGGGCGACCTGGCTCGCTGCCAGCTCAACGGTCCTCGGCGCGGTCTGCGCGCAGCGACTGCACCAACGCACCACACCGACAACGGCCGAGCCGCAGGTGACCGAGCCCGCCACCGTGCTGGATCAGGCGTCCCAGAGTGGCGGAGTTCCACCTGCCACCGGTGCCGCCGACCCCCAGGCGAGCAAGGTGGCCGCGCCCGACGACCGTGGCGGTCTGCTGCGCCGGGTCGCCCTCGCGCTCGGCGCCGGGATCGGCGGCCTGGTGACGGTGCTGCTGATCGCCGTGCCCGCGCGGGTCGCGACCGGCGCGGACACCGGCGCACCGCAACGGACCGCCGCCGTCCAGGCGACGCTCGGCATCCTGCTGGGCGTACTCGTCGCGATCTGGGCGCTCCGCTCCCGGGCAGCCGCGGTCAACGTGACCGCGACGGCCGCCTGGCTCTGGCTGCTCGCGGTGGTCTCGGTCATTGACGGGGTACGCGTCGGGCGAGGGCTGACCGGTGCTCAACTGGGCACCTGGCAGCTCGACCCGGACCACTCGCGGTACTGGATCGGTGACCAGCTCTACTGGCCCGGCGCGCTGCTGGCACTCGTACCCGCGCTGCTGATCGGTCTGCTGGCCGCCCGGCGGGCCGCCCGCCCGGCCGGGCACCGCGTCGGCGCGGCAGCCTCCGGCGCTGCCGGCCCGGTGCTCGTCGCGCTCGCCTACCTGACCACACTGCCGCACTGGTCGACGCTGGGCCCCGCACAGTTGTCCACCCAACTGATCGCCCCGTACGCGGTGATCGCCGGGGTCGGCGGCTCGGTGCTGGCCGCCGTCCTCGCCGAGCGGGCCGACCGGCGCCGGGCGGCCCACCGCGGCGCGGCCTCGCCGGGTACGACCACCGGCCCGACCTCGACCGTTGAGCCCGAACTGACCCCGGCTACCGCCGGCGGCCCGACTCCGACCGCCCGGGTCACGCCCACTGCGGTCGCCGAAGCCGATCCCGCGCCACCGGCCCCCGACTCGTCGACCCGCACCGCAGGTCGGCGCAGCAGGGCCGACACCGCACCGCAGGCAACTGAGGCGGCCTCCCCGCCGAACGAGGGTCCGACGCCCAGGGTGCCCGCACCACGCGTGAACCCGGACGTCCCGGTTGTCGCCCCATCCCCCACCGAGGATCCGACGTCAAGCGCCCGGCGCACCCGCTCAACCCGCCGCGCCACCCGCCCCACGACGGACTGAGGACTGCCCCGCTCTGTTGACCATGAAGTTGTTGCCATCCCACGCGGCGTGTCGTGGCAACAACTTCATGATCGACGCGGGTGGGGGTGGGGGCGGGGTGCGGGGTTAGGGGACTGGCCAGGTGTGGACGGGGTTGTTGGTGCGTTGGAGTTCCGCGTAGCGCTGGACCATGTGGTGCAGCGCGTCCTTCCGGTCCATGCCGTGCCGCCGCTCCGCCGCCCAGACCGCCTCGGTCTGCCAGACGGCGCCGTTGCGGCCGGTCCGGCAGCGCTGCTCGATGATGCCGAGCAGCCGGTCCCGGTGGGCCGGGGCGACACCGAACCCGTCCAGGCCGACGGCGGCGGTGGGCAGCAACTGCTCCAGCACCAGCTTGGTGACCGGCACTTCACCGAGCCCGGGCCAGTGCAGCACGGCGTCGAGGCCACGCCGGGCGGCGGCGTGGAAGTTCTCCTCGGCGGAGCTGAAGGTGAGCTGACTCCAGATCGGGCGGTCCGACTCGGCCAGACCGCGGGCCAGCCCGAAGTAGAAGGCCGCGTTGGCGAGCATGTCCACCACCGTCGGACCGGCCGGGAGCACCCGGTTCTCCACCCGCAGGTGCGGACGGCCGTTCATGATGTCGTAGACCGGGCGGTTCCACCGGTAGACCGTGCCGTTGTGCAACCTCAACTCCCCGAGCTGCGGCACACCGCCGGCGTGCAGCACCTCCACCGGGTCCTCGTCCTCGCAGATCGGCAGCAGCGGCGGGAAATACCGGACGTTCTCCTCGAAAAGGTCGAAGATCGAGGTGATCCACCGCTCGCCGAACCACACCCGGGGCCGTACGCCCTGAGCCTTCAGTTCATCCGGACGAGTGTCGGTGGCCTGCTGGAAAAGGGCGATCCGGGTCTCGGCCCAGAGTTGGCGGCCGTACAGGAAGGGGCTGTTCGCGCCGACCGCCACCTGCACACCGGCGATGGCCTGGGACGCGTTCCAGTAGTCGGCGAAGCTGTCCGGTGCCACCTGGAGGTGGAACTGGAGGCTGGTGCAGGCGGCCTCGGGGGCGATCGAGTCGGTGTGCGTGCGGAGCTGTTCGACGCCACGGATGTCCAGCTCGATGTCCTCGCCCCGAGCGCCGACGATCTGGTCGTTGAGCACCCGGTAGCGCTCGTTGGTGGAGAGATTGTCCTCGACCAGATGCCCCTCGGTGAGGGTGGGCAGGATGCCGACCAGGACGATCTTGGCATCGGACCTGGCCGCTCGCTCGTCGGCCCGGGAGAGGCTGCCGCGCAGGTCGTGCTCGTATTCGGCGAAACCGGCACCCTCGATCAGCCGGGGCTCGGCGTTGAGTTCGAGGTTGAACTGCCCCAGCTCGGTCTGGAAGAGCGGGTCGGCGATGTCGGCGAGGATCTCCTCGTTGCGCATCGCCGGCTCGGCCGCCGAGTCGACCAGGTTGAGTTCGATCTCCAGGCCGGTCATCGGTCGGTCGGCGTCGAACCCGAAGTCGTCCAGCATCAGGGCGAAGACGTCGAGGCACCGCCGCACCTTCTGCCGGTACCGGACGCGATCATCCCGGGTGAAGGCGCCCTGCGAGACGTCCCTGCCCATGTGGTGTCCTCCCGACAACCGGCGCGGTCGGGATCCTGCCGTCCCGGAAGCGCATTGTGAACCATCACGGTAAGAGCGCCCACCTGACCGGGGCCAGAGGCCAACGGCGGTGATCCGACATCGACCCGAGCGGACGCTGCTCGTGGCGCCATCTGTACCCCGCCGCCAGCCGCCAGGACCCGATGGCGGTGAGAACAACTCGTGACAATTACCACGACCTCGGCATCGGATGTCAGAGACGACGCAGGGCCCGCGCCGACGTGCGGCGCGGGCCCTGCGTGGTTGATCCGGGAGGGATCAGGCCTGACGGACGGCCTCGCCCTCGATCTCAATCTTGATCTTGCGGCTGACCAGCACGCCCCCGGTCTCCAGGGCGACGTTCCAGGTCAGGCCGAACTCCTCGCGGTCGATCTCGGTGCTCGCCGAGAAACCGAAGATGTCCTGGCCGAAGGGGCTGCGGCCGACACCCTCGAACTCCACCTCCAGCTCGACCGGGCGGGTGACGTCCTTGATGCTCAGCTCACCGGTGAGCACGAACTCGTTGCCACGACGGGACTTGACCCCGGTGCTGCGGAACTCGAGCGTCGGGAACTTCTCGGAGTCCAGGAACTCGGGGCTGCGCAGGTGTGCGTCCCGGTCGGCCTGCGTGGTGTCGATGCTGGCCGCCTGAATGGTCGCGACGACCGACGACTGCAGCGGGTCCTCGGCGATGGTGATGGTGGCGGTCGCCTCGTTGAACTCACCGCGAACCTTGCTCACCATCATGTGCCGGGCAACGAAGCCAACCCGCTTGTGCGCCACGTCCAGCGCGTAGGTGCCGGCCGCCGGGATGGTGAGGCCGTCCCAGTCGCGGGTAACCGCATCGATGCTGCTGGTCATGCTGCTGTCCTCCAGGAGATTGTTTAGTAGCCCAACGACTGCCTGAGCAACTATAACCACTGCAATATTCCCCGTGTCAAGTACTGCTACGATGAACCGGTGACCAACGTCTTCGACGATCCCCGGATCACCGCCGTCGGCCTGCTCTTCGAGGCACACGCCGGGCTCTCAGCCCGGTTCAACGCCCAACTCGAAGAGCACGGCCTCTCCGCGGTCGAGTTCGAGGTCATCACCCGTCTGGCCCGCTCACCGGGCAACCAGCTACGCATGACCGACCTCGCCGCGCAGACCTCCCTGTCGACCAGCGGAGTGACCCGTGTGGTGGACCGGATGGAACGTGACGGGTTGCTCACCCGGCGCGCCTGTCCGAGTGACCGGCGCAGCTCGTACGCCGTGGTCACCGCCTCCGGCATGCAGCGACTGAACGAGACGCTGCCCGGGCACCTGCAGATGATCGAGCAGTGGTTCACCGGCCAACTCGACCCCGAGGCACTGGCGGCCCTTCTCGACGGGCTGCGCCGGGTCCGCGACGCCGCGCATCCGTGCGCCACCGCCGGCAGCGACGACACCAGCTTCGAGCAGCAGGCCGACGCCGCCCGGTCCTGAACACACCCGAGGGTGGGCGGGGTGGCAGCACCGGCAGAAAGACCGGCAGAACTGGCTGAGCCAAGCTGGATGATCCGGGCGAAGCCGGCTTTCTGCCGTCGCAGCGGTGGCAGGCTTCGTGCACCGGGGATCACCGGGGGGTGACGGCGCGGGCGATCAGCGAGGGGTAGCACCAAGGGGGCTCTTCGCCCGCGCCACTCTCTCGCCCCCGGTCGTCCTCGGGCGCGCCCGAGGCGGCCGACACGGTCCGGGTTACCGGGCCGCCGGCCCTTCCCAAGCGGTGGTCAACGCGTAGAGCAGTCCGGTCTCCTGCGGCAGCAGCTGGATGCCGCTCTCCTGGCAGGCCCGGGCGAGCCGGTCGAGCACTGCCGGGTCGGCAGTGCTCGCGGCCAGCCCCACCAGCGCTTCCACCACGTCCCGGCGATCCTGGCCCGCCTCGTCGGCGGCGGCGGCGAACCACTCGGCAGCCAACTCCCGGTCACCCCGGTGCAGCGCGAGATTCCCCTCGATCAGCGCGCAGAGCCCGGCGTCCGGTCCACCCCAGGGCAATGCCGCGTCACCGGAGCGCGGTCGCGGCAGGACCCGACCCGACCCGGCCGCCGCAGCCTCGGTCACCCCGGTACGCAGCTCGGTGAGCACCTCGGTCGCCTCGGCAGCACGCCCGTCCTGGGCGAGCGCCAACCCGACCGTTCCCAGCACCCGACGGCGGTGCCCGGGATCGCCCAGCTCGGAGAACCCCGCCATCGCCCGCCGACCATGGTCGACGGCGTCCGCGTACCAGCCCTCCAGGCGGGCGACCTCGGCGCGGTTGGCCCAGGCCAGCACCCGCAGCCGCTGCTCCCCACTCTCGGCGGCGAGCCGGTCCACCGCGGCGAGCCGGCGTCGGGCCGCAGCCAGGTCACCGACCCGGATCTCGTGCCAGGCCAGGCTGTTCTGGGCCACCGCCAGGTCGCGGGTCCGCCCATTGCGGGCGGCCAGCCGCAGCACCACCTCGGCCTGCTCGCGAGACTCGTCGTGCCGGCCGACGGAGATCAACAGGTTGCCGAGCACAGTGCGCGCCTCCAACTCCCCGGTGACGTCGCCGGCCTCCAGGAAGGTGTCCAACGCCGCGCGCGCCGTCGGCAGTTCCTCGGCGCTCGCGCCGTGCTCGGCCGCGAGCCGGGCAACCCCGAGCGCGGCCCAGCCACGCAGGACCGGATCGGCGTCGGCGGTACGCGGGTCGGCCAGCAGCCGGTGCAGCCACTGTCGTCCGACGACGTCTCGCCCACGGAACCGCCACCAGCGGGTCAGACAGGCCGCCAGTCGCAGCGCGGTCAACGGATCGTCGGTGGCCGCGTGGGACAGCGACGAGCTGATGTCACTGCTCATCTCGTCCAGCCGGTGCACCGCGT
Organism: Micromonospora zamorensis; assembly: GCF_900090275.1. Taxonomy (NCBI): domain Bacteria; kingdom Bacillati; phylum Actinomycetota; class Actinomycetes; order Micromonosporales; family Micromonosporaceae; genus Micromonospora; species Micromonospora zamorensis. Next base: position 6,325,536 of record NZ_LT607755.1, on the reverse strand, counting down.
CGGACATTCGTGGGCCGATCAGGTCGATCGCGGTCCGTGCCACCAACCGCGCGATCACCTCCGCGTGCCGCCGCCGGATGCAGGTCAGCTCACCCTCGCCGGCCGCCTGCTCCACTGCATAGTCACGGACAGCGTCGAGCAGCCGGAACCGGAACGACCCGGTGCCGCGTACGCCCAGCAGCCCCAGCTCGACGAGACGGTCCAACAGCGGAACAGGATCGATTGCCACCGTGCCGTCCCGGTCGGCCTCGTCGGCGAGCATCTCCTCGGCCAACTCCACCGACCAGCGGTTGCCGAAAACGGCGAGCTGCCGCAGCGCCGCCCGCTCGTCCGGCGCCAGCAGTCGGTAGCTCGTCGCCACCGCGTCGCGCAGGGTGACCGTGGCCACCGCCGGGGTAGTCTCCGGGCGGCTCGACCCCGCGGTGAACGCGTCCAACGCGTCCCAACCGGGGTGGACGGGGGGATCGGCGGGAGTGGCGAGGTCGAGCACCCGGTCGCCGTACCGGTCGAGGAGCTCGGTGAGGTCGAGGAGCCGGCCCCGGGCGGCCATCAGCTCGATGGCCAGCGGCAGCCCGCCCAGGCGACGAACCAGTGCGGCAAGGGCTGGCAGCTCGTCGGGTGTGGGTGTCTCCCGGCGGACCTGAGCGAGCCGGGCGGTGAACAACGCGACCGCCGGCCACGATTCGAGCGTGGCCAGCCCGGAGCGTTCGGCGTCCGGTGGCGGCACGTCGAGCGGGGAGACCGGCCAGACCCGCTCGCCGGGTAGGCCAACCGGGTGCCGTCCGGTGACCAGCACCCGCAGCGAGGGCAGGGCCGCGAGCAGCCGGTGCAGCGTCGCGGCCACCGGCCCCGGGGCGCGTTCCACCGCGTCCATCACCAGCAGCGCCGGCTGCCCGGCGAGCCGGGCCACCAGGTCCGGTAGCCGTGCCGCGCCGAGCACCGACATCGAGGCGGCGAGCACGTCCGGCCCGTCCGAGCCCTCGCCGATCAGCACCCCGGTCACGCCGGCCGGGTGGGCCGAGGCCACCACGTGCGCCATCGACGTCGCCAGGGCGGTCTTGCCGACCCCGGCCAACCCGACCAGGCTCACCAGCCGGGGCCCGCGCTCCGCCGTCAGCATTCCGGTCAGCTCGGTGATGTCGCGGTCCCGGCCGATCAGCGTCACCGGTGGTGGGAGGTTGACCGGCCGGTCGGCGGACGTGGCTCTGCCGCTGACCGCGAGCGCCGGCGAGGTGGTGTCCGGGCGGACCAGCTCACCGGCGGAGCCGCGGGCCGCGGCCAGGAACGCCGCCCGGCCGGTGTCGGTCAACGCCAGCGCCGTGGCGAGCAGGTCCACTGTGGTGCGCTGCGGCCGGACCGCCCGACCGCGCTCCAGGTCACGCACCGTCCGCACACCCACCCCGGCCCGGGACGCCAGCTCGGCCTGGGTCAGGCCGGCGGCGCGTCGATGCTCGCGGAGCAGCTCCGACAGGGCGGTACGACCAGCCGGGCTCCGCGACCGATCATGATCCGGAGTCATGGGCACGAAGAGTACGGATCGACTCCGACGCTCGGCAGTCGAACGTCGGGCTACTGACGCCCACCCGCCGAAACCCGACAGCCGTACTGGCGGTCCACCCGGTGCGGGTGTCCGACTGGATCTCTCAGAGGCCCAGATCGCGAGCGATGATCATGCGCTGCACCTCACTGGTGCCCTCGCCGATCTCCAGGATCTTGGAGTCCCGCCAGAACCGGGCCACCGGGTACTCGTTCATGAAGCCGTACCCGCCATGGATCTGGGTGGCCTCCCGGGCGTTGTCCACGGCGATCGTGCTGGCGTGCAGCTTGGCGATGGCGGCCTGCCGCTTGAACGGCTCGCCAGCCAGCATCCGGGCGGCGGCGTCGTAGTAGGCCAGCCGGGCGGTGTGCGCCTTCAGTTCCATGTCGGCGATCTTGAACTGGATCGCCTGGTTGGCGCCGATCGGCCGGCCGAAGGCGTGCCGCTCCTTCGCGTACTTGATCGACTCGTCGACGCAGCCCTGGGCGAGGCCGACGGCCAGCGCGGCGATGGCGATCCGGCCCTCGTCGAGGATGCGCAGGAACTGGGCGAAACCCCGGCCACGCGCACCGAGCAGGTTGGCAGCCGGCACGCGACAGTCGTCGAAGGTCAGCTCGTGGGTGTCCGAGGCGGTCCATCCCACCTTGGAGTAGCCCGGCGCCACTGTGAACCCGGGCGTGCCGGTCGGCACGATGATGGTCGACAGTTCCTTGGAGCCGTCCGGGTTCGTGCCGGTCACCGCGGTGACTGTCACCATGGCCGTGATGTCGGTGCCCGAGTTGGTGATGAACGCCTTCGAACCGTTGATCACCCACTCGTCGCCGTCCAGCACCGCCCGCGTCTGGGTGCCGGCGGCGTCGGAGCCGGTGCCCGGCTCGGTGAGGCCGAAACCGGCCAGCGCCTCGCCGCTGAGCAGCTTGGGCAGCCAGGTCGCCTTCTGCTCCTCGGTGCCGAAGCGGTAGATCGGCATCGCGCCCAACGACACCGCCGCCTCGAGCGTGATGGCCACGCTGGAGTCGACCCGGGCGATCTCCTCCAGGGCCAGGCAGAGGGCGAAGTAGTCGCCGCCCATGCCGCCGTGCTCCTCGCCGAAGGGCAGGCCGAACAGGCCCATCTTGCCCATCTGCCGGATCACCTCGTACGGGAAGGTGTGCTGCTCGTAGTGCTCGGCGATGACCGGGGCGACCACCTCGCGCGCGAAGTCCCGCACGCTGTCCCGCAGCGCCGTTTGTTCGTCGGTGAGCCGGAAGTCCATCTCATCCTCCTGTAAGGACGGTCCCACCCGGCGCTCGTGACGCCGGGGCGGGTCGCTGTGGGGGGCCCGGATCGAGGATCAGACCGGGGTGACGCCGTGCCGACGGCGGGAGAAGTGCCGGTCCTTCGTACGCGCCGCCGCGAACCGACGGACCAGCTCGGTGCGCAGGTCCTGCGGCTCGACGATGGCGTCCACCACCAGCTCACTGGCGAGGCGGACGACGTCGATGTCCTGCTCGTACTCGGCCCGCTTCGCGGCGACGAAGGCGGCCCGCTCGTTCTCGTCCGCGATGGCGGCGATCTTGTTGGCGTAGACCGCGTTCACGGCGGCCTCGGCCCCCATCACCGCGATCTTCGCGGTCGGCAGCGCGATCGTGGCGTCCGGCTCGAACCCGGGACCGGCCATCGCGTAGAGGCCGGCGCCGTACGCCTTGCGGACCACCACGCAGATCTTCGGCACCGTCGCCTCGGAGATCGCGGTGATCATCTTCGCACCGTGCCGGATGATGCCCTGCTTCTCCACCACGCTGCCGACCATGAAGCCTGGTACGTCGCTGAGGAACAGCAGCGGCACGTTGAACGCGTCGCAGAGCTGCACGAACCGGGTCGCCTTGTCGGCCGAGTCGACGAAGAGCACGCCGCCCTTGAACATCGAGTTGTTGCCGATGACACCGACGACCTGGCCGTCGAGGCGGCCGAAGCCGATGGTCAGCTCCTTGGCCCAGAGGGCCTGGATCTCGAAGAAGGAACCCTCGTCGAGCAGACCCTTGACGTAGCGCCGCATGTCGAACGCCTGCCGCTCGCTGGCCGGCACGAGCGCGGCAAGGTCGGCCTTGGCCGGGGCGGCGACGGCCGGGGCGGTCGGCGGCGCCTGCGTCCAGTTCGCCGGGAGGTACGACAGGTAGGTCTTCACCACGTCGAGGGCGTCGGCCTCGGTCTTGCAGAGGAAGTGCCCGACGCCGGATTCGGCGGTGTGCACCTTGGCCCCGCCCATCGCCTCCAGGGTGGTCTTCTCGCCGGTGACCATCTCGACCATCCGGTCCGAGCCCAGATACATGCTCGCGTTGCCGTCGACCAGGGCGACCACGTCGCAGAACGCCGGAATGTAAGCCCCTCCGGCGGCGCTCGGGCCGAACAGCGCGCACACCTGCGGGATCGAGCCGGAGGCGCGCACCTGGTTCCAGAAGATCTTGCCGGCGCCACGGCGGCCGGGGAACAGGTCGACCTGGTCGGTGATCCGGGCGCCGGCCGAGTCGACCAGGTAGACCATCGGCACACCGGCGCCGTACGCCCGCTCGATGATCCGAATGATCTTCTCGACGGTGCGGGCGCCCCAGCTGCCGGCCTTGACGGTGGAGTCGTTGGCCATCAGGCAGACCTGTCGGCCGTCGATCGTGGCGGTGCCGGTGACCACCCCGTCGGCGGGCAGCCCCTCGGCCATCGTGTTGGCATAGAGGCCGTCCTCGACGAAGGAGCCCTCGTCGACCAGGAGCGCGACCCGCTCTCGCGCGAACAGCTTGCCCTTGGCCGCGTTGGCCGCGTGGTACTTGTCCGCGCCGCCGGACCGGGCCCGCTTGCGCAGCTGCTCCAGTGCCTCACCGTCGAGCGTCACGCCGACTCCCTCGCCATAACGACCTGAACGATCGTTAGGCTAGCGCATCGGCACGACCGTCGGCGACCCACGGGCGAATCAGACGGCGAAGCTTGGCGCAAGACATTGAAAAAGATGAATGCTTATCGCTAGGCTCCTGACACCCCCCTCCCAGATCGGAGTCAGCGATGACCTCACGACTCAACCGGCTCGCGGTCGCGTTCCTCGCGACGGCACTCGCCACCCTCGGCGTCACGGTCGCCAACCCGTCGCCCGCGTCCGCCGCCATGACCATCTGCTACAACACCAGCCAGGCGGGCAGCTACGCCAGCGTCGCCAACCAGGCCGCATCGATCTGGAACAACGCCACAGTGAACCTGACCCTCTCGGCGAACTGCGGCTCCAACCTCCGGATCTACCGGATCACCGGCGGCGGCTCGTACGCCCAGCGGACCAGCCTCGGCAACGGCCGGGTCTACATCGACACCCAGCAGGCCGCCCAGTACAGCGTGCTGCGGATCATGACCCACGAGATCGGGCACATCCTCGGCCTGCCGGACAACTACAACGGGAACTGCGCGCTGCTGATGTCCGGCGGCAGCGCCGGCACCAGCTGCACCAACGCCTACCCCAGCTCCGCCGAGGCGAGCAGGGTGAGCAACCTCTTCGCCGGCACGTTCAGCGCCACCGACCGCAGCGCGGACATCTTCCGCGACAGCTGGCCGAGCGCGCTCACCTCCGTGAGCTGATCGACCTGGCACGTGGAAGGGGCCGGCGCACGCGCGCCGGCCCCTTCGTCGCGTCCGAACCGCTCAGCTCGGCATCGGCGTCAGGCGGGTACGCGGGCCCGCCCGCAGCACGCCGGACGGGAGCTTCTTGCCGAGCAACTCCTCGGCCAGCTCCGCCGCCTCGATCAGGGCCGCCAGGTCGATGCCCGTGTCGATGCCCATATCGTGCAGCATGTGCACGGCCTCCTCGGTGGCCAGGTTGCCGCTCGCCCCCGGCGCGTACGGGCAGCCGCCCAGGCCACCGACGCTGGCGTCGAACTCGGTCACCCCCAGCTCCAGCGCGGTCAACAGGTTGGCCAGCGCCGTACCCCGGGTGTTGTGGAAGTGCAGCAGCACCGGCACGTGCGCGTTGCGGTCGCGTACCGCGGTCAGCAGCTCGCGGACCCGGCGTGGGGTGCCCATGCCGGTGGTGTCGCCGAACGCGACCCGGTCCGCGCCGTCGCGGACCACCCGGTCGACGATGCCGGCCACCCGCGCCGGGTCGATGTCACCCTCGTACGGGCAGCCGAAGCTGGTCGCCACGATCACCTCGACCTGCGCGGACGCGCCGTGCAGGAGGTCGATCAGCTCGGCGATGTCGTCCAGCGACTCGTCGGTCGACCGGTTGACGTTGCGCCGGTTGTGCGTGTCGCTGGCGGAGACCACCACTTCGATCTCGGTGAAGCCGGCGGCGAGGGCCCGCTGGGCGCCCCGGGTGTTCGGCACCAGCGCTGAGTACCGCACCCCGTCGGCCTTGACCGCCCGCTGCCACACCTCGTCGGCGTCGGCCATCTGCGGGATCGCCTTGGGGTGCACGAACGACACCGCCTCGATCCGGCGTACGCCGGTGCCGGAGAGGGCGTCGAGCAGCCGCACCTTGGCGTCGGTCGGGATCGGGTCCTCGTTCTGCAACCCGTCCCGCGGCCCGACCTCACGGATGGAGACGGAATCTGGCAGTTGACTCATCGGTCACCTCGCTGTGACGTCGGATCGGGACAGCATGTCGGCCCCTTTGCTCTGCTGCCCTATGTGCGACGGTTACTGTCCGTCATCCGGACAACCGCTGTCGCCTATAGGTAAGCAGAGCAAAGGGCGAACGAACCAGTCCTGCCTCCCCGCAGGGGCGACGGCCTGGCCGGTCAGCGCATTCGGGAGACGATGCCCGTGTCGTAGGCGCCGGAGAGGAACTCTTCGTTGGTCAGGAGCTCGGCGAAGAAGGGGACGTTGTTCTTCGGGCCCTCGATCTGGAAGGCGGCGACCGCGGCCTTCGCCCGCTCCAGCACCTCGTCACGGGTGGCTCCGCTGATGATGAGCTTGGCCAGCAGGCTGTCGTAGAACGGGGTGACCGTGTTGCCCTCGGTGTAACCGGAGTCGACCCGCACACCCTCGCCGGTGGGCTCCACCCAGGTCCTGATCACGCCGGGGCCGGGCAGGAAGCGCTTCGGATCCTCGGCGTTGATCCGCAGCTCGATGGCGTGACCGCTCGGCGCCAACGCGTCCGGGTCGAAGGTCGGCGCCAGCCCGGACGCCACCCGCAACTGCTCCTCGACCAGGTCGACGCCGTAGACGTACTCGGTCACCGGGTGCTCCACCTGAAGGCGCGTGTTCATCTCCAGGAAGAAGAACTCGTTCGTCTCCGGATCGAGCAAACACTCCACGGTGCCCGCGTTGCGGTAGCTGACCGCCTCACCCGCGCGCACCGCCGCCGCCAGGAGGCGAGATCGCAGCTCCGGCGACACCGCCGGGGACGGCGACTCCTCGACCAGCTTCTGGTTGCGTCGCTGCACCGAGCACTCCCGCTCGCCGAGCGCCACCACCCGGCCGTCGGCCAGGCCGAGAATCTGCACCTCGACGTGCCGCACCCGGGGGAAGTACCGCTCGATCAGCACCGAGCCGTCGCCGAACATCCGCTCGGCGAACGCGCGCACCTTGTCGTACTCGGTGCGCAGCGCGGCCTCGTCGACGGCGACGCCCATGCCCATGCCGCCGCCACCGGCCGCGGCCTTGACCATCACCGGGTAGCCGATCCCGGCGGCGGCGGTCACCGCCGCGTCCAGGTCGGCGGCCGGGTCGGTGGTGCCGGGCGCGACGGGAACGCCGGCGGCCGCCATCAGGTTCCGGGCATTGATCTTGTCGCCCATCGCGGTGATCGCGTCCGCGTCGGGCCCGACCCAGATCAGGCCGCTCGACTCGACGGTACGGGCGAACTCGGCGTTCTCCGACAGGAAGCCGTAACCGGGGTGGATGGCCTGCGCACCTGTCGCCTTCGCGGCGGCGAGGATCGCCTCGGCGTTGCGGTAGCTCTGCGCCGGGTTCGGCGGGCCGATGAGAACGGCCTCGTCCGCCTCGGCCACGAACGGGAGGTCGGCATCGGCCTCCGAGTACACAGCGATCGCGCGGATGCCGAGCCGCTTGGCGGTCCGGATGATCCGGCGGGCGATCTCGCCCCGATTGGCGACCAGCAGTGACTCGATCATGTTTCCTCCCGGCGTCCGGATGGTGGGACGGTAGTCAGGGAATCATGACCGACGGGCTTCTGACGAGTCGGGTTCAGGCGAGCGAGTCGGCCTCAGGCGAGCAGTGCGGCCAGGGTCGCGCCGCGCAGCAGCTCGGCACGGCGTCGGCGGTCCACCTCGCCACCAAGGAACGGGGTCGAGTTCATCAGACCGAACGCGGCGTGCGCGAGCACCCGAGCCTCACCGTCGGGCATGCCCGGGTGCAGCGCGGTGAGCACTGTCACCCACTCCTCGACGTAGAGCCGTTGCAGGCGACGGATCTGCCGTCGCGGCTCCTCCGGCAGGCGATCCAACTCGTGCAGGTGCAACGCGATCACCGCCGGGTTGGCCAGCGCGAACTCGACGTGGAAGTCGATCAGCGACTCCAGCACACCGCGCGGGTCGTCCGGGCGGCCGGCGGCACGTTCCCGCCCACCGGCCAGCAACCCGTCGCTGACCGGGATCAGCGCGGCGGCCAGCATGGCCTCCTTGCCGGCGAAGTGGTGGTAGAGCGCCGGACCCGTGACCCCCGCCGCCGCACCGATGTCGTCCATCGACACACCGTGGTAGCCACGGGCGGCGAACAGACCGACCGCGATCTCCAGGATCTCGTCCTTGCGGGACCTGCGCCGGCCCGCGCCCGCCGCACCCCGTGCCTGCTGCTCCACCGTCACCGGGCAAGCGTAGACCGCGACCTGACCACCGGGGGCCGCTGGTTACCCAGCGATTGGACACACCTCGGCGCGCTCAGTCATCGTCCGGATCGAGGTCGTGCTCCGTCCGCAGCGCGGTGGCCTCGGCGGGCCGGTCCAGCAGATCCAGGGCACGGGCCAGCAGCCAGGCTGTCTGGCGGACCGGCCGCGAGTCGGCCGGCAGCCCACCGAGGACACGCCGCAGCAGCGGCTCCGCCTCGGCTGGCCGGTCCAGTCGAAGCAGCAGCTCGCCGGTGAGACCCTCCACCTGGGCGGCCTCACCGAATGCCTCGATCGACCGCAGCTGGTCGGGCACCCCGGTGAGTCGCGCCAGCGCCTCGTCCAGCCGGCCGTCGGCCGTCAGCACCCGCGCCCCGGCCTCGGCCGCCATCGCCAGCTCGTACGTCACCGGTGGCTCGGCCTGTCCGGCCAGCGTCGCCGCCAACTCGTCCACCTGCTCGACGGCACGGATCGCCGCCGGCCGGTCGTCGGCCCAGAACCAGGCGTACGCCTCGCGCCGACGCGCCCGCAGCTCGTCCAGCGGCATGCCGCCGAGCCGGTACGCCGTGGCGGCTGCGGCGAACCGCTCTGCGCCGGCCGCGTCCCGGTCCGCGTCGTAGAGGATGTCGCCGGCCTCCTCCAGCACCTGCGCCCGATACGGGAGGTTGTCGGGACCATTCAGGTTGTCGGCCAACTGCTCCAGCAGGGTCAGCGCCGGATCGATCTCGCCGAGACCGGCGTACACGCCGGCCAGCAGGTGCCGGCAACGGTCCGCCTCGGCCTGGGCGCCAAGCCGGTCGAGACCGAGGACGGCCTCCTCGGCGACCTCGGCCGCCTCGCCGAGCCGACCCACCATCCGGTACGCGTTCGCCAGCTCCCACCGCAGGAACGCGTCTCCCTCGGCACCCCGCTCCACGCAGAGCGTCACGGCCTCGACGAGGTCGTCCACCGCGTCGGCGGCCCGGCCTGCGGCGAGCAACGCGCGGGCGCGGGCGACGCGAACCGGCAACTCCGCGTCCGCAGGTGCAAGCGGCAGTGCCTCGTCGCAGGCGGCCACCGCCTCGGCCGGGTCGTCCACCGTTCGGGCGTACGCCAGGCAGGCCGCCGTGACCAGCTCACCGACGCCCAGTTCACGGCCGATCCGACGGGACTCGTCGGCGGCGGCGCGTGCCTCCTCGACACGGTCCGCCTGCTCCAGCAGGTGCGCCCGGTGCAGTGCGACCCGGGCCGCCAGGTATGGATCGCCACCCGCGTCGGGCGGCACCCGGTCCAGCGCCGCGAGCGCGTCGGCCCAGCGTTCCCGGTGCAGCAGCGCCAACGCCACCCGGTCGTGGGCGGCGGCCCGCTGCCGGGCGTCGCCGTCCCGGTCCAGCACCTCGGCTGCCTTCTGGACCAACGCCAACCCCTCGTCGGCGTCGTCGTCGGACCGGGTCAGCAGCACGCCGAGCCGCCCGGCGATCACCTGGGCGGACAACTCCTCGCCCGCCGTCCGGTACGCCTCCAGTGCCGCTCGGCTCATCTCGATCGCGCCCGGAATGTCGTCCTCGTCGCCGCGCTCGGCCGCCCGCAACGCCAACCGGTGGGCGAGCGTACGCGGGGGCAGGTCGGCCGAACCGAACCGCTCGTCGTAGGCGGCCAGCACCGCTCGGAACATGGCCGGGTCGTGCCGACCCCAGCTCTGCTCGGCGAGGTTCAGCAGCTCATCCGGCCCGGCGTCGGCGGGCACCGGCACGGCGGTCGGCACGGCCATGCCGGAGCGCACCACGTCGCCGGTCGCCGCAGAGGCCTTGCTCGTGGGAGTGGTCGGCTCGCCCTCCGTCGGGCGTGGCGGGCGACGGCGGACGCTCGCGGACAGCGGCAGGTGCTCGCCGCGCGGCCGCACAGCGAGCCGGCGGGCGATCCACTCCGACTGGTGGGTGGTGCCGTTGCGGGCGTCGAAGCGCTCCGCCAGCCCGGTCGCGGTCCGTGTCAGCTCGTCGGCGAGCACCAACGCCGACACCTCGCCGGCCGGTCGGCCCTCGGCAGCCCGGCGGTACAGGGTCGCCTCACCGCTCTGACCGGCCTGGCGCAGCGCTGCGGCGGCCGTCGCAGCGAAGTGCATCGCGGCGGCCGGCGACGGTGCCCGGTCCAGCCAGTCCAGGTGCCGTTCGACCAACTCCACCGCCCGCGCCTCGTTCCCGGTCAACGTGCAGAACTCGACGTGGTCGCCGATGTCCCACAGGTCGGCGAGGTTGCCGCGCAACCGGCGGTACGCCTCCCGGTGCGCGTCCCGCGCCGACTCGGCCCGCCCGGTCCGCAGGTACGGCAGGAGCAGCGCGGTGAGGATCGCCTGCGGCTGCTCGTTGCACGTGAGCCGGCCGGCGAGCACCGGCTCGGACAACGCCACCGCCTCCGCGTCCCGCCCGGTGTCGGCGAGGTAGTTCACCTGGCTCGTCGGGTCACAGCCGGCGCAGTCGGAGAGGGCGTCGCGCGGGGTGGTCTGCCAGAGCCGGTACCAGTGCGCGGCCGCCTCGGTGTCGCCCACGTGGTTGGCGACCCGGAACCGATGCTTGTGGACGGTCTGCAGGCTGTGCCCACCGGCCCGGTAGCGGCGTTCCATGTCGTCCAGCACGGCGTACGTGCGGTCGAGTGGCACCTCTGGGAAGTTCAGCAGGCCGTTGACCATGTACTTGAAGTGCCAGAGCAGGTTGTGCAGGTGCCGCTGGTGGTATGGCTGCGGATCCTGGTCGAACTCGGACAGGCACCAGGAGAAGGTCACGAAGGACTTCGCCGGCTCGCCGCCGTAGATGTAGCCGGTGGTGGCCTGCATCCGGGTGACGAAGGCAAGGTGTCGGTCGTCGGCTGCGTCGACCCGACGCAACAGCTGCTCCAGCGCGGCGATCTGCCCCGCCCCGTACGGCATGTCGGCGATGCCGCGCAGCACCCGCCACAGATCCTCGTCGCTCACGTTCACTCCTGTCCCGGCACGGCCCGGCCGAGCAGGCCGAGGAAGGAATCGTTCAGCAGGGCCACGTCGGCCGCGCGGATCGGATGGTGCCCGAGCAGCAGCGCCTGCCCGTAGAGCGCCTCGACGGCGAGCCCCACCAGCTCCGGGTCGGCCAGCGCGGTGACGCGGCGGACCAGCGGGTTGCGGTGGTTGAGCACCAACTGCGGGCGGTCCGGTGGTGCGGTGGAGGCGAGCGCGTCGAGGACCCCGCCCCACAGTTCGTCGGCTCGGTCCCGGCTGGCCGCGAGCTGGTCGTTGAACGCCGCCGACCTGCTGACCAGGTAGAGCGCGGGCAGCGACACCGGGTCGTACGCCCGGATCACCACCTCGCAGCCGGAACGTTCGACGGCCCGCTGCGCGGCGGTGAGGAACGGCCGCAGCGCCAGCTCCACGTGCGGGTCGAGGCTGTCGAAGCGGGTCGTGAGATCGCTCGGTTCCAGACGCTCGATCAGCACCGAGCGGTCCACCGTCGGCAGCCGCTCGATCAGCTCGGTGTCGTACGTGTAGCCGCCGTTGACCACCGCCAGATCCTGTGCGGCAGCCACCGCGGCGAGCTGGCGGAACTCGTCCAGGCTCGCCGCGTAGCGGAGCACGCCGTAGCGCTCCCGGAACTCGGCGAGGGTGAGCGTGCCGACGTTGGTGTCCATCGGCCACCACCGGTCGACCAGCTGGAGCATCTCGTCGTCGTGCAGCGCCAGCGCCTTCACACCCAGGTGGTGCACCTGGAGGAACTCGGCCAGCCGGTGCGGGTCGTGCCGCGCCAGCCGGACCAGCCAGCCGCGTATCTGGTCGCCGAGCGCCTCCCGGGTCGCGGTCAGCAGGGTGTCCTCGTAGAGGGCTTCCCGGCTGGCGGTCGGGCGCAGCTCGGTGGCGTCCACGACGCAGTGCGCGAAGAACGCCCAGTCCGGCAGCAACCCGTCGGCGTGCTCGGTGAGCAGCATCCGCTTGAGGTAGACCCGGTGCCCCGCACGGGCCGCCGGGTTCACCGGGGTGGGCAGGATGACGGCGACACCGGTCAACCCGGCTTCCGGCACGGTCAACGGCAGCACGTCGAACGGGTCGACGCCGAGCGTCTCCCGGGCGTACGCGATCAGCGCCGCCCGGTCGACCGGCGCGCCCGGCGCGGTCGGCCAGGGCGGCTCACCGGTGGTGGTGACCACGTCGCCGACCCGGACGGTGACCGGCAGCAGCGAACCGAAGAGGCGGGCCAGGTCGGTGACGGTCGGTGTGGTGAACCACTGGTCGGCGTCGCGGCGGGGCACCAGCGTGACGGTGGTGCCTGGTTCGGCGCGGGCGGCCTCCGGTGGTGCCAGGCTCACCGCGTACCGGCCGTCGGCGTAGCCGGTCCAGCGGACCGTGGGGTGTTCGCCGTTGCGGGTGAGCACCTGGATCTCGTCGGCGACCAGGAAGCAGGAGAGCAGGCCGATGCCGAACTGGCCGAGGAACTCGTGCCGGGAGAAGCCGAGATCGTCCCTCTTGGAGCTGCGACCGATGGTGGCCAGCAGCTCATGCACCTGCGCCTCGGTCAGGCCGATCCCGGTGTCGTGCACCCGCAGCGTGCCGTCGCCGGTGATCTCGGGAGTTTCGATGCGGACCAGGGCTGGCGCGTCCGGCTCGGTCGAGCGTCGCGCGGTGATCGCGTCCACCGCGTTCTGCAGCAGCTCTCGGACGTAGACCCGCGGGCTGCCGTAGAGGTGATGGCTGAGCAGGTCGACCACGCCACGAAGGTCGACCTGGAAGGTGTGGTCCACGCGTGTCTTCTCCCCCGGTCCCGAAATGCCGGCGCCCACCGTACCGATGATCACCGACACGCGCGTCCCCCTTTCGCCCGGCGGCTTGACCCTCGACCCGGTCGAACCCGCACGGTCACCGGATGACCTCCTCAGCTCTGGGCCGGGACTTCCGGCTGCTCTGGTCCGCCGCCGTCTCGTCGCGGTTCGGAGACGCGCTGCGTACGCCGGCACTGGCCCTACTGGCGGCGACAGTGACCCGCGACCCGCGGGTCATCGCGGCGGTCACCGTGGCCGGTCAGTTGCCGCCGTTGATCTTCGGTCTGCTCGGCGGTGTGTACGCGGACCGCTGGGACCGTCGTCGGACGATGGCCCTGGTCGACGGCATCCGTGCCGTCGTGGTGGCGGCACTGGCCGTGACGGTCGCACTCGACCGCGTTGGTGTCCTGGTGCTGCTGGTCGCGGCGTTCCTGCTCGCCACACTGGGGACGCTCTTCGACTCGGCCTCGTTCGCGCTGCTCCCCGCGCTGGTGCCACCGGACGCGCTGCCCCGGGCGAACGGTCGACTCCAGGCGGGGTCGGCGGTTGCCGGCGGTTTCCTCGGGGCGCCGGCCGCCGGTGTCCTCTTCGCCGTCGCCCCGGCCCTCCCGTTCGCCCTCGACGCCGTCACCTTCGCCGCGGCGGCGCTGCTCGTGCTGGCCCTCACCCCCACTCCCGTCGCGAGCGTGCAGGCGCGGCCCGGCACTCGGCGCGGCTCCGTGTGGGGCGAGATCGTCGAAGGTTTGCGCTGGCTGCGTGCGCACCGGACCCTGTGGCGGGTCACTCTGCTCACCGCCGCGAGCAACCTGGCGATCAGCGGGATCATGGCGGTGCTGGTGCTCTATGCGCTGGACGTGCTGCGGGTGCCGCCAGCCGGCTACGGGCTGTTCGCCGCCGCCGCGATCGTCGGGGGCCTGGCGGGGGCGCTCGGGTCCGGTCGGCTCGCCGCCCGACTCGGCACGGTGCCGGCGCTGTGCGTGGTGCTCGCCGCGGAGACCGTGGCGCTGACCGGGTTCGCGCTGGCCCGGCATCCGGTGCCGGGCGGCTTCGCGTTGGCCGTCTTCGCCGCGGGCACGGTGGTGTGGAACAGCCTGTGGGCGTCGTACGGGCAGCGGAACGTGCCGGCAAGGCTGCTCGGCCGGGTCGGATCGGCCCAACGGATGGTCGGCCTGCTCACCGCGCCGATCGGTGCGGCGCTCGCCGGGCTGGCAGCCGCCGCGTACGGGACGGCGCCGGTGGCGGGTGCGGCGGCCGGCATCTTCGCGCTGGTCACACTGGCCGCGTGGCGGACACTGCGGCCGGCCGACCCGCGCGCGGGTGCCCAGCCGGTGCCGGTCGCGCGAGACCTGATCTCCTAGCCCGGCGTGCGTTCCCGGTGGGACAGCCCGGACAGTCGCAGCGCGATCCGTCGGCGCCACGGTGGCACGGCACCGAGCAGCCGCAGCAGCACGTCACGGGCCGGCCGGCGGGCCGGGGAGACGGTGGCCAGCCGGGTCAGCCCGGCGGCGAAGCTCAGCACGTCCTCGGCCATCGGCCGCTGCCGGGCGGTGTAGTCGTCGAGCAGCGCGTCCGGACCGCCGTCGAGCACGTCCGCCAGCGCTGTGCCGAGGGCGACCGCGTCGCAGATGCCGAGGTTCATGCCCTGCCCGCCGGCCGGGCTGTGCACGTGTCCGGCGTCTCCGGCCAACAGCACCGGCCCGGCTCGGAACGTGTCGGCGATCCGGTGATGCACCCGGAACCGGGAGCCCCAGAGCACCTCGGTCACCCGGTCGGGTCGTCGCGCCGGACCGCGCTCGTCGAGCAGCGCCTGGAGGTACGCCTCGTCCGGCTCGGCCGGGGCCGTCGCCACGGCGGCGACCAGTCGGACCACCCCGTCCGGGAGCGGGGCCCAGATCAGCGGCCCGGAGCGGGCGAGGAAGAGCGCCGCCTCGTCTCGGGGCAGGACGCTTCGCACCCGTACGTCGGCGAGCACGAAGGACTCCTCGTCGCTGGGGCCGGTGAAGTCGATGCCGACCAACTGCCGGACGGTGCTGTGCAAGCCGTCCGCGCCGACGACGAACCGGGCGCGTAGCGTCTTTCCGTCGACCTGCGCGAGCACCCCGTCACCGGTGGTGGTCAACCCGGTCAGCCGGCAGGGCCGTCGCACCTGGACGCCGAGTTCGGCCAACTGCCCGGCGAGCACCGCCTCGGTGACCGACTGGGAGACCAGCAGCGCGTAGGGGAACCGGGACGGCAGCTCGTGGAACGGCACCGACAGCAGCACGCGGTCCCGGTCGCGCACCGTGAAGCGCGGCGTCCGCACCCCCTGGGCGTCCAGCGGCGCCGCAGCGCCGATCCGGTCCAGGACCTCCAGGGTGTACGCGTGCACGACGGCCGCGCGGGAGGTGATCGGCGGTTCGGCGAGTTGGTCCAGCACTGTCACCTCGATCCCGCGCCGGGCCAGCGTCAGCGCGGTGGCGAGGCCGGTGGGACCTGCGCCCACCACCAGGACGTCGGTGCTCGTGGGCAGCATGGCCACCTCCAGAAGACCGTTGCCAACATCTGTTGGCAAACACTTGTTGGCGACGCTAGAGGCCAGTCGATTGCATGTCAACAGGTGTTGGCCTACGGTCGTTGACATGACAGCGTCTGCCCAACCGGCCTCTCCCCGTCGCTCGGACGCCACCCGGGCGGCGATCCTGCGCGCGGCCCGGGAACGGTTCGCGGCGGACGGCTACGAGCGGGCCACGATCAGGGCCATCGCCGCCGACGCCCAGATCGACCCGTCGATGGTCATGCGCTACTACGGCAGCAAGGAGGGGCTCTTCGCGGCGGCGGCCGAGTTCGACCTCCGACTGCCCGACCTGGCCGCGGTGCCACCCGAGCAGCTCGGTGAGACGCTGGTCCGGCACTTCCTCACCCGCTGGGAAGGCGACGAGACGCTCGTGGCGCTGCTGCGGGCCGCCAGCACCAATCCCGGCGCCGCCGAACGGATGCGCGGCATCTTCGCCGACCAGCTCACCGCGGCCGTGGCCACGTTCGGCACCGACCCGACCACTACCGCCCGGCGCGCCGGCCTGGTGGCCAGTCAGATCCTCGGCCTCGCCTACACCCGGTACGTCGTCCGCCTGCCGCCCATGGTGGACACCACACCACAGGACCTGGTCTCCTGGGTCGCGCCGACCCTCCAGCGCTATCTGACCGGAACGCCGGAGAGCTGACCCAACCTTTTCCCCCTTCCCGTGCGTCTGCCAGGTGACGCGCATCGCGACGGCCGGAAGGAGGGCGGATGGCAGCCACGAGAAGCGACGGACGCGACGGCTACCTCGCCTTCGTGGAAAGCCACCAACACCGGCTGCTGCGCGCGGCCTACCTGATCTGCGGCAACCGGCACCAGGCCGAAGACCTGCTCCAGGACGCCCTGCTGAAGCTCGCGCTGCGCTGGTCCTCGGTCCGTGACGGCGACCCCTCCGCGTACGTGCGGGCCATCCTCTACCGCGATGCGGTGTCGTGGTGGCGTCGCCGACGGCGGGAATGGCTCAGCGCCACACCTCCGGAGCAGGTGGCCCACGACCGGGACGGCGCGTTGCGGCTGACACTGCATGACGCGTTGGGCCTGCTGCCACCACGGCAGCGGGCCGTGCTGGTGCTGCGCTACTACGAGGATCTGACCGAGGTCGCCACCGCCGAAGCGCTCGGGGTGACCGTCGGCACGGTGAAGAGCCAGTGTCACGCGGCGCTGCGCCGACTCCGCGAGGTCGCTCCGGACCTGGCCCGGGATGCCCGACCGAGCCAGCGCCCCGCCGACCTCGCCAACGGCCTGGAGGTGAACCCGTGAACGAGCAGGACCTGCGTCAACTGCTGACCGTCAGCGTCGAGGACGTCCGGCCCAGCCACCCCGCGGTCACCGGCTGGGAACGGGCCCGGCGCACTCGGCGTACCCGCCGGGCCGTCGGCGCGGTGGCAGCGGCCGTGGTGCTGATCGGTGGCGGCACTGTCGCTGCCCTGCGACCGCCCGCCAACCCACCGCCGGACCACTCGGTGGCGCCGACCGTCGTGCCCAACCACGCCGGGCCGGTGGTGCGCGCCCCCGCCGAGCTGCCCTTCCCGCCTGATCCGCTGGCCCGACTCGGTGACCCGGCGACAGTGCCCCTCTCCGCCCGACCGGTCCAGCGGGCGCTGGCGCTGTTCCAGCCGTTGGACAGCGAGGAATACCGTGCGGACGGTCCCGTCCGGGTGCTCGGGGACGACGGTGTGGTGCGCAGTCTCGACGTGGTGACCCCGGCCCCCACCCGGGACTCGGGCGGCAACCAGGCACCCGCCCTGAAGGCGGGAGTGCTCTCGCCGGACGGCCGGTCGGCCGCGTTCGCGCAGACCAATGAGCTGATCATGGTCGACCTCACCACGGCGACCGTGCGCCGCATCCCCCTCGAGGGCTACCTGGAAATGGTGGTCTGGGCGGGCGACCGGGTGCTGGTCGGCGGCGACGGCCGGACGTACGCGGTGGACCGGGTCTCCGGCGCGGCCAGCCAGCTCGACGTCTCGCTCTGGGACCTGGTCGCGCCCGACCCGGCGGCCGGTCGCGAGGCGGCGCTCGTCGAGGTGAGCGGCATGCGGGACAACCTGACCCTGCGCAGCCGTACCGCCCGCGAGGGCACGGTTCGTTCCGAACAGAAGGTCACCGGCGGCCCGCTACCGGTGCCGTACCAGGTCAACGAGTTCTACGGCCGGGGCTGGCTGCACGGCGAACGCCTGGCCCGCTCGGCGTGGATCACCAACAGCGAGATCGACGGTGCCGAGGGGGTGGCCGTGCTGGATGCCCGGACCGGTGCGGTGGCCCACATGCTCGACCTCGGCCGCGACCGGTGGAAGGGTTGCTGCGAGGTGCTGGGCTGGGACAACCGGGGTGCCGTCCTGCTCCGCCTGCAACCGGGCGGCCTGGTGCGCTGGCACCCGGAGACCGGCGAGGTCACCGGCGTGGTCCGCGACCTGACCGGCATGGTGGCACTGGCCGGCTGAGCCCTCGTCCCCGCGCGGCCGGGTGGCCGCGCGGGGACAGGGCTGGCCAGCTTGGTCAGGCGGCGAGGCCGCCGGGCTGATCGCCCTTGACGACGGGTGCCCGGACCAGGTTGCCCCACTCGGTCCACGAGCCGTCGTAGTTGCGCACCTGCGGATAGCCCAGCAGGTGCCGCAGGACGAACCAGGTGTGGCTGGACCGCTCACCGATCCGGCAGTACGCGATCACGTCGTCGTCCGGGCTGAGCCCGAGCTGGTCCGCGTAGATCGCCCGCAGCTCGTCGGCGGACTTGAAGGTGCCGTCCTCGTTGGCGGCGGACTTCCACGGCTTGCTGACCGCACCCGGGATGTGCCCGCCACGCAGCGCGCCCTCCTGCGGGTAGTCCGGCATGTGCAGCGTCTCGCCGGTGTATTCACTCGGCGACCGGACGTCGACCAGCGGCCGGCCGGCGGCGATGTGCGCCATGACCTGCTCACGGTAGGCGCGAAGCGGCGCGTCGTCCCGCTGCGGCACCGGGTAGTCGGCGCGAGGGCGAGCCGGCTTGTCGCGGGTCACCTCGCGGCCCTCGGCGATCCACTTCTGCCGGCCGCCGTCGAGCAGTCGCACGTCGGCGTGGCCGAAGAGCGAGAACACCCAGAGGGCGTACGCGGCCCACCAGTTGAAGTTGTCGCCGTAGAAGACGACGGTGTCGCCCCGGCCGATGCCCTTCGCGGCGCACAGCTCGGCGAAGCTCTTCGCGTCCAGGTAGTCCCGGGTCACCTGGTCGTTCAGCTCCAGGTGCCAGTCGACCTTCACGGCACCTGGGATGTGGCCGGATTCGTAGAGCAGCACGTCCTCGTCGGACTCGACAACGACGAGGCCCTCGTCGCCCAGGTGCTCGGCCAGCCACTCGGTGGTGACCAGCCGCTGCGGGTCCGCGTACGACTGGAGGCGGGGATCAGGATCGCTCGGCACAGACATGATCCCCAAACTACGCCGCGACACGACCGGACGGCCCGCCATCGAGGATCGGGGGGCACAGATGTGGTGCGGGGAACGTTGACAGTGCCGTTCAGGCGCGGCGGTGGACGATTCGCCCGGCGACCACGGTCACCAGGCAGACACCGTCGACACCGTGGACCGCAAGGTCGGCGCGCCCGCCCGGAAGCAGCACCGCCGACACCGCGACGGGCAGCACCAGCAGGTCGCTCCTGTCGACGGCAGCCCGCAGCAGCGGGTCGGTCAGGTGCTCGGCCAACACCGCCGTCACTCCGTTGCGCAGCAGCGCGTGCACCCGCTCGCGTGGGGTGGGTGCCGCCGGCAGCGGGCCGTCGTGCAGCAGACCCGGCCCCAGGGTGCCGGGCCATCGGCGGACCCGAACACCCGGGTACGCCCCACTCAGCTCGGCCAACGGTCCGACGGCCTCGATCCGGTCGCCGCCCACCAGGACCGCGTGCTCCGGCTCCGTCTCGCCGACCCGGTCGCGCCACAGCAGCGGCGCGGTGTGAAGGGTGAGCACGCTCAGTCGACGATCGGCCCGAGCAGCGGGCGCTTCGCCGTCACCGTGTCACCGGACGACCGACCGGTCAGCCGCCGCCGCACCCACGGGGCGAGGTGCTGGCCGGCCCACCGCAGGTCGGCGGCACGGGCGGCCAACCACGGCGACGGGGCCGGGTGCGGCGGGACCATCAGCCACTCCTCGTCGCAACCGACCCCGAGCGCGTTCAACACCTGCCCGGCGACCCGCCGGTGGCCGGCTGGGGAGAGGTGCAACCGGTCGGTGCTCCAGAGCATCGGGTTGAGGAAGGTGTCGTCGGCGTACAGGTCGACCATGATCGCGCCGTGCCGCTCGGCGGTCTCGCCGACCGCCTGGTTGAGCAACTGCACCCGGGGGGCGACGAGGCGCTGGCCGGGCAGTCGGGCCATCACGTCGGCGAACCGGAAGAGCAGCACGTCCGCGCCGCCGGAACGCAGTTGCCGGACCACCTCGTCGAAGCGGGCCACCAGCGTGTGCGGGTCGAAGCTGCGGCGCAGTACGTCGTTGCCGCCGGCCGCGAAGCTGATCAGATCCGGCTTCATCGCCACCGCTGAGGGCACCTGCTCGGCGACCACGCTGGGGAAGAGCCGGCCGCGGATGGCCAGGTTCGCGTACCGGAAGTCGGGCCCTGCGTCGGCGGCGAGCCGGGTCGCCACCAGGTCCGCCCAACCCCGGTAGGTGCCGTCCGGGTACGCGTCATCCATGCCCTCGGTGAAACTGTCCCCGACCGCGACAAAACTGCGCCAGCCCACCCGCGTTCCCCTTACGCCGTTCGTTGCCTGCGGCGACCAGTCTGTCATCGGAGGCGCGGCGGCAAGTGCCCCGAACGGGCGACGTGGCGGAGGTCATGGACAGCCGCGCGACACCTCCGTCGGCCAATCCCTGCGGTCTGACCCGAGACTCAGCAGGGTCCACGGGCCGCTTCTTTGGGTGGTGGTGCGTGAGAGACGTGATGCCTCTCCGGACGGTTGCCGGACGGACAGGCCGTTTCCGGGATTCCGGGCAACGGCCCGCGACGCACCGGACGAATTGGGTCGCTTGGGCGCTCGGCACGGCTCTACGCTGCGCGCATGCTGCTACGCATGTCGACCCTGTTGCTGCGGACCCTGCGCGAGGATCCGGCCGACGCGGAGGTGCCGAGCCACCGGCTCCTCCTGCGCGCCGGTTACATCCGTCGCGCCGCACCGGGCGGCTACACCTGGCTGCCGTTGGGCAAGCTGGTGTTGGATCGGATCACCGACGTGGTGCGGGGCGAGTTGTTCGCGATCGGCGACCAGGAGGTGCACTTCCCGGCGTTGCTGCCGGCCGATCCCTATCGGACGAGCGGCCGCTGGGCGGAGTACGGCGACGACATCTTCACCCTCGCCGACCGGCGCGGTGCCGAGCACCTGTTGGCGCCCACCCACGAGGAGATGGCGGCGCTGCTGGTCAAGGACCTGTTCACCTCGTACCGAGACTTCCCGGTGACGCTTTTCCAGGTGCAGACGAAGTTCCGCGACGAGGCCCGGCCCCGGGCCGGTCTGTTGCGCGGCCGGGAGTTCCTGATGAAGGACGCGTACTCCTTCGACCTGGACGATGCGGGGCTGCGGGACGCGTACGCACGGCATCGCGCGGCGTACCGGCGGATCTTCGACCGGTTGGGCCTGGACTACACGGTGGTGCACGCGATGTCCGGGGCGATGGGCGGCTCCGCGTCGGAGGAGTTCCTGGCGGCGACACCGGTCGGCGAGGACACCTACGTCGGTTGCACCGCCTGCGACTACGCGGCCAACACCGAGGCGGTGGTGACCCGGGCACCGGCCACCGGCGACCCGGGCGCGCAGCCGGCCGTCGAGGTGCACGACACGCCGGAGACCCCGACGATCGCCAGCCTCGTGGAGCTGGCCAACACCCGCAGGTTGGGCGGTCGGGACGACTGGACCGCCGCCGACACACTGAAGAACGTCGTGCTCTCCGTCCGCCAGCCGGGCGCCGAGCGCTCCGAACCTCTGGTGATCGGGTTGCCGGGTGACCGGGAGGTCGACCTCAAGCGGGTCGGTGCCGCCCTGCACCCGGCGCAGGTGGCCGTCTTCGAGGAGTGGGCCGACCATCCCGAGCTGGTACGCGGGTACATCGGGCCGCAACTGCTCGACAAGCTGGGCATCCGTCTCCTGGTCGATCCGCGGGTGGTGACCGGTTCGGCCTGGTTGACCGGGGCGAACGAGCCGGGCCGTCACGCGACCGACGTGGTCTGCGGTCGGGACTTCACGCCCGACGGCACGATCGAGGCGGCCGAGGTGCGCGCCGGCGACCCCTGCCCGGACTGCGACGCGGGGGAGCTGACCATCCGGCGGGGCATCGAGATCGGGCACATCTTCCAGCTCGGCCGCCGGTTCACCGACGCTTTCGCGGTCGACGTGCTCGGTCCGGCCGGCAAACCGGTCCGGCCGACCATGGGCTGTTACGGCATCGGGGTCTCCCGGGCGGTCGCGGCGATCGCCGAGCAGCACCACGACGACCGGGGGCTGGTGTGGCCGGCGGCGATCGCGCCGTGCGACGTACACCTGGTGGTTGCGGGCAAGGGCCCGCAGCTCGACGCGGCGCTGGCGCTCGGCGAGCGCCTCGCCGCAGCCGGACTGCGGGTGCTGATCGACGACCGCACACACGTCTCGGCGGGGGTGAAGTTCACCGACGCCGAGCTGATCGGCATCCCCCGGGCCGTCGTGGTCGGCCGTCGACTCGCCGACGGGTACGTCGAGCTGCGCGAGCGGGCCGGCGACGGGCGCACCGAGCTGCCGCTGGAGGGTCTGGTGGAGCAGCTCGTCCACGAGGTACGCCAGGAACGTGCGAGCCTGGTGTAGCTGTCGCGTCACGGGGTAGTGCAGTTGGATCGGGTGGATACGTCTTCGGAGGGCTCTCATGACCGGTTACCGGGTCAGTGACGTGATGACCAAACAGGTCGTGTACCTGCCGGCCGAAACCACACTGGACGAAGCGGCCAGGGTGATGAAGGAGGCGGACATCGGCGATGTGGTGGTCACCGACGGTGCCAGCCTCGCCGGCATGCTCACCGACCGGGACATCGTGGTGCGGGCAGTGGCGGAGAACAGCTCCCCTGCGGCCACCACCATCGGCTCGATCGTCACCCGCGAGGTGGTCATGATCGAGCAGCACTGCACGGCGGGTGAGGCGGCCGCGCTCATGCGCGACCGGGGCATTCGGCGTGTGCTGGTCTGTGACAGTGATCGCAAGCTGGTCGGGATCGTCTCGCTCGGCGACCTGGCCATGCAACTCGACCCCACCAGCGCTCTCAGCGAGATCAGCGAGCAGTCGCCAACGGTGTGACGAACGGGCCGGCCAGGCGCAGCAATGCGCCGCCGGCCTGTTCGCAACTGACCGGCGGTAGCCTCGACGCATGGCTGACATGCCGGCCCGACTGGCCGAGATCGTCGACGAGTTCGCTGCCGCCCCGCGCGACCTGGTGCTGGAGATGCTCCTGGAGTACGCCGACGTCATTCCGGTGCTGCCGGAGGGCGCCGCCGCACGCGAGGGCATGGAGCAGGTGCCGGAGTGTCAGACGTCGTTCTTCCTGCGCGCCAGGGTGACCCCGGAGGGCACCGTGGAGACGGTCTTCGACTGCCCGCCGGAGGCGCCGACCACCCGGGCGTTCGCGGGGATCCTCGCCGAAGGGCTGGCGGGCGCGAGCGCCGAGCAGGTGCTGGACGTGCCGGACGACCTCTACCAGCGGATGGGCCTGGCGCAGGCGATCAGCCCGCTGCGGATCCGCGGCGGCACGGCGATCCTGGGCCGGCTCAAGCGTCAGGTGCGGGAACAACTCGGCTGACCGTGAGGTTGCCACCGATCATGGAGATCGAGATCTACGCGGACGTCATCTGCCCGTGGTGCTACATCGGCAAGCGCCGCCTGGATGAGGCCCTCGCCCGTTACGAGGGTGAGGTGACGGTCCGCTACCGACCGTTCCAGCTCGACCCGTCACCGGTGCCCCAGCCGCTTCCGCTGGTGCAGGCGCTGGCCGGCAAGTTCGGCGGCCCGGAGCGCGCCCAGCAGATGGTCGCGCACGTGACCCAGGTCGCGGCGGCTGACGGGCTCCGGCTGGACTACGACCGTGCGGTGATCGCCAACACCTTCGACGCGCACCGGCTGGTCTCCTACGCCACCGACCACGGTCGGGCGGCCGAGATGGTGGAGGCGCTCTACCAGGCGCACTTCAACGAGGGTGTCGACGTCGGCTCCCGGGAGGCGCTGGCCGCGGTGGCCGGTGGGATCGGCCTGGACGCGGCCGACGTCCGCCGCTTCCTCGACTCCGACGAGCGCGTCACCGACATCGCCGCCGAGTTGGCCGCAGCTCGGGACCTCGGCATCACCAGCGTGCCGACCTTCGTCCTGGCCGGAAAGTACGCGGTCTCCGGCGCACAGGAGGTGCAGACACTGCTCGCCGCGCTCAGCGAGGTCGAGCAGCGCGAGGCTGCGGCACACTGAGCCACCGGGGCGCCGGCATTGATGATCACGATGTTTCACGTGCAACAACATCGATGCCGATGCCTGCTCAGGCCGGTCTGGCCAGCCCTTCCACCACCTGCGCACCGGGCAGTGCGCCCAACGCCGGCCCCGGCAGTGCGATCTTGCTGTGCCGTACGCCGGACCCGATGATCACGTGCGGCGTGGCGATCACCCGCGCGTCCACCAGGATGGGCCACTGCGCCGGCAGCCCGATCGGGGTGATGCCGCCGTACTCCATGCCGGTCAGCTCGACCGCGTCGTCCATCGGTGCGAAGCTCGCCTTGCGCACGTCCAACGTGCGGCGGGCCACCCCGTTGACGTCGGCCCGGGTGGTCGCCAGGACGATGCAGGCCGCGTAGCGCACCACACCCTCACGCTTGCCAGCCACCACGACGCAGTTGGCCGACACGTCCAACCCCACCTCGTACGCCGCGCAGAACGCTGCGGTGTCGGCGAGTTCGGCGTCGATCGGCGCGACCAGCACATCGTTGACGTCCACGGGCGCGTCGGCGGGCCACTGCGCGATGGCCTCCGCCACCGGCGGGGCGAGCAGGTCGAGGCGGGCGCGGGCCGGTTCGGTCTTCAGCGTTCCCATCACGGGTGCGATCCTCGCATCCGGCATGCCGAACCGCCCGGCGGCTCCCGGGCCGTCCCGGGACACCGCCGGCCTGGGCCGGACCGAACCGGTGCTCAACTGCCGGAGAGGAAGGCGTTGTCGCGCATGAAGGAGCGGTCGCGGGCGGCCGCCAACTCCTCCTCGCGGTGGGCCTTGGCCCGTTGCAACTCCAGGTCCTCCAACGCGTGGCGGACACCCAGCCGGATCACGCCGTAGAGGAAGACGAAGCCGAAGACGTAGAGGATCACCGTGGTGACGACAGCGAACATGGCGTCACCGTAAGACGAACGTGAACCGTTGTTGCTCTCATCTCCGCCCGGTTCCCCCGTACGTGTCAGCGAGGTGGTCGGCCGGTGCTGGACGGCGACTGACGACGGGTTGTGACTCATCCCGACCGCACCAGATCCACCACGGTCAGCAGTGCGAAGAAGCCGATCAGCACCTCGTCGACTACCCAGGAGTGCCCCTCGGCCCAGTCACGCATCCGGGTCAGCGACCGCACCGCGCGCGGCCCGAGCACCAACCGAGCCAGCAGCGGAAGAGCGAGCAGAAAGACCGTGACCAGCACGAACGGCACCAGGTTCCACCACGGCAGGTCGTGCCGGGCGACGCTCGCTCCCACTGCTGCCATGGTCAGGTCGTCGCTGGGCGTCACGACGAAGAGCAGCGCGCAGAGTCGCGCGGCCCGGGCCGGACCGGCGTGGTTGAGGTCCCCCAGCCACCGCGGCTGCCCGGCCCGATTCCGGCGCAGCCACACCACCACGGCCAGGCTGGCCAGCAGGACGAGCACCACCAGGTCGATGGCCGGACCCCGGTCAATCCGGCCGGCCACGGCGCCGGCATCCATGGCCAGACCGCCCACAAGGCGGGTGACCAGCCAACTCACGGTCACTCCGGCGGCCACCACCAGCCCGCCGCCGAAGAGGAAGCCCAGCGACGCGGCCCGAGGGCGGTCCGACGAGGCGAGGAAGACCGCCACGACCACCTTGGTCCCGGCGACCATCACCACGGCCAGCGGCAGGACGGTCAGGAAACTCATCGCCCGCCATCCTCCCGGCCGACCAGCGTCGGGCGGTGCCGAATCTGCGGATCGCCAGTCCGGCTACGCGCCCCTGCCCACCACGACACGGCCGGCCAGCAGCGCCCCGAGCAGCGCCAAGCCGGAGGCCACCACCAGGGTCAGCGTGTAACTGGCCGGGCCAGGTGCGCTTCCCGCCGCCAGCACCGCCCCGGTGAGCGCCAGCACTGTCGCCGCGAAGAGGTTGTCGCCCAGTTGCAGCGACGAACTGTTGCGGCCCTGCTCACCGGGGGCGGACAGCTCCAGGGTGAGCACCGACAACGACGGGTAGAGCAGCCCCATGCCGAGGCCGGCGACCGCCCAGCCGAGCACGGCGACCATGATCGGCAACTCGGGTAGGACGGCCAGCGCCACAGTGGCGGTGCCGACCGTGATGCAGGTCAGCCCGGCACGCGGCAGGCTGGCCCGGGAGGCCGGCACCGGGATCCGGCCCTGCAACCAGGAGCCCACCGACCACGCCAGCGCGCCGACCGTCAGGACCAGCCCGGCCGCCGTGGGCGAGAGGCCCCGCTCCCGGGAGAGCATCAACGGGATGACGACCTCGGCGCCGACGAACGCCGCCGACGCCAGCCCGCGCAGCCCGACGACGGTGGGCAGCCCTCGGGCCGCCCGGAGGAACCCGGCCGGCAGCAGGCGGGGAGCGCAGACCAGCAGGCCGACCACGGCGACCGCAATCAGCACCAGGGCAGTGACGCCACGCTGCTGTCCCCCGATGTGCAGCAGTGCGGCGCTCACCGCCGCCCCGCACGCCCAACCGATCCGTGCCGCCGCACCGGCCGCCGGGCTGCTCGCCACACTCCGGCCCAGCGACCGCAGGCCCGGATGGATCAGCAACACCGCCGGCACGGCCACCGCCGGGACCGCCAGGAAGACCCACCGCCAGCCCAGGTACTGCACGATCAGACCGGCGATCGCCGGCCCGACCAGCGACGGTACGACCCACGCCGCCGCGAACGCCGCGAAGATCCGCCGGTGCAGATCCTGCGGGTACGCCTGCCCGACGATCACGTAGAGCGCCACCGAGAGCAACCCTGAGCCGAAACCCTGCACCGCCCGCCCGACGACCAGCGCACTCATCACGGGCGCGGTCCCGGCGATCAGCAGCCCGACGACGAACCACGCGACGCCGTGCCACATCGGCCCCCGAGGCCCTCGGGCGTCGCACCAGATGCCCGAAACCACCATGGCCAGCACACCCGTGGCGAACGGACCACCGAACGCGATCCCGTACAGCGCGAGCCCGTCCAGGCTGCGGGCGACGGTCGGCATCGCCGTACCGACCGCCAGCGCCTCGAAGGCGAGCAACGAGATCAACGCGACGCTGCCCACCGTCATCGCTCGCAGCCGCGGTGCGAACAGTCCCGCTGCGGCGGGTATGGCGGGGGCGACTGTGCTCGGCATGGACCGAGCATGGGACCTCAACCCGGATTCATGTCAATCGCCGGTGACCCGGCTCTCGTCAGGCGTCCTGCAGTGCCCTCCCGACCCCGCGCGCCAGTCCGGAAAAATGCTGGTCTGCCAGCAGGTGACCGGCGGTGACCACCAGAGCGATCGGCCACTCGATGACCTGCAGCGCGGCGAGCACGCCGATCCCGGCGTAGTAGATGACCTTGTCGGGTGGCGGCAGGGCCACCTCGCCCAGCATCGGTAGGTCCATCCGCCGGCTGTACATCTGCACGTTCTCCTGCGAACCGTTGAGGTGTCGCGTCAGCATGCTCATTCCGGCCTCCCCGTGTCCGGTGATGGTCGTCGGATTCCACCGCCCAACCCGTCCATGCTTCGGCGAGGGCGGAAAGTTCCACCACTCGAAGGGCATAACGGACGGCAGGTCGGGAAGCCAGGCCGCCGGACGTGAGGCGGTGGGAGGACGAGATGGCCAAGGTCAGGACCAGCAGCAACAGGGAGCCGGGCCGGCGCCCGTCCAGCCGTACGCCTCGATGACGGCGGCAGGCCGCGCTGCCGGCCGCATCCTGCCGTCCTTCGGCGTGCCGCACCTGGTCGGCGAGGCGTCCCGGACCGTCGGGTCGGCCGCGACCCGGCTGGCCCGGTCGGTCGGGCTCGCCCGGCGTCGGGTCTGGTCCCGTCCCGGTCGGCACCACATCGAGGTGCACGGCGTGTGCCAGGAGGGCGGCGACCAGCTCGCCCGGCAGGTGGAGGGCGCGCTGGAGCGGATGCCCGGCGTGGCCTGGGCCAGGGTGAACGCTCCATCCGGGCGGGTGGTGGTGGCCGTGCAGGCCCCCGAACCGGCTCTGGGTGACCTCATCGCCACGATCAGCCGGGTCGAGCGGACCTGCGACCACGAGCCCGACCCGGAAATTCCGCCCCCGCACCCGCCGGAGGAGGGCCCACACAACCCGCGCACCCTCGGCGCGCTTGCCTCGGACGCGCTGGGCCTGACCCTCTGGGCTGCCACCCGGATCCTGCCGTTCGCACCGTTGCCCGGTGAGGTGGCCGGCGTGCTGTCGGCTGTCGACCTGCAACCGAAGCTGCACGCGTTCCTCGGCAGGGCGTTGCGCTCCGACCCGCGCGCGGAGGTCCTCTTTCCCCTGGCCGAGGCCGTCGTGCAGGGACTGACCGGCCGCTGGACCGGCATCGTCCTCGACAGCGCCCAACGGCTGGTGGAGTGGGGCGAGGACCGGGCCCAGTTCTCCGCCTGGGAGAGGGCCGAACCGCGGTTGACCGGCGACCCCGAGCGTGCCGTCGCCCGATGGCCGATAGCCGACCGTCCCCGACCAAAACCGCACGGCCCGGTCGAGCGGTACATCAACCGGGCCCTCGCCGCCGGCACGGCGGCCGGCGCGGCGGCGGTGCCCTTCGCCGGGCGCAAGCGGGCCGCCGCGCTGGGCCTGTCCGCCCTGCCAAAGGCGCCCGGAAGCGGACGCGAGGGGTACGGCGCCCAACTCGGCCGGATGCTGGCCCGGCGCGGGGTGATCGCGATGGACCGCAGTGTGCTGCGGGAGTTGGACCGGATCGACACGCTCGTGCTGGACGCCGCGGTGCTCGGCTCGGACCGGGGCGTACTGGCCGACCTGGCACCCGTACCCGGTGCGGACGTCGACCAGGTGGCGGAGCGGGCCTTCGCGCTGTTCGACCCCGACGATCCGGCCGC
Source organism: Micromonospora zamorensis (assembly GCF_900090275.1). NCBI lineage: Bacteria > Bacillati > Actinomycetota > Actinomycetes > Micromonosporales > Micromonosporaceae > Micromonospora > Micromonospora zamorensis. The sequence goes on along the minus strand of NZ_LT607755.1, from coordinate 6,296,630 downwards.
CTCCCGGACGGCGGACGGCTGGCGTCTCGGGCCGCTGGACCAGATGCCCGCTCAGGACCCCGGCAACGTCCCGGACGGCGATCGGCTGCGTTCGGCCGGCGGCCAACTGCTCGGTCTCGCCCACGGTGACCGACTCGCCGCCCTGTTGCGGGTCGAGCCGGAACCCGCACCCGGCGTCGACGGGCTGCCGGCCGCCGCCCGGCACGCCGGTCTGCGGCTGGTCGTGGCGGGCGGCGACGAGCAGCGGTACGGCTTCGCCGATGCGATGCTGCCCGGCGGGGACCAGCTGGCCGAGTCGGTCCGCGCGTTGCAGCGCGACGGCGCGGTGGTGATGCTGGTTTCCGCGGACCGCAGGGCGCTCGGCGCGTCCGACTGTGGTCTCGGGTTCGCCCCGCCGGAGGACCTGCCGCCGTGGGGCGCGCACCTGCTGGTCGGTGCCGACCTGCGGGTGGTGGCCCTGGTGATCGAGGCGACCGGCGTGGCTCGACGCACGGCCCAGCAGAACATCCGGCTGGCCATGGCCGGCACCGGACTCGGGGCGCTGGGCGCGTTCACGGCACCGCCGACCGAGCTGCCCGGCCGGTCACTCGTCGCGGTGAACGGCGCGGCCGGACTGGCCTTCGCGAACGGGGTCTGGCAGGCCCGCCGGTTGCACGACCAGTCGGACACCCCGGCGCCGGTCACGACCCCCTGGCACCTGATGCCCGTCGGCACCGTGCTCGACCACCTGCGCACCACGCCGGACGGTCTGGCCAGCGCCGATGCGCAGCGCCGGCACCACGGCGCCGGCGGAAACGGCGATGCCGGACCGGGCAACGGAGGGCTGCTGCGTGCCTTCGTGGACGAGTTGTCCAACCCGCTCACCCCGGTGCTGGTGGCCGGGGCGGTGCTCTCCGCGTCGTTCGGATCGCTGGTCGACGCCGCGCTGGTGGGCAGCGTCGTCGGTGGGTCCGCCCTGATCGGCGCGGTGCACGAACGCAACACCGAACGGTCACTGGCCGAACTCCTGTCCCGTTCGGCGGTGACCGCACGGGTGCGTCGCGACGGCACCGAGCAGGTTCTCGCCGCCGAGGACCTGGTCCTCGGTGACGTCATCGCCCTTGAGCCGGGTGACTCGGTGCCCGCCGACTGTCGCGTCCTGGAGGCCGTGGGTCTGGAGGCGGACGAATCATCACTGACCGGTGAGTCGTTGCCGGTCGCCAAGTCCAACCGACCGGTGGTGGCCGCCGCGATCGCCGACCGGCACTCCATGTTGTACGAGGGCACCACCGTCGCCGCCGGGCATGGCACTGCCGTGGTGGTGGCGACCGGGCCGGACACCGAATCCGGGCGCAGCCTCGCCCTGGTCAAGCAGGCCCCACCCGCCAGTGGGGTGGAAGCCCGGCTCGGCTCGTTGACCAGGGCGGCCATCCCGTTGGCCGCCGGTTCGGCGGTGGCGGTGGCCGGCGCGGGCCTGCTTCGGGGCGTACCCCTGGCCGAGACGGCGGCGACCGCCGCGAACCTCGCCGTGGCGTCCGTGCCGGAGGGGTTGCCGTTTCTGGTCAGCGCGGCGCAGTTGGCCGCCGCCCGGCGGCTGGCCGAGCACGGTGCCCTGGTTCGCAACCCGCGCACCATCGAGGCGCTGGGCCGGGTGGACGTGCTCTGCTTCGACAAGACCGGCACCCTCACCGAGGGCCAGTTGCTGCTCGCCGGGGTCGGCGACAGCACCGGTGACCGGTACGCGTCGGTGGACCGACTGGACGACCGACTCCAGTTGACGCTGGCTGCGGCGCTGCGGGCCACTCCCGCCGCGACGAAGCCGGAGGAGTTGGCGTTGCAGACCGACCGGGCCGTCTGGCGGGGTGCCGGCGAGGCTGGGGTGGTGGAGCAGACCGGTGCCCCCGGTTGGCAGGCCGCCGGTGGGCTGCCGTTCGAGCCGTCCCGCGGCTACCACGCGAGCGTCGGGGAGACCGACGGCCGCCTGTTGTTGAGCGTCAAGGGCGCGCCGGAGACAGTGCTGCCGCGCTGTTCGGCCCGGCGCACGGACGGCACTCAGGAGCCGCTGGACGATGCCGGCCGCGCGGAGTTGGAGCGGATGCTCGCCGACCGGGCCGGGGCGGGCAACCGGATCCTGGCCGTCGCCGAGTGCACAGTGAACGACCCGAAGGTGACCGACGCCAGTGTTCGCGGGCTGACCTTCGTGGGGTTCCTGGCCCTCGCGGACGGGGTTCGGGAGAGTGCCGCCCCGGCGGTACGCCGGATCCGGCAGGCCGGCGTGCACACCATCATGATCACCGGCGATCACCCCGCCACCGCCGAGGCGATCGCCGCCACCATCAGCGAGCACGACGAACAGCGGGTCGTCACCGCCGGCGAACTCGACCAACTGGACGACGACGCGCTCGCCGAGCGGTTAGCCAACACCGACGTGGTGGCCCGCTGCACCCCGGCACACAAGGTGCGGATCATCCAGGCGTTGCAGAAGTGCGGGCGAACTGTGGCGATGACCGGCGACGGCGCCAACGACGCCCCGGCGATCCGGCTGGCCGACGTCGGCATCGCCCTTGGCCAACGGGGCACCCCGGCCGCTCGCGCCGCAGCCGACCTGGTGGTCACCGACGACCGGTTGGAGACCATCATCGCGACCCTGATCGAGGGACGTGCGATGTGGTCGTCGGTGCGGCACGCCCTCAGCATCCTGGTCGGCGGCAACCTCGGCGAGATCGCGTTCAGTGTGCTCACCGCCGCGGCGACCGGCCGCTCCGCGCTCACCGGACGACAACTGCTGCTGGTCAACCTGCTCACCGACCTGGCGCCGGCTCTGGCCATCGCCGTCCGACCACCAGCGTCGGACCGCACCGACGCGCTGCTGCGGGAGGGCCCGGACACGGCGCTCGGCGAGAGCCTGACCCGGGAGATCGGCCTGCGGGCGGCAGCCACCACGCTGGGCGCGACCGCCGGCTGGACGTTGGCCCGCTACACCGGGCGCCGTCAGCGAGCCGGAACGGTCGCCCTGGTCTCCTTGGTCGGCACCCAGCTCGGCCAGACCATCCTGGCCGGCGGCACCAGCCCGGCCGTGCTGGCGTCCACCGCAGCGTCGCTGGGCGTGCTTGTCGTCGTGGTGCAGACGCCGGGGGTGAGCCAGTTCTTCGGCTGCACCCCGCTCGGCCCGGTCGGCTGGACCATCGGGGCCGGGTCGGCGCTCGGCGCCACCTTCGCCAACGGCGCGCTCACCAAGCTGATGGAACACGTGCCGCAGGCCCGACCGGACAGGAACGGCGCCAGCGGTTCCGAAGGCTGAGCACCGAACCAACCCGCATGCTCAGGGCTCGCCGGGGTACCGCAGCCGGAGGAGGTGGGCAGGATGGCGGAGCAACCACAGGTGACGTTCATCGGTACCGCGACGACGGTGCTGCGGATCGGCGGGTTCACCCTGTTGACCGACCCGAACTTTCTGCACCGCGGCCAACGGGCGTACCTGGGCAAGGGTTTGTGGTCGCGCCGACGCACGGACCCGGCGCTGCGCATCGCCCAGCTCCCGGAGCTGGACGCGGTGGTCCTCTCCCACCTGCACGGAGACCACTTCGACCGGGTGGCCCGCCGGGAACTGGACCGCGACCTGACCATCGTCACGACCCCGGCGGCGGAACGCAGGCTGCGTCGCTGGGGCTTCCAGGCCGCCCAGGGCCTGCCGACCTGGTCGTCCCGGGAGCTGCACCGCGACGGTACGACGCTGCGGCTGACCTCGATGCCCGGACAGCACGGACCGGGTGCTCTGGACCGGCTGATGCCCGACGTCATGGGCACGATGATCGACGTGGAGCGCTCCGGGCGGCGCGAGTTCCGGCTCTACGTCACCGGCGACACGCTCAACCGGCCGCTGCTCACCGCCATCCCCGAGCGCTACCCGGACATCGACGCGATGCTCATCCATCTCGGCGGCACCAAGGTCGCCGGGATCCTGCTCACCATGGACGCCCGGCAGGGCGCCGACCTGGTGGAACTGGTCCGCCCGAAGCTGGCCGTGCCGATCCACTACGACGACTACCCGGTGTTCCGCTCGCCGCTGGCGCACTTCGTCGACGAGGCCCGCCGCCGCGGCTGGGTGAAGCAGGTACGCACCATCGCCCGCGGGGAGACCGCCCCGCTCACCCCGCCCTCCTGACCGCCTCCGTCGCTCTGGTCCTCCCGACCGCCGATCGGACAGAGCCCAGACACGGCGATCGCCGCCCACCCGGGGCGGCGATCGAGGAAGGGTGCGACGGTCAGCTGCGCTCGGAGATGGCCTCGATGAGGTCACCCACCGGGCGCTCCGGCAGGGAACGGGCCACGTCGGCGACAGCCACGATGCCGACCAGCTCATGCCCGTCGATCACCGGCAGCCGGCGTACCTTGTGCTGGCCGGTTGTTGTCGTTCCTCCTACCCCGGTCCGGCACGGCCATACCGCCCACCTTTTGTCACCGCGTGCCCGCGCCGTCACCGCGCGTCCCAGCACTTACTGCTCGTTCCAGCCCTCACTGCTCGTCTGGGGGGAACGGGTCCCGGGCCGGGCCCTGCTCGGTCCAGCAGAGGCCGCCGCGAAACTCCACCCCCGGGATGCCGTCGGTAAGGCGACTGATCCTCACGAGGTCCGACACGGAAGCGGCGAGGTCCGATCGAAGCTCCTCGACCGCCGTCTCCAGGTCGTCCTCCTCTGTGGACCAGTCGATGTCGGCCGCGCGCAGGTCGGCGACCGCTTGGCGGGTGATCGACGCCGGGTCGGTGACGATCACGTCGACCCGGCAGTAGATGTGCATGGTGACGGGTGCCGACTGTTGATCCATGCACGGATCATGACAAGGGCGGCTCGAAAATGGCAGGTCCCTTCGAGTAGACCTCGTCGGGAGTCACCCCCGGCTCCCGGCCTGACGGATCATGGCGTCCGTCTCGGGGTCGGGCATGAGCTCCCGGACCTCCTGCGCGCAGCGGCAGGCGGCGGCCATCTTCGCAGCCCACGCCAGCGCCTGCTCGCGCGTGGCCACGTCGACGACCGAGAACCCTCCGATGACCTCCCTGGTCTCCGGGTAGGGGCCATCGGTGACCGTCCCGTCGGTGGCCACGATGCTCGCCTGCTGCCTTTCGAGTCCGCCGCCGTACACCCACACGCCGGCGTTCACGGCCTCCTGGACCACCGTGTGCGAGGCCTTGCCCACGTCGGGCATCTCTTCGGCGGGGATGTGGTCCATCGCGCCGTCATTGAACGAGATCAGGTACTGCGTCATCCTCATGACCCCCTTGTCGCGGCGGCCTCCTCCGGCCACCTCTCGTCTGCTCTACGAACGACTCGCCTCGGATTCGACACTGTGCCAGAAGAATCTCGCAGGATCTGTCCGCTCCGCTCTCGCCGCTCGTCCGGCTTTCGCGTGAGCTGGGAGGTCTCAGGTTGCACCCCTGGTGATGGTCACCACGCTTCCTCAACTCTCCCTAATTCGCCGGCACGCTACGCGACAAGCTCGACCATCACACCGACCCAACCACCTGAGCGACCTCTGGTGACCTCGGCTTGTGGCCTGTCAACGCATCGATAGGGTGCCCACGTGGACCAGTCAAGACCGGTGGTGTATCTCCTCGTGGGGCTACCGGGCTCAGGGAAATCGACCTACGCCCGGGCGCTGGAACTCACCGGGGTGGTTCGACTGTCGGTCGATGACGTTCTGCAGGCACGACACGGTCGACTTGCGAAGGACTACCCAGCCGATCGCCACGTCTCCCTGCTGGGTCCTGTCGTCGAAGAGGTGCGGCGGCAGCTCATCGAACTGATCCGGAGCGGCCGCTCGGTCGTTCTCGATCACGGCCTCGGGCAACGCCGCGAGCGCGACGACTACAAGCAGCTTGTCGAATCGCTCGGTGCTGACTGGCGTCTGCTGCACTTCCGCGTCGATCAGGCCGAACTGAGGCGGCGCCTCGCCATCCGAAATGAGGATGCCGCGTCCGGCATCATCACGCCTGAAACGCTGGATTGGATCGCAGCCGTCTCAGAGGAGCCACGTGGCGAGGGAGAAGAGATCGTCGCCGCGACCTAGCCGATCGAGCGGGTCACCGTCGTCGGGCTGCCTCTGCGATCGAGCGTGCAGGGCCAGGAGAGGAAGGAGTAACCACTCGCTGCACTCGGGATCGAGATCAATCAGGGAAGTGCTGGTGGAGCCCAGGGGACTCGAACCCCTAACCCCTGCCTTGCAAAGGCAGTGCTCTGCCAGTTGAGCTAGGGCCCCGTGAGTGGCCGTGGCGTCGATCGCTCGTCGCCGGGCCGGATGTCAGCGCAGGTCGGGTGCGGTGGTCGCCTCGTGCCACAGGGCACGCTCGTCGTTGGCGGCCTTGACCTTGTTGAAGACGACGGCAGCCACGCCGACGACGCCGGCCAGGATCAGCAGCTTCTTGAACATGGGGCGACCCCTCGCGCTCGACTAGCGTCGGACGACAATGCGGTGGGGCTAGATGGAATCGAACCATCGACCTCAGAGTTATCAGCTCTGCGCTCTAACCGACTGAGCTATAGCCCCGCGTTGCGACGAGCAAGATTAACCCATCCACTCTGCCGGCCCCAAATCGGGGTCCGACCCTGCGAGCCGGGCCGTCGTCGCCTGCAAAACCTACCCGAGTACGGGACGCCGGAGCGACCGCATTCCGCGGTGCCCCGGCGTCCCGGTCACTCAGTCGCGCTCGGCGAGGGTCAGCTCGATCCCGCCGACCAGGTCGGCGCAGACGTTGTAGACGAACGCTCCCAGCGTGGCCAGCGCGGTGAACAGCACCACGTTGACCAGGCCGATGAGCGCCGAGCTGAGGATCACGCCCTTGGCGGTGATCTGGAACCCGCTGGTGCTCTCTCCACCACCGGCGTTGACCAGGTCACTCAGGCTGTCGTTGACGCTCTGGAACACACCCATCGCGTCCAACGCCAGGTACAGCACCGAGGTGGCGACCACCACGACGATGAAGAGCACCACCGAGACGGCGAATGCGAACTTCATCACCGACCACGGGTCGATCCGCTTCAGGTTCAGCCGGGCCCGGCGCGGTCCGCGGGAAGCGGCCGAGCTGACCGAGGTACGCGCCGCGCGTACCGCATCGCCAACGCGGGCTGCCCCGACGGCGGACGCGTTGCCGATGCCGGGCGGCAGGCCACCGCCGCTGGCCGGGCGGCCGGCAGCGGCCGTACGCGACGCGTCCGACTGCGGCTGGGTCATGCCCGGTGTGATCCGCGGCTGGGTGCCGGTGGACCCGGCAGACGCCGCCTGGCCGGGCCGGACGTTGATCGGCTGGGTTGTCGCCGGACGGGCCGAGGGTGGCGCCGCCGCACCCGAAGGTGTGGCGGCTGCCGACGTCGGCGCCTCGGCACCGGACGTCTTCTCGGTCTTGTCGGCGGCCCCAGCGTCCTCACCGGCCGGCTCCGGCGGGGGTGTCATGCCCGGAGCCCTCGTGAATTTCGGGGCAGGCGCATCGGCGGGGACCGTAGCCCGGCCCACGGCCGCGCGGCCGGTCGCTGGTGTGCCGCCCTTGGCGGCCTCCTCGTCGACCGGGTTGGCCGAGGTCCCCGTGTTCCCCGACTTCGCCTGTGTCTCCGTCATTCAACTAGTCCTGTTCGTCAGGCTCGTCGGCATTGCGAGCAATCGCCACGATAGTCACGCCGTCCGGGAGGTCCATCAGCTTGACCCCCATTGTGTTCCGGTCACGCGTACGGCGTACAGGCTTCACCGGAGTCCGAATGACACCACCATTGCTGGTGATCGCGAACAGCTCGTCGTCCGGATCGATCACCACCGCGCCGACCAGACCACCGCGCCGCTCGGTGATCTTCGCAGTCAACACGCCCTTACCTCCCCGGCCCTGCACCGGGTATTCCTCGATCGGGGTCCGCTTCGCGTATCCCCCGTTCGTGGCCACCAGAACGTCCAGGCCGTCCCGGACGACCTCCATGGCGAGCAGGACATCGTCGTCCGTGAAGCGCATACCGATCACACCCGAGGTGGCCCGGCCCATCGGCCGCAACGCCTCGTCGGAGGCGTTGAACCGGATCGCCTGTGCCTTCTTGGAGACCAGCAGCAGGTCGTTCTCCGGCGCAACCAGAGCAGCACCGACCAGCTCGTCCTCATCGCGCAGGTTGATCGCGATGATGCCGCCGGAACGGTTGGAGTCGAACTCCTCGAGCCGCGTCTTCTTCACCAGGCCGTTCTTCGTGGCCAGTACCAGATAGGGGGCTACCTGGTAGTTCGGGATCTCAATGATCTGCGCTATCTGCTCGTCGGGTAGGAAGGCGAGCAGGTTGGCCACGTGTTGGCCCTTGGCTACCCTACTGGCCTCCGGCAACTCGTATGCCTTGGCCCGGTATACGCGTCCCTTGTTCGTCAGGAACAGGATCCAGTCGTGGGTCGAGCAGACGAAGAAGTGGCTGACGATGTCGTCCTGCCGCAGCGTGGCGCCGCTGACGCCCTTACCGCCGCGCCGCTGCGAGCGGTAGAGATCGACCTTGGTGCGCTTGGCATACCCGGTGCGGGTGATCGTGACGACCACGTCCTCGCGGGCGATGAGGTCCTCCATCGAGACCTCGCCATCGAACGGGATGATCTTTGTCCGCCGTTCGTCGCCCCACTTGGCGACGATCTCGCCAAGCTCCTCCGAGATGATTCTCCGCTGCCGCTCCGGTTTGGCGAGGATGTCCTTGAGATCGGCGATCTCGATCTCGAGCTTGGCCAGGTCGTCCACGATCCGCTGCCGCTCCAGTGCGGCGAGCCGGCGCAGCTGCATGTCCAGGATCGCGGTCGCCTGGATCTCGTCGATATCCAGCAGCCGGATCAGGCCCTGTCGGGCGTCGTCCACGGTCGGCGAGCGCCGGATCAGCGCGATCACCTCGTCCAACGCGTCCAAGGCCTTACCCAGACCGCGCAGGATGTGCGCCCGCTCCTCGGCCTTCCGCAGCCGGAACGCGGTCCGCCGGCGGATCACGTCGATCTGGTGCTCGACGTAGTAGCGGATGAACTGCGCCAGGTTGAGCGTGCGCGGCACCCCGTCGACCAGGGCCAGCATGTTGGCGCCGAAGGTCTCCTGGAGCTGGGTGTGCTTGTAGAGGTTGTTCAGCACGACCTTCGCGACCGCGTCGCGCTTGAGCACCAGGACGATCCGCATACCGGTACGACCGGAGGACTCGTCGCGGATGTCGGCGATCCCGGCGAGCTTGCCCTCCTTGATCAGCTCGGCGATCCGCTCGGCGAGGTTGTCCGGGTTGACCTGGTAGGGCAGCTCGCTGACGACCAGGCAGGGGCGGCCCCGCTTGTCCTCCTCGACCTCCACCACGGCGCGCATCCGGATCGAGCCGCGACCGGTGCGGTAGGCGTCCTGGATCGCGGTGGTGCCGACGATGAGGCCGTGCGTCGGGAAGTCCGGACCCTTGACGATGCCGAGCAGGGCCTCGAGGGTGGTCTCCTCGTCCTCCTCCGGGTGCTCCAGGCACCACTGCACCGCCGCGCCGATCTCCCGCAGGTTGTGGGGCGGGATCTTGGTGGCCATGCCGACCGCGATGCCCTCGGAGCCGTTCAGCAGCAGGTTGGGGATCCGCGACGGCAGGATCGTGGGCTCCTTGGCCCGCCCGTCGTAGTTGTTCTGCAGTTCGACGGTGTCCTCGTCGATGTCCCGCAGCATCTCCATGGCGAGGGGGTCGAGCTTGCACTCGGTGTATCGCATGGCGGCAGCCGGATCATTACCCGGCGAGCCGAAGTTGCCGTTGCCGTCGACAAGCGGGTATCGCAGCGACCAGGGCTGCGCCATCCGGACCAGCGCGTCGTAGATCGACGAGTCGCCGTGCGGATGGAACTGACCCATCACGTCACCGACGACCCGGGAGCACTTCACGTAGCCGCGGTCGGGACGGTAGCCGGAGTCGAACATCGCGTAGAGGATCTTGCGGTGGACCGGCTTGAGGCCGTCCCGGACGTCCGGCAGCGCGCGACCGACGATGACGCTCATTGCGTAGTCGAGGTAGGAGCGCTGCATCTCCACCTCGAGCCCGACCGGTTCGATCCGGTCGTGCGCGACCACCGCGGCGATGGCCTCGGTGGGAACCTCGGGCTCGTTCGGTGTGGACTCGGGAGAATCGGTCACTGTATACCCTTATCAGACTCAGAGTCGTTTTCGTGCTGTGGATAACCGCTGTGGATAGCGGCCAAGCTGTGGATAACTCTGTGGATCGGTGGATCGACCGGGAAGCACCCGGCCGATCCACCGCGATCCGTCAGATGTCCAGGAACCGCACGTCCTTGGCGTTGCGCTGGATGAACGACCGGCGCGCCTCGACGTCCTCACCCATCAGCACACTGAACAACTCGTCGGCGGTCGCCGCGTCGTCGAGAGTGACCTGACGCAGGGTACGCGTCGCCGGGTTCATCGTGGTTTCCCACAGCTCGGGATAGTTCATCTCGCCGAGGCCCTTGAAGCGCTGGATGTCGTCCGGCTTGGCGTTCGGCTTCTTCTGCTGACGCAGCGCGATCAGACCGTCCCGCTCGCGGTCGGAGTACGCGTACTGGGCGTCGTCGCCCTTCTTGTTCCACTTGATCTTGTAGAGCGGCGGGGCGGCCAGGTAGACGTTGCCCATCTCCACCAGCGGACGCATGAAACGGAACAGCAGGGTGAGCAGCAGCGTCTGGATGTGCTGGCCGTCGACGTCCGCGTCGGCCATCAGCACCACCTTGTGGTACCGCAGCTTTTCCATGTCGAAGTCGTCGTGGATGCCGGTGCCCAGCGCGGTGATCAGCGCCTGGACCTCGTTGTTCTTGAGCACCCGGTCGATCCGGGCCTTCTCCACGTTGAGGATCTTGCCGCGGATCGGCAGGATCGCCTGCGTCCGCGGGTCGCGGCCCTGCTTGGCCGAGCCGCCGGCCGAGTCGCCCTCGACGATGAACACCTCGGACTCACGCGGGTCGGTGGACTGGCAGTCGGCCAGCTTGCCCGGCATCGAGCCGGACTCCAGCAGCGACTTGCGCCGGGCCAGCTTGCGCGCCTGCTGCGCGGCGATCCGGGCGCGCGCCGCCTGGGAGGCCTTCGTGATGATCATCTTGGCCTCGGCCGGGTTGCGGTCGAACCAGTCGACCAGCCGGTCGTTGCAGACCCGCTGCACGAAGCTCTTCACCGGGGTGTTGCCCAGCTTGGTCTTGGTCTGACCCTCGAACTGCGGGTTGGCCAGCTTGACCGAGATGATCGCCGCGAGCCCTTCGCGGATGTCCTCGCCGGAGAGCTTCTCGTCGCCCTTGAGCAGCTTCTTGTCGGTGCCGTACCGGTTGACCACGCTCGTCAGCGCGGAGCGGAAGCCTTCCTCGTGGGTGCCGCCCTCGTGCGTGTTGATCGTGTTGGCGAAGGTGTAGACCGACTCGCCGTACGACTCGTTCCACTGCATGGCGATCTCGAGCGACATGCCCTCCTCCTCGGCGATGAACTCGACCACGGTCTTGTGGATCGGGCTCTTCGAGGCGTTGAGGTGTCGGACGAAGTCGGCGATGCCACCCTCGTAGTAGAAGGTCACCTCGCGCTGCCGGCCGTCCTCCTCCTCGGCCACCCGCTCGTCGAGCAGGTGGATGCGCAGGGCGCGGTTGAGGAAGGCCATCTCCTGAAGGCGTCGGTAGATGGTCTGGAAGTCGAAGTCGACGGTCTCGAAGACGTCGGGGTCCGGCCAGAAGGAGACCGCCGAGCCGGTGCGGTCGGTGGCCTCGCCCTTCTCCAGCGAGCCCGGCTTGGAGTGGGTGTAGTGCTGCCGCCACACGGCGCCGGACTTGTGGATCTCGACGAACATCTTGGTGGAGAGCGCGTTCACCACGGACACGCCGACGCCGTGCAGACCGCCGGAGACCGCGTACGCCTTGCCGTCGAACTTGCCACCCGCGTGCAGGATCGTCAGCGCGACCTCGACACCCGGCTTCTTGAGCTTCGGGTGGAGGTCGACCGGGAAACCACGGCCGTTGTCGGTGACCCGCACGCCGCCGTCGGCGAGCAGCACCACGTCGATCGTGTCGCAGTATCCGGCGAGCGCCTCGTCGACAGCGTTGTCCACAACCTCCCAGACGAGGTGGTGCAGACCGCGCTCGCCGGTGGACCCGATGTACATACCGGGCCGCTTGCGGACCGCCTCCAGACCCTCAAGAACGGTGATCGACTCTGCGCCGTACTCCTGCTTGTCCTGCGCTGCCACCCTCGGCCACTTTCTCGCGTCATCCACGCCGGTAGGGCGCGTCGGGCGCGGGTTCGGCGGACAGGACGCGACGTCGGCGCGCGGACCGGTGCCGGAGACCTCCGGACAGCGGGTCGAACGCGCCGGTCGCCGCGGTTGCCCGCGGATCGCGATCGGCTCGACCCGACGTGGAGAATGAATCTGGGGCCACCGGCCCCGTCTCTCTCCCACACCGGGTCTTCGTCTCGCTGTCAATCCTACTGTGCGCGGGGGACAGAACCACCACTCGGCACCCTCAGAGAGGCGGCTGAGATGTCCGTAGCCGGCAGAACCCCGCTGCCCGCGACTCCCCCCACACGCCAGGGTCCGATCGCACGCGCCGTCCCCGAACGGGTTGACCCGCGCCCGGGCGGGTCGGGGGTCGCGGCCAAAGCATCCGTGCCGTACGTTTGCGGCGCCCCGGAACCAGCCTTGATCTTTACCGGCCGGAACCGGGACGATCGACCCGATCGACCCGACACGTGCTCTTTAAGAGGTGACAGATGGGGCTGGACAACGTCGCGGTGCACTGGCCGCGGACCGGCCGCTTCTACGACCCGGTCGCACCGGCCGAGTTCGTCGACTTCGGCGAGATCGTCGACCTGCCGCGAATCTCCGCGCCGACGGCCGCCCTGGCCGAGCTGATCGCGAAGACCGGCACCATCCGGGCGACCGCGTACACCGAGCTGGTGGATCTGCTCCTCGGCCTGGAAGGTGTGTTGTACGCCACAGACGCCGCCGCCGAGGACGAGGACCCGGTGATCGATCCGGACGGCTGCTCCTGGATCGCCAGCGGCATCGAGAGATTCGTGGCCGGGCACCGTCCCTACGGCGAGGCGGTCACCTTCGAGTCGGTGAGCACGGTGCTGCGTTCTCTGCTTGGCGACGGCAGGCTGGCCGAGCAGCAACTGCGGTGGCTGGAGACCCGGCTCGACGCGCTGCGCGACGAGCGCGGCGACCCGCCGCAGTGGAACTTCACCTGCGCGGAGCTGGGCGTGCTGGCCGCGTTCTACCGGCGCTGCGCCGAACGCGGTTTCGCCGTCTACGCCGACGCCTGAGCCGCCGCGCCGGCCCCCGGCGAGGTCGGGTCGCCGCCCGGTCGGTTGGCCGCCGCGATGACCTGTGTGAGCACCGCGTGCAGGTGTTGCAGGTCCTCGACGGGCAGCCCGAGTCGCTGCACGATCGCGGCCGGGATCAGCTCGGCCTGCCCTCGCAGTGCGGCGCCGCTGTCGGTGAGGGTGACGGCGAGGCTGCGCTCGTCGCTGGGGTCGCGCTCCCGGCGCAGGTAGCCGGCTGCTTCGAGCCGCTTGAGCAGGGGTGACAGGGTGCCCGGATCGAGCTGCAACAGGCGGCTGAGGTCGCGGCCGGACAGCGGTGCGTGCTGCCAGAGCGCCAACATGACCAGGTATTGCGGGTGGGTCAGCCCCATCGGCTCCAGGAGTGGGCGGTAGACCGCCACCACACTGCGCGCGGCCACCGAGAGGGCGAAACAGACCTGCTGCTCCAGCGCCAGCGGGTCGACGCCTTCCGGTCTCTCGCTCATCGGTTGCCCTCCTGATGCACGATAGCTATCGTACCAATCATTGGTGTACCAACCATTGGTAGGCCAACAGTTGCGGGACCACACGACGCAGGAGAGTGCGGCAGATGAGCGAGGACGGCGCGGTCACCAAGGCCCCGGGCGAGGGCGGCCGATTCCTGAGCTGGGCCTTCCGGCACCTCGCCGGCCCCGCCGAGGGGGTGAAGGGCGCGGTGCAGGGCGGCTCGGCCGAGGCCCGCGACGCGTGGAAGCGCGACCTGGCCGAGCGCAAGCGCTTCACCCGGGAACAGCGCGAACGCAAGCGGGCCGACCGCGAGGCCCAGCGGCGGAGCTGAGGCGCCCTCAGCCGTACGTGTCGCGTGGGCCCCGCCCGCGTACCCGGCGCGGCCCCTTCGCCCAGGAGGGCGCGGCCGGGCCGTGGATGTGCAGCTTGCGCACGACGTTGTGGCCGACCTCGCTGGCGATCTGCTTGAGCAACGAGCCAGCGAGCAGCCGCAGCTGGGTGGCCCAGGCCGTCGAGCGCGCCTCCACTGTCAGCTCACCGTTCTCCAGCTTGACCGGGCGACTGTTCTGGGCGACCTCCGCGCCGACGACCCGCTCCCAGGCGCCGAACACGGTGGCCTCGGCCGCCGGCTGCTGCCAACCACGCGCCTTCACCAACCGGTTCAGCACGGCACTGAGCGGCTGGGGATCGCGCGGGTCGGGGCCCGGGCCCGAGTAGCCCCGCAACCGCCGCCCTGAGCCGCCGGCAGCGTCGCCGCCTCCGCCGCCGGGGGCACGTCGGGCGCGCGCCGCCTGCTGCCGCCGGGACAGCGCAGCGTCGAGCACCGCCCGGGCCAGCTCCGGCCCGCTGGCGGCTGCCGCCGGCTCACCGCCCGTCGACTTTCCCCCGGGGGTACGCGCAGCGTCGCCCTTTCCGGCCTCGGGACTGTTGGTGCGTGGCTCATCCGACACGGCGTACCGTCCCTTCGCCAACCTGATAGCGGGTGCCCCGCAGAGCGGCTGGCACGTCGTCGTCCACCGCGCAGGTGACGAGCAGCTGACTCGCCCCACCGACCAGCTCCGCCAGCCGCTCCCGGCGGCCGGTGTCCAACTCGGCGAACACGTCGTCGAGCACCAGCACCGGCTCGATGCCGTCGGCGCGCAGCAGGTCGTAGCCGGCCAGCCGCAGCGAGAGCGCGAACGACCACGACTCGCCGTGGCTGGCGTACCCCTTGGCGGGCAGTGGCCCGAGGGTCAGCGCCAGTTCGTCGCGGTGCGGGCCGACCAGGGTGGTGCCCCGTTCGATCTCGGCGGAGCGGGACGCGGCCAGGGCGGCGGTCAGTGCCTCCGCCAACGCGGCCCGGTCGGTGGTCGGCTCGGCCAGCTCGATCGAGGGCCGGTAGGCGATGCTCGCCGCGCCCCGACCGGCGGCCACCGCGTCGTACGCCTTGGCGACGTGCGGGGTGAGCGCGGCGACGAGCTCCAGCCGACCGGCGAGCAGCTCCGCGCCGTGCTGGGCCAGGTGCGTGTCCCAGACGGCGAGGGTGCCGAGGTCACCGCCCCGGGACCCGCCGGTCTTGCGAGCCAGGTACGCGGTGCGCAGCAGGGCGTTGCGCTGCTTGACCACCCGCTCGTAGTCGGCCCGCACCCCCGCGTACCGGGGTTGGCGGTTGACCAGCAGGTCGTCCAGGTAACGGCGGCGCTCGGACGGGTCACCCCGGACCAGCTCAAGGTCCTCCGGGGCGAAGAGCACGAGTCGCAGCGCGCCGAGCACGTCCCGGGCCCGCCGTGCCGGTGACCGGCCCAGCCGGGCCCGGTTGGCCTTGCCGGGCACGATCTCCAACTCGACCAGGAGTTCCCGCCCGTCGTGGACCACCGCGCAGCGGATCACCGCCGACGCGGCGCCCATCCGGACCAGCGGCGCGTCGGTGGCGACCCGGTGCGAATCCAGGGTCGCCACGTAGCCCAGCGCCTCGACGAGATTGGTCTTGCCGACGCCGTTGGCGCCGATCAGGACGTTCGCCCCCGGCTGGAGGTCGACGGCCACCCGCTCGTACGAGCGAAAGTCGACCAGTTCCAACCGTTGGACGTACACAGGGTGTGGATACCGCTCAGCGCTTGTGGACGGCGTGGCCACCGAACTGCTGACGCAGCGCGGAGACGGCCTTCATGGCGGGCGAGTCGTCCTGCCGCGACGCGAACCGGGCGAAGAGCGAAGCGGTGATGACGTTCAGCGGCACGGCCAGCCGGACCGCCTCGTCGACCGTCCACCGGCCCTCGCCGGTGTCCTCGGTGTAGCCGCTCAACTCGGCCAGCTCCGGGTCCTCGTCCAGTGCCCGGTCCAGCAGGTCGAGCAGCCAGGAACGGACGACGGTGCCCTCCCGCCAGGACTTGATCACGCCCGGCACGTTGGTCACCAGCTCGGAGGCGGCCATCAGCTCGTAGCCCTCGGCGTAGGCGTGCATCAGGCCGTACTCGATGCCGTTGTGCACCATCTTCGAGTAGTGCCCGGCACCGACGGGGCCCGCGTGCACGAAGCCGAACTCGCCCTCCGGCTTGAGAGCGCTGAAGATCGGCATCAGCCGGTCGACGTGCTCCTGGGCGCCGCCGACCATGAGCCCGTAGCCGTTCTGCCGGCCCCAGACGCCGCCGGAGACGCCGACGTCGAGGTAGCCGATGCCCCGCTCGTTGAGCCGCTCTGCCCGGGGCGCGTCGTCGCTGAACCGCGAGTTGCCGCCGTCGATGATGATGTCGCCCTCGCCAAGCACCTCGGCCAGTTCGTCGATCGTCGCGTCGGTGACACCAGCGGGCACCATGACCCAGACCGCGCGGGGCGACTCAAGCTTCTCTGCCAGGCCCGCGAGGGTCGTCACGTCGCTGATCTGCGCGTTGTGGTCGAAACCGACAACGTCGTGACCAGCGGCGCGCAGCCGCTCCCGCATGTTGCCGCCCATACGGCCGAGTCCTACAAGGCCGAGCTGCATGTGTTTCTACCTCCGTGGATCTGGGTGTTGCTGGGCGCGATCAGCGAGAGACGCGGATCGGCATGATGAGGTACCGGTACCCCGGAATTACCTCGCCATCCTCGTCGGCGGGAGAGATCACCGCGGGCTTGAAAGCGTCGACGAACGAGAGAACGGCGGTCTGGGAGCCCAGGTTGGCCAGGCCGTCGATGAGGTACTGCGGGTTGAACCCGATGGTCAGCGCGTCGCCGGTGAAGGTGGCCTCCATCGCCTCGCTGGCCCGGGCCTCCTCGGAACCGCCGGCCTCGACCACCAGGCCGTCGGCGCTGAAGCTGAGCAGCACCGGGGTCGTGCGCTCGGCAACAAGCGCGACCCGCTTGACGACCTCGATCAGGGTGCTGACCGGCACCCGGGCCGCGGCGTTGTGGGTGGCCGGGAAGAGCGAACGCACCGGCGGGTAGTTGGCGCCGTCGAGCAGGCGGCTGGTGGTGCGTCGGGTGCCGCCGGCCAGACCGACCATGCCCTCGCCGGCAGCGCCCTGGGCGAGGGCGAGGGTGACCTCGCCGCCCAGCGGGCCGAGAGCCTTGGCGGTGTCGTTCAGGGTGCGGGCGGGCACCAGGGCGTTGATGCTCACGTCGGGGTCGTCCGGCCGCCACTGGATCTCGCGCAGCGCCAGCCGGTAACGGTCGGTGGCGAGCATCGACAGCGTGTTGCCGGACAGCTCGACGCGGACGCCGGTCATCATCGGCAGGGTCTCGTCCCGGCCGGCCGCGATGGCCACCTGGGAGACCGCCGTGGCGAACGCGGCGGCGTCGACAGTGCCGGCGCTCTGCGGCATCTCGGGCAGCGCGGGATAGTCCTCCACCGGCATGGTGGGCAGGGTGAACCGGGCGCTGCCGCAGACCAGCTCGAGGTGGGCGCCGACCGCGGCGATGTCGACCGGCTTGGCCGGCAGCGCCTTGGTGATCTCGGCGAGCAGGCGGCCGGAGACGAGAGCGGCGCCGTCGGCGTCACCCTGCACCTCGACGGTGACCTGGCTGGAGACCTCGTAGTCGAACCCGGAGACCCGCAGGTTGCCGTCGGTGACGCGGAGCATCACCCCGGCCAGCACCGGTACGGATGGCCGGTTGGGCAGGCTCTTCGCGGTCCAGGCTACGGCCTCAGCGAGCGCGTCGCGCTCTACTCGGAACTTCATCAATGCCTCCGCGTCGACGTCAGCGACAACTCTCTCATGCCGACCGCTGCCTACCGTCCCGCCCAACCGTGCGGGTACCCATCGCACCTTAGGGCGCGTAGGCATCGGCTGTGCGCCCGACCCCATGGATCGTGTCGGTGCTGACCGGCTGATCCGGCAGCGTTCGGCCCGATCCACAGAAAGCCCAACGGTGATGATTGGTTTTTGTTCTCTTAGAAGAGATAACTCATCGTCTTCATCGCACCTGTGCAAACTGTGGACAACCCGGGTCTGCGCAGCTCAGAGAGGGTATCCACAGGTGATTTAGCTGTGGAGAACCGGGGGTACAACTGGCTCGCGTGTCCACAGCCCGCTCCGGCCGGCCGGTTGTCCACCGTTGTCCACCGGTTGTCCACCGGTAATCCACCGACTTTCTCCCCAAGCCTGTGGATCACGGTGAAGATCACCATTGCCTTCATCCCCAGAACCTTCAACAGCTCATGCACAGGTGGACCGTCATCGGTGGATAACGTGACCGTTGTCCCCAGGCGTCCACAGCTCCGTACACAGGGTTTCTCCACAGCCTGTGGGTAACCGGCGAAAGACGGACCGTAGTTATCCACCGACGGTGGATGACGAGCTGTGGACAACGAGTGGGCATCGAGGCGGTCACGGCCTCAATGCTGTGGTCTGCACCATGTCGAGAGTCCAGCCGAGGACGAAAAAAAGACCGCCCGGCCGGAGATTCCGGCCGGGCGTGTCCCGAACTGAGTGCCGTCGCGACGGCTGGCGTACGCCTCAGCTGTTCTGCTTGATGCGGTTGGTCAGCTCGGCGATCTGGTTGTAGAGCGAGCGGCGCTCCGCCATCTGCTGACGGATCTTCCGGTCGGCGTGCATGACAGTGGTGTGGTCCCGGCCACCGAAGGCCTGCCCGATCCGGGGCAGTGACAGCTCGGTCAGCTCCCGACACAGGTACATGGCCACCTGGCGGGCGTTGACGAGCACCCGCGACCGGGACTGACCGCGCAGGTCCTCCAGGCTCACCCCGAAGTAGTCAGCGGTCGAGGCCATGATCTGGTCGGCGTTGATCTCCGGCCCGGCGCCGTCGGGCATGAAGTCCCGAAGCACCTCCTCGGCCAGGGACAGCTCGACGGTCGACCGGGTCAGGCTGGCGAACGCCGTCACCCGGATCAGCGCCCCCTCCAGTTCCCGGATCGAGTTCGACACCCGGGACGCGATGAACTCCAACACGTCCGGCGGGGCGTACATCCGCTCCTGCGCCGCCTTCTTCTGCAGGATCGCGATCCGCGTCTCCAGGTCCGGCGGCTGGATGTCGGCCAGCAGACCCCACTCGAACCGGGTTCGCATCCGGTCCTCAAGGGTGGCGAGCTGCCGCGGCGACCGGTCGGAGGTGATCACGATCTGCTTGTTGGCGTTGTGCAGCGTGTTGAAGGTGTGGAAGAACTCCTCCTGGGTGCGCTCGCGGTTCTCCAGGAACTGGATGTCGTCGATCAGCAGGATGTCGACGTCGCGGTAGCGCCGCTGGAACGCACTGGTCTTGTCGTCCCGGAGCGAGTTGATGAAGTCGTTGGTGAACTCCTCGGTCGAGACGTACCGGACCGAGCGGGCGTTGCCGAGCGTCGTGGCGTAGTGCCCGATGGCATGCAGCAGGTGGGTCTTGCCCAGGCCGGAGTGGCCGTAGATGAACAGCGGGTTGTACGCCTTCGCAGGCGACTCCGCCACCGCCACGCTCGCCGCGTGCGCGAACCGGTTGGACGAGCCGATGACGAACGTCTCGAACATGTACTTCGGGTTGAGCCGGTTGCCGCCGGTGTCGGCGCCGGGCAGCCGGCGGTCGTCGCGGCCACCCGCGCGATGGTCCACACCGCTGCGGCCCGGGCCGCTGTCCGTTCCGCTGTCCCGGGGCAGCGCGCGGATCACGTGCTGGTCGCGCGGCGACGCCGAGTCTTCCCGGTAGCGGGGCTCGTAGGGACGGGTGTCCGGGCCCGGCTGATCCAGGCGACCGGTCTGCTCGTCGTAGCCGCGCCGGTCCGCTCCAGGTCGGGGCGACCGCATCGGCTCCGCGAAGGAGGCACTGAACAGCGCCTCCTGCCCGTCCCTGCTGGCGGGGATCATCCCGGGACGATGCGCGTCGACGCTCGGCGCGAGCGGCGGACCCGCGGGTGCGGGTGGCGCGGCCGGCTCGGGCGTACGCGGCGCGTGTGACTGCTCAGGGATCAGGGCATCGGCATGCGTCCGAGCGCCCTGGTCGTCGTCGAAGGATGCGGCAGCCTGACCCTCGACGTCGAACGGGCTGGCTTCCGGAGCGCTGCGGTAGACAGTGCCGGCGGGTCGGCCCGTGGCGTCCTCCGCGACCCGAACGGTGACCGCCACCTGGATCGGCCGGCCGAGCCGGCGGGTCAGCGCCTCGGTGATCGCCGGGCGCAGCCGGGACTCGATCACGTCGCGGGTGAACGCGTCCGGGACGGAGAGCAGCGCGGTGTCCTCGACGATCGCCCGCAGCCGGGTCAGCCGGAGATAGGCACGCTGCTGGGCGGAGATGATCTCGTCGGCCAGCTCGTCGGTCGCCGCTAACCACACTGCGGCAAGGTCGGTCGTACCGGCCACCGTCGTGCCACCCCCTCGCCTCTGCTCCCGGCCGCCGCTGTCTGCCAGCCGGCCGTCCCGGGCCCGCCGCGTTCGCGGGTGGAACAACACCCACCTGACGGTCGACCGGTGGTCATCCACAAGTTATCCACAGCCTGTGTACCGACCGATTGTGGCCGCCCGCCGGACGCGGGTGGGACCTGCCCCTGCCTGAACGGGCGCTGAAGCGGGTTCACCGTGCCGAACGATTCACTGCCTTGTCCGGTCTTGCCTGTGCGACGACCGGAGCTTCCGACGCTCACCGCAATCGGGCACGGTAACAGCGTTGTCCCTGCGCCATCAACCGGCGACGCGGCGGCACCCTTCTCGGCATCAGCGAAAACCGCCCTTCGGCCCGGGCGCGTCCCGTTGGCCGCTCCTCGGGGTGTTTGACGGTCATTGCACCCCTGCGTAGGCTGGAACGGTTGCTTTCTCGCCCTCTGCTAGGGTGATGGGTGCTTGCTGTCCGCGGTCGCATCCCCCGCACCGCCGAGGTTCCGCTCCGCCGGACAGCACCGATCGTGGGCCACCGTCGAGGTGGCCTGGACCACCACACGACCCCGGCGATCCCGTCGCACGGGGCGCGTACGAAAACGGAGAGCCTGACGTGAGCAAGCGCACCTACCAGCCGAACAACCGCCGGCGCGCGAAGACCCACGGCTTCCGGCTGCGCATGCGCACCCGTGCCGGCCGTGCCATCCTCTCGAGCCGTCGCGCCAAGGGTCGCACCACCCTGTCGGCCTGAGCCGACCGGGCCGGTCCAGGGAACGTGGGCAGTCGTGCTGGCCGCCGCGCAGCGACTGCGGCGCAGCACTGACTTCGCCGCAGCGGTCCGTGGTGGCCGGCGCGCCGGACGTGGCGCCGTCGTGGTCCACCTGACCATGCCGGTGAGCGCCGACCCGAGCACACCGACCTCGTCGCAGCCGGTGCGGGACAACAGTGCGGAGCAGCCCTCCGCGCCGTCCCGCGCCGGCTTCGTCGTGTCCAAGGCCGTCGGCAACGCGGTGACCCGCAACAAGGTCCAGCGCCGACTACGGGAGCTGGTCCGAGAGCGGCTCGCCGCTCTGCCCGAGGGCAGCACCCTGGTCGTCCGAGCGTTGCCCGCCGCGGCCGAGGCGTCGTACCCCCGACTCGCCACCGACCTGGACGCCGCCCTCGCGGTTGCCCGGTCGTCCCGAGAGCGGCGGTCCCGATGAGTGCCGACCCGACCACCCCGCGCCCCACGTCAACCGGTGCCAGGGTGCTGATCGCACCCATCATCGCGTACCGTCGGTGGATAAGTCCGGCACTGCCGGCCCGCTGTCGGTTCTACCCGTCGTGCAGTGCGTACGCCCAGGAGGCGGTGGCCCGGCACGGTGCCCTCCGGGGAGCCGCGCTCGCGGTCCGGCGGCTGTTGCGCTGCCACCCCTTCCACCCTGGTGGACATGACCCGGTGCCGGAGCCGGGCGGTCGCCGCCGCGCCGATGTGACTGGAGCCTGAGAATTGTTCAGTCTTGACTGGATCTACTATGCGATTTCGTGGATCCTGCTGACCTGGCACTCTGCCTGGGACGCCATCGGGGTGCCGGTCGGCGCGGTCATCGGCACCAACTTCGCCTGGATCCTGTCCATCGTCTTCCTGGTGGTCACCGTCCGGGTGATCCTGTTCCCCGTCTTCGTCAAGCAGATCAAGTCGCAGCGGGCGATGCAGGCGCTCCAGCCCAAGGTCAAGGAGCTTCAGGAGAAGCACAAGGGTGACCGGGAGACGCTCCAGAAAGAAATGATGGAGCTGTACAAAAAGGAGAAGGCCAACCCGCTGATGGGTTGCCTTCCGATGTTCCTTCAGATCCCGGTCTTCCTCGGCCTCTTCCACGTGCTGCGCCGCCTCGACCCGGACAAGCAGAGCAAGACCCTCTACGGCTGGACCGTCGACCAGTTCCAGAGCGCCTCGGAGGCGAAGCTCTTCACCGCCCCGATCGCCGGCAAGTTCGGCTCCACCGCGGACGAGCTGGCCAGCCTCGGCGCCAACGGCACCACCGTGAAGATCATTGCTGGTGTCCTGGTCCTGGTCATGATCGCGACCACCTACCTGACCAGCCGTCAGATGATCCTCAAGACCGGCTGGGCTGAGGACCCGCAGCAGCGGATGATCCAGCGCCTGATGCTCTACGGCATCCCCGCGTCACTGCTGATCTCCGGCGCGATCTTCCCGATCGGTGTGATCATCTACTGGGTCACCAACAACCTCTTCACCCTCGGACAGCAGCAGTGGGTGCTGCGGAAGTTCCCGCCGCCGGTGACCGCCAAGAAGGCCGTGGCCCCCGCTGCCAGCCGTAACCCGGTGCAGCCTGCCAAGACCGGCGGCCTGTTCGGCCGTGGCAAGTCGGCTCCGCCGGCGCCGGTCAAGGCCACCGCGCCCAAGGTGGCCGGGCCGAAGCCGGGTGCCAAGCCGACGAACAACCCGAAGAAGAACCGCCCCGCCAAGCGGCAGGGCTGACCTCTGCGGGCCGCCGCCAGGTGACTGGTGGCGGCCCGTTCCGCACTGTGCAGCCGCCGCGAGGCCGGCGCCGGGCGGAACCGACCGCGCACCGCGCGGCCACGGGCGACACTGCCCGTACAGACGTGCCTGTGGGCACCGGCGACCTCCCGCCGGCCCCGGGAAACCAGTCGGACCCGACGGTCCGGCCGAGCGAGTACGGAGATGAGACCGTGACCGAGACCAGCATCCCCCGCGCCGAGCAGTCCCTGGACGAGGAGGAGACCGCAACGCTCGCGGTGAACGGCGACGACACCGAGGACGACGAGACCGAAGACGAGACCGAGGCGGACGACGACACCGACACCGCCGCCACCGGCGGTCGGACGAAGAAGGCCGTCGGCGAGGGCGACCTGTTCCGGCAGAGCGAGATCGCCGCCGACTACGTCGAGGGGCTGCTTGACATCCTCGACTACGACGGCGACATCGACGAGTTGGTCGCCGCGGGCCGCCCCATGGTCGAGGTGGTCGGCGAGCGGCTGCAAAATCTGGTCGGCCAGCGCGGGGCGACCCTGGAGGCCCTCCAGGAGCTCACCCGCCTCGCCGTCTTCCGGCAGACCGGGACGCCGAGCCGCCTGCTGCTCGACGTCGGTGGCTACCGGGCGAACCGTCGCAAGGAACTCGCCGCGGTCGCCAAGAACGCCGTCGAGAAGGTCAAGGAGCACGGCGAGCCGGTCCGGCTGGACGCGATGTCCGCGTTCGAGCGCAAGTGCGTGCACGACGTGGTCAACGCCATGTCCGGCGTGGCGAGCGAGTCCGAGGGTGTGGAGCCGAACCGGCGCATCGTCGTACGGCCGGCGGACTGACCGGGTGACCCACGACGACATCACGGCCGACACCGTGACCGGCCCGGGCGGCACGCCGCCCGGGCCGTCCGCTGTCCAGCCCGCCGACGCTGAATCGACCCGACCCGGCACCGCCCCGTCGCCAGCGGACGCGGCTCTGCCGCCCGAGCTGGCACCGGCCGCACTGACCCTCTTCGGGGACCGTCTCGACCTGGCCGCCGCGTACGCCGAACTGTTGGCCACCGACGGCGTCGTCCGCGGTCTGATCGGCCCCCGGGAGGCACCCCGGATCTGGGATCGGCACATGCTCAACTGCGCGGCGGTCGCCGAGCGGATCCCGTCCGGCGCGACCGTGCTCGACGTCGGCTCCGGCGCCGGCCTGCCGGGTCTGGTCCTCGCCATCGCCCGTCCCGACCTCACTGTCACCCTGATCGAGCCGCTCGCCCGACGAACCTCGTTCCTGATCGAGGTCGTCGAGCGACTCGGCCTGGCGAAGTCGGTGCGGGTCTTCCGGGGTCGGGCGGACGAGGCGGCCAGCGGATCGAGTGGGCGGGACCCGATCAGTGGAGACGTGGTGACCGCCCGCGCGGTCGCGCCACTGGACCGGCTGGCGGGCTGGAGCCTTCCCCTGGCGGTTCGGGGCGGCCGACTGTTGGCGCTCAAGGGGTCGTCCGCCGCAGCGGAGATCGAAGAGCACGCCGAGGTGGTGGCGCGACTCGGTGGTGGAGAGCCGACCGTGCAGCTGTGCGGCGTCGGGGTCATCGATCCGCCGACCACCGTGGTGGAGATCGTGCGCGAGCGAATGGTCGGCCCGGCTCGCCCGGCGGCCAGCAAGCGCTCGCGCGCCGGTCGCTCTCGCCGACGCTGACACTTCGCGCCATCGGGCTTCCGGCTGGTGGGTTGCCTCGTTGTACCGGTACGGATGGACGAGGAGATGACAACCCGACGTGGACCGGTCGCGCCCGTCCGCCGTAGGCTGACCGCGCGTCGATAGTGTGGAGCGAGCGGTGGACGTCGCGGGTCTCCGATCGCTCCCGAGGGCCGTACGCTCCGGGATGCGAGCGTGGTGTGGCCAAAGTTGACCGGGGCGCGGACCGACCATCCGAAGCGGGCAGGGATGACAGGTGCATGACGACGGCAGGTACGACGATCCACGCGTGACCGGGTCAACCAGCGATCCCGTTTCACGTGAAACCGACTACCCGAGCTGGTCGCCCGGCGCGACCGGGTCACCGACCAGTCCAGCGGACGGCGATGCGCCGGTAGCACCCGAGCAGTCCCCGGGCTCGGGGCAACCGGAGGGCGCGGCCGTCCCGGATCCGGCGAGTGTTCGTCGTACGCCGGAGGGGTTGAGCCGACCGGTCAACGCCGCCGAGGTGCGGTCGACCTCGGGTCGCCGCAACACCGCCGCGGCGGTTCGTTTCGAGCCCGCGGTTCCGCACCAGCCCACCGCCGCAGTCGTTCGGGATGCCGCACCTGCGGTTGCCGAAGCACCGGTGGCTTCGACCGAGTCGTTGGCCGCCGTGGCGGCCGACCCCACGTACGTTTCACGTGAAACCCCGACGCGCGAAGAGGATGACCCACCGTTGGCTATGGAGGCGATGCGCGCCGTGCAGATCCTGAATCCCAGTGGCGAGGTGACCATGCCTCGACCGGACCGGACCCGGGTCATGTGCGTCGCCAACCAGAAGGGCGGCGTGGGTAAGACCACCACCACCGTCAACCTTGCGGTGGCGCTCGCCCTGCACGGCAACCGGGTGCTCGTGGTGGACCTCGACCCGCAGGGCAATGCCTCGACCGGGCTCAACGTCCCCCACCACACCGGCATCCCGGACGTCTACGACTGCCTGATCAACAGCGTTCCGCTGGCCGAGGTGGCGCAGGCGGTCGAGGGCATCCCCAACCTCTGGTGCGTCCCCGCGACCATCGACCTGGCCGGCGCGGAGATCGAGCTGGTCTCCGTGGTCGCGCGGGAGTCGCGGTTGGACCGCGCGATCGCCGCCTACCCGGGCGAGTTCGACTACGTCTTCATCGACTGCCCACCCTCGCTCGGTCTGCTGACGGTCAACGCTCTGGTGGCCGCGCAGGAGGTGCTGATTCCGATCCAGTGCGAGTACTACGCACTGGAAGGGCTCA
This sequence comes from Micromonospora zamorensis, assembly GCF_900090275.1. Classification (NCBI taxonomy): domain Bacteria; kingdom Bacillati; phylum Actinomycetota; class Actinomycetes; order Micromonosporales; family Micromonosporaceae; genus Micromonospora; species Micromonospora zamorensis. The sequence continues at coordinate 6,270,683 of NZ_LT607755.1, read as the reverse complement.
ACCAGCTGATCAACAACATCAACCTGGTACGCCAGCACCTCAACCCGAAACTCGACGTCTCCACCATCCTGCTGACCATGTACGACCGCCGTACCCGGCTGGCCGACGCCGTCGAGCAGGACGTCCGGAACCACTTCGGCGACAAGGTCCTCCAGGCGGTCATCCCCCGCAACGTCCGCGTCTCGGAGGCGCCGAGCTACGGCCAGTCGGTGATGACCTACGATCCCGGTTCGCGGGGAGCGACGAGCTACTTCGAAGCCGCCCAGGAGATCGCGGAACGAGGCGTCAAGGAGCCGGTGGGCCGGAATGCGTAGTGCGGATGAGTCGCTGGGAGGCGTGGCATGAAGAACCGTCCTCGGGGCGGTCTGGGTAGGGGCCTGGGGGCACTGATCCCGACCGGGCCGGCGCCGGCTGCCGCTGGCACCGCGACGGCCGAACCGGAGAACGAGTACGTGGACGACACGGGCGCCGAGGTCGTCGCCGCGGCTCCCGTCGGGGCGCCGGTCCGAGAGCCGGAGCCCGTCCTCAGTCCGGTGCCGGGTGCGCGGTTCGCCGAGATCCCGGTCGACGCGATCCTGCCCAACCCGAAGCAGCCCCGCCAGGTCTTCGACGAGGAGGCTCTGGAGGAGCTCAAGACCTCGATCCTGGAGGTCGGCTTCCTCCAGCCGATCGTCGTCCGGCAGCTCGACGACGAAAAGTACGAGCTGGTCATGGGCGAGCGACGCTGGCGCGCCGCTCAGGCGGTGGGGCGGGAGAACATCCCGGCAATCGTCCGGGACACCCGGGACGACGCCATGCTCCGCGACGCCCTGCTGGAGAACATCCACCGGGCCAACCTGAACCCTCTGGAAGAGGCCGCCGCCTACCAGCAACTGCTGGAGGAGTTCGGTGCCACCCACGAGGAGCTGGCACGCCGGATCGGCCGGAGTCGCCCGCAGATCTCCAACACGATCCGACTGTTGAACCTGCCGGCGCAGGTGCAGCGCCGAGTGGCCGCAGGGATCCTGTCGGCCGGTCACGCCCGCGCCCTGCTGAGCCTCGACGGTGCAGAGGCACAGGAACAGTTGGCGTTGCGGATCGTGGCCGAGGGCCTGTCGGTCAGGGCGACCGAGGAGATCGTTGCCCTCACGCTGAACGACGGGCCGGCGAAGGGGCAGGCCGCGAAGCGCCGGCCGAAGGCGCACGCGCCGGCCCTGACCGATCTCGCCGACCGACTGTCCGACCGGTTCGACACCCGGGTGAAGGTGGACATCGGGCGGAGCAAGGGCAAGATCACGATCGAGTTCGCGACCGTGGACGACCTGGAGCGGATCGTCGGGATCATCGGAGTGCAGCAGGAGGAGAGCGAGGGCTGAGTCCTCCCTACTCGCAACGGCCGCGCTACCCCTCAGGGGTGTGCGGCCGTTCCGTATCCCGCTCGCCACGTTTCACGTGAAACGGCGGCCGTTTCACGCTTTACCGATTGGCGGCCCTACGGCGCGACTCCAACGCCTACGGCTCGCTCAGCCCGAGCGGCGCGGCGGCGCACCACCGAACCCCTGCGCCGGTCGACGTCAGCCGGTGGGCGAAGGCTTGAGGCTCTGTTTCACGTGAAACGAGAGGGGGCCGCGGATGGTCGACGCCCCGACTGCACCTGATCCGTGGGGAGCGCGGCTCGGCCACCGAGATGCGGAATCGGACGCCAGTCCTCACCCGGCCCGCTAGTAGATGCTCATGGAGTGCCCTGTACGCCGCTCAGTTGCTCGCTGCCGCGTCGTGTGCCGCAGAGGGTGGTTGTGATCGACCGGAGCGCCGGACGCTCTTCTCAGGGCACGTGAGCATCAGGAGGCGGTTGGTCGGCCTCTGTGCGTTACGACCAGGACCGCACCGGCCGGCAGCGATGGCGGGAGCCCGCAGTAAAGCGGCAGCCCACCTCACCGTCGCCCGTCGCCCGTCGTATCGCGGCCTCGGTCTGCGTCTGTCCCGCCCTGTCCACCTCGCGACGCCCCGCCCTCGTCGCGCTGCCGCCCTCGTCGTTGTGCCCGCGCCCCTCGTCGTGGTGCCCGCCCTCGCGTTGTCCGTCGACCCTGCACCGTTGGGGGCCTTGCGGTGCGACCGTCCGCTCGGCTGGCACCTCGACAGGCGGCCGTCCGACGCCCTGTTCTCGCCTCACAGCTGACTGCGCCTTGAGCGGGGTGGTCGGCGTCGCTCGGCCCGGAGTGGGGAGACCTCGCCCCTGAGGAAAACCTCTCAGGGGCGAGCCCGGTGGAAACTCCACGCGCCTGAGGCAGCGGTTCGATCCAGGACCGCTTCGGCACCCCGGCAGGCGACCTTGTCCCGCTGGGAGCGGAATCCAAAGCTCCAGCGCAACCGAGTCGAACGGCAACGCCCCGATGCCGTCTCCGAACGGTCGCCAACGCGCCCGCAGGCAGTTCGCGGACAACGACCGACGGCCCGAAAAGTTATCCACACCCTTTGTCCACAGGCACCCCCTGTTTCACGTGAAACAGCGCGTGGGAGCGGGTGCGAGCCTGTGGATGACGGCCTGTGTTGAGGATCTCGGCAGCCTGTGGATATCGCTTCACGGCGCAGCGGTGACACCGTGTACCCGGTCGACGACGGGCACTGATTCGGCAGGCCCGGACCGATCATTCAGGTAGGGACAGCGGTGCCAGACTCGGTTAGGGTCAGCGTCGTGCACGACACCCCTCCCTCAGTCCCGGACTTCACCCAGTGGCCGTCGTTCCCCTTCGAGGGCGACCTCCACGTGAAGCAACTCGATGATCCGGTCCCGGTCGAACCGCCCCGGAAGGGCGAGGGTCTCCGGGAATGCACCGCCTGCAACGCACCCGACGATGCCTACATCTGGGTCGGAGAGCGCTGGCGGGTACGCGCCATGGACCGGCCCACCGGGCTGCCCATGGTGCTCATCCTGGAATCGCGGACACACCTCGACCTCGGCGATCTGCCGAACCTGCTCGCCGCCGAGCTGGGCGTGATGACCGTTCGTCTGGAGCGGGCAATCCGGTCCCTCGACGGGGTGGCGCGAGTCCACGTCAACCGGTGGGGAGACGGCTCGGCCCACCTGCACATGTGGTTCCTCGCTCGGCCGTACGGTCGCCTCCAGCTGCGGGGCACCTTCCTGTCACTGTGGGACTCGATCCTGCCGCCGATCTCCGAGGCGCAGTGGCGGGAGAATCTGGCGCTCGTCGCCGCCTGGCTCGCCGAGTTTGGCGGTCGCCCACTCGCCGAGCCGCCCCGCATCCAGTGGCAGGCACCGTCCAGCCTCCTGGCTCAGTCCGAAGCTGCGGATGCCGCTGCCGCCGATGCCGCAGCGGCTGCTGCTGCTGCCTCGGTCATCGAGGCGGCGGAGGAGATCCCCGAACCAGCGGGCTCCACGCCCGGCGTCGATCCGACCGACGGCGACACGGCACCCTCAGCGGATCCTGTGGACGGGGACGCCGACGCCGGGTCCATGGTCGCCGACACCGCTCCGACGAGCGAAACCGCCAGCCCGGCACGAGCCGGCAACGCGGCGAGCAGCGCACCCGCCGGCACGACATCGTCCGGCGCCTCAACGTCCGGCGCCTCAACGTCCGGCACGACACCATCTGGCGTCTCGGAGTCCGGCACACCCACGTCCGGCGTCGCCGGCGCGGTGCCCGCCAACGGACCCGCGATTCTCCGGGGAGCCGCGGTCCGGAACGATCCGGAGGGCGAGGCTGCTGACAAGGCCACCGCCGGCGCGCTGGATGAGGCACCCCGCAGGGCCGCCCCGAACAGCGACGCCTAGAACATCGGCGCCCCGGGGCACAAGGTTGACGACACTCGCCCCGGCCGGAAACCGGTTGCTTGGTGACCGGCGGTTTTGAGTAGTGTTTGCGCCATGTCGAGCCCTGAGGCATCCAAGGTGAGGGCTTTCGGTCACGCCGTCAGCCCCCTGAACCACTGAGTTCATAGTCCGCTTCCCAGCAGCCTTCGCTGCATGGGGATTTGCGCGCACCCTTGGGCGCTGGCCGCGGTGACGAGACGTCTCCTCGTTCTCTCTCACCTCGGAGTTCTTGATGCCTCTGCCGCTGTACCTGCTTGCCGTGGCGGTCTTCGCCATGGGTACCTCGGAGTTCATGCTTGCCGGCCTGGTGCCGGACATCGCCGCAAGCCTCGACGTGTCGGTCGGGGCTGCCGGGCTTCTGACTTCGGCGTTTGCTCTCGGGATGATCTTCGGCGCGCCACTGATGGCGGCGCTTGCGCGCTGGTGGCCTGTCCGGGCCAGCCTGCTGTGCTTCGTGCTGGTTTTTGCCGTGGCCCACGTCGTAGGCGCTCTCACGACGAGCTTCGCGGTTCTGCTGATCACCCGGGTGATCGCCGCCCTGGCCAACGCGGGCTTCCTTGCTGTGGCACTGAGCGCGGCGGCCACGCTCGTCGCATCTGACCAGAAAGGGCGTGCGCTGGCGGTGCTGCTCTCGGTTACGACCGTGGCCACCATCGCTGGAGTTCCCGGCGGCGCGATCCTCGGCACGGTGCTCAGCTGGCGGGCAACCTTCTGGGCGATCGCACTGCTCTGCCTTCCCGCTGCCTTCGGTGTCATGAAGGGCATCCCGGCCCGTGTCGGAACGACCTCTCGGGACACTCCGGCTGGCTCGTCTCTTCGGAACGAGATCGCCCAGCTCGCGATGCCCAGGCTGGTCCTGGTCATGTTGCTCGGTGCCCTCGTCAACGCGGCCACCTTCGCCACATTCACCTTCCTGGCACCGATCGTGACTGACACCGCCGGCCTGGGCGAGCTGTGGGTCTCGGTCGTGCTGGTGCTCTTTGGTGTTGGGTCCTTCCTCGGCGTCACCCTCGCGGGACGGCTCTCCGATCAGCGTCCCGGCCTCGTGATCGCAGTCGGTGGCCCGTTGCTGTTGCTCGGCTGGTTCGCGTTGGCGACCCTGGCTGCCCAGCCGGTGGCGCTTCTGCTCCTCGTGTTCGTGCAGGGCACGCTTTCCTTCGCGTTGGGCAGCACCCTGATCGCCAGGGTCCTCTATGAGGCAGCAGGAGCCCCCACCATGGGAGGTTCGTATGCGACCGCGGCGCTCAACATCGGTGCCGCTGGCGGCCCTGCCGTTGCCGCAGCGACGCTCGGGGCCAACGCCAACGACCTTGGCCCGGCGTGGGTCAGCGGCCTCCTGGTTACGGTCGCACTGCTCATCGCCCTGCCGCTGCGGCGGTTCATCGCACCCCGCGTCGGCCAGGCGATTCGATGACCCACGCGAACGCCTCGACAGGGGGTGTCTGAGGTGAGCAGGTCAGGAAGTGGTGAGGCGAGCCGCTGCTCGGTTGACCAGCGTGCCGAGGAGTCGGCCGAAGTCCAACCCCGCCGCCTGCACGGCGAGCGGCAGCAGTGACGTCTCGGTCATGCCCGGCGAGACGTTGACCTCCAGCACGTGCGGCTGGCCCGAGGCGTCCACGATCACGTCGACGCGGGAGAGGTCCCGCAGGCCGAGTGCGGTGTGCGCGGCGAGAGCCACGTCGGCGACCGTGGCGGCCACCTCCGGGTCCAGCCGAGCCGGCGCGTGCCAGGTGGTCCGGCCGGCCGTGTAGCGGGCGGCGTAGTCGTACACGCCGTTGCGCGGCACGATCTCCACCGGCGGCAACGCCTGCGGTCCGTCGCCGAGGTCGACAACGGAGACCGCCACGTCCATGCCGGGCACGTACCGCTCGACGAGGGCCGTGGAGTCGTACGCGAAGCAGCCGACCATCGCCGCAGGCAGCGCCGCCGCGTCGCGGACCACCGCGCCACCCAGCCCCGACCCGCCCTGGGCGGGCTTGACCATCAGGGGCAGGCCCAGCCGGTCGACGATCCGGTCCAGTACGGCGACCGCGCCCAGCTCGGAGAAGCGATCGTGCGGCAGGGCCACCCAGTCCGGGGTGGGGATGCCGGCCTCGCGAAGCACGGCCTTGGCCGAGGGCTTGTCCCAGGCGACCCGGGAGGCGCGGGCATCGCAGCCGACGTACGGGATGTCGCACAGGTCCAGCACCCCGCGCAGCGAGCCGTCCTCGCCGGTGGCGCCGTGCAGTGCGATCACCACCGCGTCCGGTGGGTCGGCGGCCAGTGCGGGGAGCAGCGCCACGTCGGCGTCGCGCAGCTCGGCCTCCACCCCAACGGCGCGCAGCGCGTCGAGCACCCGGCGACCGGAGCGCAGTGACACGTCCCGCTCGTAGGAGAGCCCACCCGCGAGCACCACGACGCGTAGGTCGGGCGAGGCGACGGAATCGGTCACGAGGAGGCGCTCAACGGCGGTCGTACCCATGCCGGCATCATGCCAAGTCAGGCCCTGGCACGTCGGAGCCGGCCTGGCCGCGTCGGCCGGCGGCACCGCCCACGGCACCGAAGACGCGGCGCATCGCGATCTCCTGCTCCATCACACCGGACAGCCGGCGGACGCCCTCGCGGATCCGTTCCGGTGGCGGGAAGCTGAAGTTGAGCCGCATCGCGCCGGTGCCGGTGCCGTCGGCGTAGAAGCCGGTGCCGGGCACGTAGGCGACCCGGGCGGCGACCGCTCGCGGCATCATGGCCTTGGAGTCGAGCCCCTCGGGCAGGGTGGCCCACACGAAGAGACCGCCGGCCGGCGTGGTCCAGCTGGTGCCCTCGGGCATCAGGTCGGTCATCGCGTCGAGCAGGGCGTCCCGGCGCTCCCGGTAGACCTCGCGGTAGACCTTGAGCTGCTGCCGCCAGGGCATCGTGCCCAGGTAGGTGGAGACGGCGGCCTGGGCGAAACCGCTGGGGCAGAGGATCTGCGCCTCGCTGGCGATGACCAGCTTGTCGCGGACCGCGTGCGGCGCCAGGATCCAACCGACCCGCAGCCCGGGCGCGAAGGTCTTGGAGAAGGTGCTGAGGTAGAAGACCCCGTCCCGGCGGCGGGCCCGCAGGGGCGCGGGGGCCTCACCCTCGAAACCCAACTGACCGTACGGGTCGTCCTCGACGACGAGCAGGCCGGCGCGCTCACAGATGTCGAGGACCCGTTCCCGGCGTTCCTCGCTGAGCGTCACGCCGGTCGGGTTCTGGTAGGTGGGGATCGTGTAGAGGAACTTCACCCGACGCCCGGCGCGGGCGAGGTCGGCGATGGCCGCCTCCAGCGCCTCCGGGACGAGCCCGTCCTCATCCATCGGTACGTGCACGACCTGCGCCTGGGCGGCCTGGAAGACGCCGAGCGCACCGACGTACGTCGGACCCTCGGCCAGCACCACGTCACCGGGGTCGAGGAAGAGCCGGGCCACCAGGTCCAGGGCCTGCTGCCCGCCCACGGTGACGACGACGTCCTCCGGAGAGGCGCCGCACGCGGCGTCGATCCCGGAGAGCGACATCACCTCGCAGATGCGCTCGCGCAGCTCGAGGGTGCCCTGACCGATGCCGTATTGGAGGGTGGTCACGCCGTGCTCCGAGCCGAGCCGGCCGAGCATCTCACCGACAGCGTCCAGCGGAAGGGCGGCGATGTACGGTGCGCCGCCAGCGAGCGAGACGACCTCGGGACGGCTGGCGACCGCGAACAGTGCTCGGATCTCCGAGGCGGTCATCCCGCGTACCCGCCGGGCGTACCGGTCGGTGTAGTCGTCGAGTGTCGTGCCGGTCATGACCTCACCTCGATCGCTGCTCGGGTGGCTCCCGCCCCGGGTACCCCACAAGCCGCTGACCATGGCGGTGGGACACCGATTGTCGATCCTAGTCCGCCGAAGCCGCCCCGCGACCGTGCCGAGACGGATCGACCACATCGCGGACCGTGCCCGGCGTCCCCCGGTGTGGTGGGCATCTGCGCGTCCCCTCCCGCATCTCCGATCGGCGGCGTACGATCGCTCGTCGGGGGCAGGAAGGCGGCGCTGTCGTTCCATGCCGGTCTCACCACCGAGCCTATTGTGGGGATGCTCCATATGTCGCGACGTCTGGTCAGCCTGACCCTCGACACGTTGGAAGACCTCCCGCGCCCGTGCCGGCAGTGCGTCTACTGGGAGCTCGATCCGGTCTCCGCGGAGCGCGCCTGCGCCGCTGGCGATCCGGGCCTGGAGAAGGAGGCGTGGGTCTCCCAGACGCTGCTGGAGTGGGGCTCCTGCGGCAAGCTCGCGTACGTCGACGGCATGCCGGCCGGCTTCGTGATGTACGCCCCACCCGCCTACGTGCCCCGCTCGATGGCGTTCCCGACCTCGCCGGTCTCCGCCGACGCGGCACTGCTGATGACGGCCAACGTGGTCGCCGCGTTCGCCGGTGGCGGCCTGGGCCGGATGTTGGTGCAGGGCGTCGCCCGGGACCTGACCAAGCGGGGGATCAAGGCAATCGAGGCGTTCGGCGACGCCAAGTTCGGCGACGCGGACGACCCCTCGGGTGGCTGCGTGGCGCCGGTCGACTTCTTCCTCTCGGTGGGGTTCAAGACCGTACGTCCGCATCCGCGTTTCCCCCGGCTGCGCCTCGAGCTGCGTACGGCGCTGAGCTGGAAGTCCGACGTCGAGTACGCGCTGGAGAAGTTGCTCGGCTCGATGAGCCCGGAGACGCTGCTCCGCCCGGTCCGTCCCGCCCCGGCCACCCGTTCCACCAACGGCTGACCGCCGGGCTCGCGCGCGGCGACCGCACTCAGGCGGAGGGTCAGTCGACCACGGTGCCGGCGGCCACGACGGCCCGCAGTTCGCTGACGTCCAGCGAGCCGGTCGGAACGTCCCGTTCGATCGGGTAGTACATCCGCTGCACGGCAGCCACGATCGCCTCCACCACACGGTCCCGGAACCGGGGGTCGACCAGTTGGGCGCGGTCCGTGGGCGAGGTGAGGTAGCCGACCTCGACCCGGACGGCGGGCATCCGGGTCAGTCGCAGCAGGTCCCACGTCTTGGCGTGGGTACGGCAGTCCCGCAGGCCGGCCCGGGCGACGATCTCCCGCTGCACGAGCCCGGCCAGACGCTCACCGGTCGCCGAGGTCACCCCGTTGTCGGTGCCGTAGTGGTAGGTCGCGACGCCCTCCGCATCCGGGTTGGCGTGGCCGTCCAGGTGCAGCGAGATGAACACGTCGGCGCCGAGCGAATTGGCCAGCTCGGCCCGGTCGGTGTCCGGCAGACAACGGTCCGGCGACGGCCCCCGGGTGAGCTGCACCCGCACCCCGGACGCGGCGAGCCGCCCTTCCAACCGGCTCGCGAGGTCGTGCACCAGGTCGGCCTCCGTCCAGCGCAGCGGCCCGTCGGGCACCACCATCCCGGGGTCGGTGCCACCGTGCCCCGGGTCGATGACCACCGTCTTGCCGACCAGCGCCGGCCCGGACTGCCGGATCGCATCAGACTCGCGTAGCCACTGCGGGCGGCCACCGACCACCTTGCGGCCGATCCGGCGCAGCGCGTTCATGGTGTGTGGGCCGCAGGAGCCGTCGGGGGTGAGACCGACCTCGCGCTGGAACTGGGCCACCGCGCGGGACGTCCGGACGCCGTAGATGGCGTCCGCGCGGCCCACGTCGTACCCCATCTCCAGCAGTCGCTCCTGCAGTGACCGGACGTCCTCGCCGGTGAGCGGCTCGGGGACCGCGTGGTAGAGGGTGCGGGCGCCGAGCCGCCAGCGGGCGGCGTCCAGGGCGCGCCAGGTCTCCGCTCCGACCCGGCCGTCCACGCTGAGCCCTCGGGACTGCTGGAACGCCCGGACGGCCCGCTCGGTGTCCAGGTCGAACTCGTCGGCGTGCGGCCCGGCTGCGGCGAGCAGGTCGAGGCCGATCAGGATGGTACGAATCTCCGTGACCGCGGGTCCCCGGTCACCGGGTCGGATCGGACGCACGCACGACCCCCTCTGCACGACGCTGGCTGGCCGGGCGGCCCAGGCTTGAGGCTATGCGTTCCGGGGCGGTGAGGTGGCTGGGGCCAGGAAAAACGTCGCCGATGCGGCCCGGAGACAACGAAACCCCGCACCCGGCGAGCGGGTACGGGGTCCGGTTGGTGTTTCTGCTGGTCAGAGGGCCGATTCGATGAGCTTGACCAGCTCACCCTTCGGCTTGGCGCCCGCGATCGACTGCACCGGCTGGCCGTTCTTGAAGACGGTGAGCGTCGGCACCGACATCACGCGGTAGGCCCGCGCGGTCTCCGGGTTCTCGTCGATGTTGAGCTTGACGATGGTGACCTGGTCACCCATCTCGCCGGCGATCTCCTCGAGCAGCGGCGAAACCTTGCGGCAGGGGCCGCACCACTCGGCCCAGAAGTCCACCAGAACCGGCTTGTCAGCCTGCAGCACGTCGGCGACGAAACTCGCGTCCGTGACCGCCTTGGTCTTTCCCACTATGGCCCCTCCTCAGATGTGTTCGGTTGCTTCAGCTGAGCGTCGCGATGAACCGCTCGGCGTCGAGCGCGGCGGCACAGCCGGTGCCGGCCGCGGTGATCGCCTGGCGGTAGGTGTGGTCGACGAGGTCGCCGGCGGCGAAGACACCCGGCACGTTGGTGCGGGTGCCGGGGGCCTGGACCTTGACGTAGCCCTCGTCGTCCATCTCGACCTGACCACGGAACAGCTCGCTACGGGGGTCGTGACCGATGGCCACGAACACGCCGGTCACGTCCAGCACCTTGGTCTCGCCGGTGTGCACGTTGCGGACCCGTACGCCGGTGACCTTGCCGTCGTCGCCGAGGATCTCCTCGACGGTGCTGTTCCACTCGACCTTGATCTTCTCGTTGCTCAGCGCCCGGTCGGCCATGATCTTGCTGGCCCGGAACGAGTCACGCCGGTGGATGATGGTGACCGACTCGGCGAAGCGGGTGAGGAAGCTGGCCTCCTCCATCGCCGAGTCGCCGCCGCCGACGACCACGATGTGCTGCTTGCGGAAGAAGAAGCCGTCGCAGGTGGCACAGGAGGAGACGCCGTGGCCCAGGTATTCCTGCTCGCCGGGCACGCCCAGCGGCCGCCACGCCGAACCGGTGGAGAGGATGATGGATCGGGCCCGGTAGGCGGTCTCGCCGACCCAGACGGTGCTCACCGCGCCGGAGCCGGCGTCGCCGGTGTCCACCAGCTCGACACGGGTCACGTCGTCGGTGAGGAACTCGGCACCGAACCGCTCGGCCTGCTTGCGCATGTTGTCCATCAGCTCGGGGCCGAGGATGCCGTCAGCGAAGCCGGGGAAGTTTTCCACCTCGGTCGTGGTCATCAGCGCACCACCCGACTGCACGCCCTCAATGATCAGCGGCTTCAGGTTGGCGCGTGCGGCGTAGACCGCCGCCGTGTAGCCGGCCGGCCCGGAGCCGATGATGATCAGGTTGCGGACCTCGTCCACTGCCGTCTCCCGAGTTGTGTGTGTTCGGCGTCGGCGCGAGCACCGATGCCGATCCGAGTTGCCGACGCCTGGGTGGGGCCGGCAGCTGACTTCCAGAACGTCATCGTACGAACCGGGGATTCCCGAGCCGGGCATCCGGTGGGTCAGGTCACGTGGGCGGTCTTTGTGCCGTTGACCGTGGATTCACCCTACCCGCGCCGAATACCGGCTGTCCGAGCCGGACCCGGGCACCCCGCACTCCGGGCCGCTCACCCAGGCCCAGCGAGCTCCGGTCGCGTCGGTGAAGCGGATGACCAGGGCCTGCTTGCCCTGGAACCGCGCGTAGTCGAGCATCTCGACCGTCAGTGGGGCGTTGCCGTGCTCGGCCGCCACGTCGGCCAGGCAGGTCGCCAGCGCGGCCTCGTCGGTCAGCCGGGCCAACTGGGTCAGCCCGTCGCCGGCGGGACGCCGGCCTTCCTCGTCGTCCACCTCCGGCTGGGTGCCGGGGGTGTTGCCGGTCACTCGGCTGGGAGTCGGTGTGCTCAGCGTGCCGACACCCGGCTCGTTGCCGAGGCTCTGCGGGGTGTAGTCCGTACCGCTGCGAAGGGCGGGCCCTGTGGTGCGGACCGCGCCGGCCGCCGCGGCGTCGTCGGGTGCACTGGCCGGCCGGTCCTGGGCGCTGGTGGCACCGGTGTCGTCCGAGACGCCCGTCGCCAACTGGTTGAGGCCCAGCGCGACCGCGACGACGGCGACCGTGGCGGCGGCCACCGGTGCGCCACGGCGGGCCCATTCACGCCAGCGGCGACCAGGGCCGGTGGATGCCCGGCGTCCCGACCTGGACGAGGCGGGGGTGGTGGGCCGGCGACCGGCCCCGCCCTGCACCGGTACGACCAGCGGCGACCCGGTGTCGGCGGCCGGGTCGACCCCGGGCGCGGTCTGCTCGGCGGAGGGGTCGTCCGACGTCGGCTCCGCGGCGGCCAGCGCGGCGGAGAGGCGGTCGACGATCGCCTGCGGCATCTCCGGTGACGGCTCAGCCAAGCGGATCAGGCTCGCACTGACCTCCGTCAACGCGGGAGCCAGCAGTGCGTACGCCTCGGCCCAGGCCGGGTCCGCGGACACCAGCTGGGCGACCTCCTCCTGCTGCGGGGTGCCGTCCAACGCCCCGCCGAGGTAGTCAGCGAGGAGGTCGTCGTCGACCTCCCGGAACCCCTCGGTCGTCACGTGTCCTCCTGGTTGGCGTCCCGCCGGTATCGGCTCGACCCCGATCCGACGCCCTCGGCCGGGCCTGGGTTCCCCGGCGTGACGCCCGGCACGTCACCGACCATCCCGGCCGGGTCCGATCGTGTCGAGGGCGTTGCGGCCACGGCGGGGCGGAGGTGCCCGAGCAGCACCGCCAGACGGGCCCGGCCCCGGGCACACCGGCTCTTCACCGTCCCCTCGGCGACGCCGAGGATGCGGGCGACCTCGGCGACCGGGTAGCCCTGCACGTCGACCAGCACCAGCGCGGCGCGTTGTTCGAGGGGTAGCGCGGCGAGTGCCTCGCGGACGACCAGCACGGTGTCGTGGTCCTGTGCCACGGCGGCCGGCTCGATCCCGCCGGTGCCCGAGCCGTCCTCGGCACGGTTGCCGTCCGGCAGCGGCACTGTCGGGTGTGCCTGCCGGCGACGGATCCGGTCCAGACAGGCGTTCACCACGATGCGGTGCAGCCAGGTGGTGACGGCGGAGTCACCGCGGAACCGGGAGGCCGCCCGGTGCGCGGAGAGCAGGGCGTCCTGGAGTGCGTCGGCTGCCTCCTCGCGGTCACCGAGGGTCCGCAGGGCGACCGCCCAGAGCCGGTCGCGGTGCCGGCGGAACAACTCGGCGAAAGCGTGCCGGTCGCCATCGACATGGGCACGCAACAGCTCCAGATCGGTAGCTGTGGCGTGCCCGTCCATCACCACGTCCGGTGGAAGCAGTGCCACGGAGGAGGTGCCGGGCTCACGATCCCTGGACCGTGATCTCCTGGACGTCGACCTGGAAGCCCCGCTCACTGGCCGGCAACTCGGTGATCCAGAACAGCAGGTACTGGTATTTCTGGTCGACGTCGAACCCGTTGAACGTCATGGTGGTGCCGTCGTGGTCCTCGAACGGCTGCCCGATGGTGGTGCCCGGGGTCTTGTAGGCCTGGACCATCTGCTTGTCGCCGTTGGAGGACGACGGCGGCGAGGTGGTGCCGGTGAGGAGCTCGGCGGACGCGCCGGTCGCGGAGAGCACCGCCTGCACCGACTTGACGCTGTGCGGCTCGCCGAGGTCGAGCCAGACCCCCATGCCGGACTTCTGGTTGCCGAACTTGGCCGCCGTGTACGTGTCGGTGCCCCAGCCCTTGTCCGCGTCGCCGTCGATGATTTTGTCGGCGCCGCCCAGCTCGTCGCGCTTCTGGCTGTCCGGATCGACGATCCGGACGCCCTTGACGGCCAGCTTGCGGACCGCGGTGGCGGCCGGGGTGGCATCGCCGGCCGGGGCGCTGGAGGTGGGAGCGGGAGGCTGGTTGGCCTGCGGGTCCTTGTCGCCGTCGCCCAGCGTGCTGATCCCGATCAGCAGACCGACCAGGGCGACCGCCAGCAAGCCGGCGATGCCCACGGCGACCTTGCGACCACCGGCAGCGGCCAGTGGCGACGGCTCTTCCTCGGTGTCGGCGGCGAACCGCAGCGGCCCACTGTTGTCGAGGTAGTGCTCCTCCTCGGCCGGCACATCCAGTCGGGCCAGCTCGGCGGCGAGCACATCGGACGACGGCGGCGCGATCTCGGCGTCGAGCAGATCCATGGTCAGGTCGTCCAGGTATGCGGGAACACCCGCCCGGACCTGGCGAGGTGCCGCGATGGCGCCCCCGGCGTCGCGAACGGCGTCCGGGATGGCGGCCCGGCCGTGGCCGGCGGTGGCGCCGCGCAGCGGTGCCTCGGCGTGCGGCCAGTAACCGGTCAGGGCGAAGTAGAGGACACCGCCGACCGCCCGGATGTCGTTCTCCTGGCTGTCGTCGCCATCGGTGCGGGCGTCCGCCAGGACCACGCGGCCCTCGTCACTGATCATGACGGTGCCAGGGTGGACGTTGCCGTGCACCATGCCGGTGGCGTGCACTGCGGCGAGAGCGCTCGCGACGGCGTTGCCGATGGCGGTGGCCCGGGCCGGGTCCAGTGGACCGTCGGCCGCCAGGTCCCGCAGGGACTGCCCGTCGACCCACTCGCGCACCACGTACGCGCGGTCGGCCTCGTCGATCGCGTCGTAGACGCCGACCAGGTTGGGGTGGATGACCCGGCTGGCCGCGACGGCCGCCTGAAGCATCTCGGTGGCGGAGTCGCCACCCGGGTAGCGCAGCACCACCGCGACGGGACGACGCAGGATGACGTCGACCCCGCGCCAGACCAGCCGACCCGCGCTGTCGTTGTTGATGTGCTCAACCAGCTCGTACCGCTCGGCGAGGACTTCACCGGCCGTGGGAGCACCGAAGGTCATGACCGGAGGAGCGCTTTCGTCCGCCTCCTGACCCTCGCCGACCTGGGTCACCCGTCCTCCCTCGGTGATCGTGTCGATCGATGGACCCGCACTGCTGGGCATGTGGCTTCCCGCTCTGCCGTTGAAGGAACCGGCCGACCGGTGTCGACGCGCAGCGTCGGCCCCTGCCGTACCCGTCGAGAGCGACCTTACCTGGGTTGCCCGTCTCCTCGACATGTCATCTTCCCGCCGTACCCGGCGGGTTCCCGGCAGTCGAAGAGCTCGTCCGGTTACGACCGTTGTCAGCCACGTTGCTGGCACATGTACTAGCTAATCTACGGCTTCACCGCAAGTGACCGACGCCGGGGCTGGGCTGATGCGACCCCTCCCTACAACTGGCATGTTCCCACCGATTGGCCCGGCACGCTCAGCCGTACGGTTGGTTATCCACAGGCCGATGCGGTGGTTGACCGGCGAATCGCGGAGTTATCCACAGGCGCATCCCCAGCCTGGTGATCCGCGGTCACGGTCCGTGCGTGCAGAAACTTTTTGTGATCGGGTGCTGACGGTCAGCGACCCAGGCGGCGGCGGACCATCCCGACCACCTCGGTGATCTCACTGATCCGCAGCAGCATGGCCAGACCAAGGTAGGTCCCGCCGATGACCGCCCCGCCGATCACGAGCTGCACGATCGCTTCCAGTCGGCTCGGTGTGTCGTCACCGGGCAGCAGCTTGACCACCAGCAGACCGACCAGTGCCGATCCCAGTGCGGCGACGCTGATCCGTCCTAGGGTGCGCATGATCCCACCAAGGCCGATTCTGCCGACCCGTGGGCGGAGCAGCCAGGCCGAGGCTACGGCGGCCGCGAGGTAGGAGACCGCGTTGCCAATCATCATGCCGGAGGCCGCGAAGCTTGCCGAGAAGGCGGCGAAGAGCACGATCTGGACCCCGGCCCGCAGAGCCACCACCGGGATGTTGACCAACGCCGGAGTGCGGGTGTCTGGCAGGGCGTAGAAGGCGAAGGTGAAGAGCTGACTGACCGCGAACGGCACCAGGGCTACGGCGGCGAAGAACAGCACCGGAGCCGTCGACCGGGCGTCCTCGTCGCTGAACGCTCCGTACCGGAAGAGGGTGAAGGCGATCGGCGTGGCCAGCACCGCGTAGCAGACCGCGATGGGTGCGAGCACCGCCGAGACGGTGCGGGTGCCCCGGGACAGGTCGGCGGCCAGGTCCGCGTACCGGCCGTCGGCGGCAGCCGCGCTCATCCGGGGCATCAGCGCCGTGATGATCGAGACGGCGATGATGCCGTGCGCCATCATCAGCAGTAGGAAAACGTTGTTGTAGATCAGAGCGCCGGCAGCGTTCTTCCCGACCCGGCTGAGGAGGTTGAAGACCACGATCAGACCAAGTTGGCTGACCGCCACGTAGCAGAACATCCAGGCGCCAAGGCGGCCGAGCTCACCGAGACCCAGCGCGCGGAAGTCGAACCGCAGCCGCCAGCGGAAGCCCACCTTGCGCAGCGCGGGCAGCAGGCCGCAGGCCTGCACCGCGACGCCGAGCAGGGTGCCGCCGCCGATCAGCAGGATCTGCCCGGTGGTGAATTGCCCCGGGTCGAGGATCTTCGTTCCGTAGACCGCGATGTACAGGCCGGCGGTGGCGATCACCACGATGTTGTTCAGGATCGGCGCCCACATCGGAGCGGCGAAGTGCCCCCTGGTGTTGAGCACCGCGCTGATCAATGCGCTGAGGCCGGTGAAGAAGATCATCGGCAGCATGAGCCGGGCCAGGGCGGTGACCAGCTTTTGATAATCCGTGCTCGACTCGTCGCTGGCGTACAGCCAGGTGAGTACCGGTGCGAGGATCACCGCCAGCACCGCGGCCGCGCCGAGGGTGAGCAGCGCGAGGGTCAACAGCCGCTGGGTGTACGCCTGGCCACCGTCGCCGTCGAACTTCCGCCGGCGTACCAGCACGGGGATCAGCACGCTGGTGAGGATGCCTCCGAGCAGGAACTCATAGACCATCCCGGGCAGGATCTGCGCGGTGGTGTAGGCGTTGCCGACCGCCGAACCGAGTGCAGCGGTGAGGACCAGGGTGCGCAGGAAGCCGGTGCCGCGGCTGACCAGGCTGCCGACGGCCATCACCGCGCTGTTCGTCGCCGCGCTCGCCTCGCCCACCTGCTCCTGCGGTGGCGCGGTCGACTCCAGGGCCGGCTGGTTCAGGGGCTCGGCGGAGATGAAGGTGGCGCCGTCGCCGGGACGTCCGCCGGCCCCGGGCCCGCCGTCCGGCGTGGCGTTGGCGCTGCGGTAGAGCCCGCCGCTCATCTCCAGCCTCCCAGGGGTACGTCGAGCCGGACACCGACCCGCACGCCACAGACCATAGTCAACCCCCACCCGTTACCCGCGCCCGGCGGATCGGATCACACCCTGGCCCGATAAGCTGGCGATCCCATGTCCGAAGCTTCCGCTCCTCACGCCGCCGACCGCCGCGAACTCACCGCCGCGCAGCGCAACGCCGTCGCCGAACTGCTCCGCGTTTCTCCGGTCGCCGACGAGTTGGGCCGCCGCTTCGTCCGCGCCGGTCACGAGTTGCACCTGGTGGGCGGTTCGGTGCGGGATGCCCTGCTCGGCCGACTCGGGGACGACCTCGACTTCTGCACCGACGCGCACCCCGACGAGACGCTGCGGGTCCTCAAGGGCTGGGCCGAGTCGATCTGGGAGACCGGTCGGGAGTTCGGCACCATCGGCGCCCAGCGCGACGGCCTCCGGCTGGAGATCACCACGTTCCGCGCGGAGTCGTACGACCAGGTCAGCCGCAACCCGGTGGTGGTCTACGGCACCAGCCTCGACGAGGACCTGAAGCGGCGCGACTTCACCATCAACGCGATGGCGGTCAGCCTGCCGGAGCACCGGTTCACCGACCCGCACGGCGGGTTGGACGACATCTCGGCCAGGATGATCCGTACCCCGAGCACCCCCGGGGAGTCGTTCGGCGACGACCCGTTGCGGATGCTGCGGGCCGCACGGTTCGCCGCCCAGTTGCGCTTCGCCGTGCACCCGGACGTGCACCGGGCGATGAGCGAGATGTCCGCCGACCTGGACCGGATCACCGCCGAGCGGATCCGCGACGAGTTCACGAAGCTGCTCTGCGGTGCTGACCCGATCACCGGGCTGCGGCTGCTGGTCGACACCGGGCTGGCCGAACGGTTCCTGCCGGAGCTGACCGGGTTGAAGCTGGAGATCGACGAGCACGCGCAGCACAAGGACGTCTACGAGCACACCCTGACGGTCGTCGAGAACGCGGTCTCCTACGAGGAGGAGGGCTGTGACTTCATCCTGCGGATGGCCGCCCTCATGCATGACGTGGGCAAGCCGGCGACGAAGGCAGCGGCCCCCGACGGTCGGGTCAGCTTCCACCATCACGAGGTGGTCGGCGCACGGCTGACCAAGGCCCGGATGAAGGCGATGCGCTACCCGAAGGAGGTCATCGCCAAGGTGACCGCGCTGGTCGCGCTGCACCTGCGCTTCTACGGGTACGGGCGGGGCGAGTGGACGGACTCGGCGGTGCGCCGGTATGTCGCCGACGCCGGTGACCTGTTGCCCCGGCTGCACAAGCTGACCCGCTCGGACTGCACGACCCGCAACCGGCGCAAGGCGGCCCAGCTCGCCGCCGACTACGACGCGCTGGAGGATCGGATCGCCCGGATCGCGGCCGAGGAGGACCTGGCCCGGGTCCGTCCCGACCTGGACGGCAACGCGATCATGGAGTTGCTCGGCGTACCGCCGGGGCCGGTGGTCGGGCGGGCCTGGAAGCACCTCAAGGAACAGCGCCTTGAGCACGGCCCTCTGGACCGTGACGCCGCGGAGGTCGAGCTGCTGCGCTGGGCCCGCGCCGAGGGCCTCGTCGAGTAGCCCTCGCACCGAACCCGAGTGGAACTGACGGGCGCCACCCCCGAACCGGGAGCGGCGCCCGTCTGTGGACGTCGTCAGCGGGTCTCGACGGCGGTCCCGTCCACGGCCGGGGCGCTCTTGCCGGTGGGGGTGCCGTTGCCGGCCGCGGACGCTGAGCCGAGCCGGGACAGCAGACCGGCCAGGTCGATCCCGGTCAGGTCGCTGCCGAGCTGGAGCCCTTGGGCCACGTTGCCGGCCACCGACTTCGTCAGCGACGACGCGCCGTCGGTGGAGATGACGGTCATCTTGTCGATCGCCCCGATCGGCGCGCTCGCCGCCTCGACCACCTGCGGCAGCACCTTGACCAGCAGGTCCAGCACCGCCGCCTCCCCGTAGGCGGCGAACGCCTCGGCCTTGCGCGCCATCGCGTCCGCCTCGGCCTCACCCTTGGCCAGGATGGCCGCGGCCTCTGCCTGACCCTCCCGCTCCACGGCCTCGGCGATGGCGGAGCGCCGACGCTGCTCGGCCTCACCTTCCTTGGCGCCCTCGATCGCGTTCGCCTCGGCGAGCGCGGCACGCCGGGCCCGCTCGCCCTCACCGGTGAGCCGCGCCTGTTCGGCGGAGGCCTGCGCGGCCGCGATGACCGACTGCCGCTGTGCGTCCGCGTGCAGCACCGCCGCGGCGCGGGAGGCCTCGGCCTCCTGCTCCACCTTGTACCGGGCCGCGTCGGCGGGCTTGCGCACCTCGGTGTCCAGTTGGCGCTGCTTGAGTTCGGCGTTGCGCTCGGCGACCTTCTGCTGCTCGGAGAGGATCGCCTGGTCCCGTTCGGCCTGGGCCAGCGGGCCGGCGGCGGCGGACTTCGCCTTCGCCGCGTCGATCTCGGCCTGGATGCCGGCCTGCTTGAGAGACAGGTTCCGGTTCGCCTCCGCGATGGCCTCTTCGGCGAGCAGCCGCTCCTGCTCGGCCTGCTGCCGGGCCCGTGCCTCGGCGATGGCCGCGTCCTTGAGCACCCGGGCGGCCTCGGGCCGGCCCAGGTCCTGCAGGTAGGACCCTTCGGCGAGGATGTCCTGAAGTTGGAAGGTGTCCAGCACGAGACCCTGGTTGGTCATCGAGTGCTCGGCCTCCTCGGCCACCGCGCTGGCGAACGCCGCCCGGTCCCGGATGACCTCCTCGACGGTGAGCCGGCCGACGATCGAGCGCAGCGCTCCGGCGAGCACCTCCCGGGTGAAGTTGTCGATTTCGTCCTGTTGGTGCAGGAACCGCTGGGCAGCGGCTCGGATCGCGTCCTCGGTGCCGCCGACCTTGACGATCGCCACACCGTGCAGGTCGGCGCGGATGCCCTGCTTGCTCACCGCCCCCCGGATGCCGACGTCGATCCGTCGGCTGGACAGGTCGAGCGACTGGAGCTTCTGCACCACCGGCAGCACGAAGACCGAGGCACCGAGCACGACCTTCTGCCCGGAGTTGTCGGTCGAGCGCCCGCCGTCGGCGGTCTGGGTGGTGCGACCCTTGCGACCGGTGACGATGAACGCCTCGTTCGGTCCGGCCACCTTGATCCGGGAGAGCACGAAGAGCACCAGGATGAGCACGAGGAGGACCGCGCCACCGATGGCGATTAGCAGGGCCATATAAAGGAGTCCTGTCTACGAGGGGAAGTCAGTAGGTTTCGACCTGCACGCTGGTCTCGCTGAGCGCCTGCACCACGAAGACCTGGGCGCCGACCGGTATCGGCTGGTCCGCACGGGCGCTGAGCTTGACCGGTTGACCGGCGAGACGAATCCGTACCTCGCCGTAGCCGCCAACCGGCACCGGGGTGACGACCAGGCCGAGCGCACCGACCAGATCGTCGCGGGTGGGGGTGGGGTCGGTGCGCATGTTCCGCGCCGCCCGGCTGAGTCGGGACGCCAACCAGGCGGTGGGCACGGCCGCGAGCACGCCGCCGACCGCCGCGCCGACCACCATGCCAGGGGTACGCGCACCGAGCAGTTCGTTGACGATGGCCGCGCCGAAGCCGAACGCGCCGGCGAAGCCGGCGACCGTCTCGACCGAGATCGGCCCGTCGACGTCTGCGTGCCCGAACTGGAACAGCTCGGTGCCGAGCAGGGCGAGCGCGAGCACACCGATGCCCGCCCCGCCGATGATCAGAAAGATGAGCGTCCCCATTGCCACGACCTGCACGGTATCGATGCCGCGCAAGGTCTGACAGCCCCTGCGGGACACAAGATGATCTACCGATGTGGGTCGTCGGTGCTGACCAAAAAGGGGCAGTGCTGACGGATCTTGGCGAGCTATCTTCTGCCGCCGGCCGATCGTTCCGGTCAAGTCAGAACGAGAGGACCGCCCATGCTCGTCGTGATCATCATCTACGTCTTCGGTCTGGTGCTGACCGCCGCTATCCTGTTGGGCGTCGCGGCCACCTCCTTCGCCACCACATCGCGAGTCGATCGGGTGCTGGCCGGTATCGGTGCCGCGCTTGCCGGCTACTACGCCTACTTCCTGCTGAGCACCGGCGGCGGCGGACACATCACGGTCTTCTACGCGGCGCTGCTTCTCCCCTTCTTCGCCGGTCGCAAGCTCTACCTGGGCTTCCGGGACCGCGATCGGACCCGCGCCGAACGGGCCGCTGCGGCGGAGGCGATCCGGGCTGCCGAGGAGTGGCGTTCGGCCCGCCGCTGGTAGCCGGGCGGGCCAGGAAGTCCGAGACAGGGAGAATGGGTGGATGCGCTGGACCGTGCTCGACTCACCGATCGGCGAGTTCTCCGTCGCCACCGACGGCACGAGCGTCTGCGGCGCCCATTTCGGGCGGGTCGAGGCGGCGGCGGACGATCCTGACCACGAGGTGTCCCGGCAGGCCGTCGCCGAGCTGCGGGCGTACTTCGCCGGCGAGCTGACCGCGTTCACCGTGCCGGTGTCGATGCCGCGCGGCTCCGACTTCGAACGGGCCGTGTGGCGGGAGATGACACGCATCCCGTACGGGGAGACGCTGACGTACGGCGATGTGGCGCGTCTGGTCGGCGATCCCGGAGCGGCACGGGCGGTGGGAGTGGCCTGCAACCGCAACCCGGTCCCGGTGATCGTGCCGTGTCACCGGATCGTCGGCGCGGGCGGCAAGCTGGTCGGTTTTGGCGGGGGCCTGCCTCGCAAGGTCAAGCTGCTGGAGCTGGAGGCCGGTGTCGCCCTACGACACACATGGTCGGGAGGTTGACGCCGGTCAACCAGAGTTATACAGCTTCGGTATGGCCTTCACCCTGACCCTCAAGCCCGAAGTCGAAAAGCGCCTCAAGGAGCTTGCCGAGGCTGAGCAGCGGTCGATGCACAAGACCGTGGAGGTGGCCATTCAGGCCTACCTGGATCGCCAGGTCTATCCGACCGCGCTCGACAAGTCGGCAGCGCTCCTGCATGGCCTGATGATGTGGCGACCACTCGACGTCTGGAACGCCGGACTCGGCTGGGCGGCAATGCGGGTGTTCCTGGCCCGGGCCGGCTTCGTTCTCGACATGCCCGCGAAGGAGCGGATGGCGTTGACCGACGCGCTGGCCAGCGGCGAGGTCGACTCGGTTGACGAGTTGGCGCTGCGGCTGTCGCCGTATCTGGAGATGTCGAGCTGAACGCGGCGAGGGCCGGGTCCGTTTCGGACCCGGCCCTCGCCGGTGCTTGCTGTTTCAGCGGGTCAGCGCGCGACCTCGCCGGCGATGAACTCCTCGACGGCCTGGTGGGCGTCGTGGTCGGCGTACTGCACCGGCGGGGACTTCATGAAGTACGACGAGGCCGACAGGATCGGGCCGCCGATCTTCCGGTCCAGCGCGATCTTCGCGGCCCGGACGGCGTCGATGATGACGCCGGCCGAGTTCGGAGAGTCCCACACCTCGAGCTTGAGCTCGGCGTTGAGCGGGGTGTCACCGAACGAGCGACCCTCCAGGCGGATGTACGCCCACTTGCGGTCGTCCAGCCACGGCACGTGGTCCGACGGGCCGATGTGCACGTCGCTCTTGCTCATCTCGTGCGGGATCTGCGAGGTGACCGACTGGGTCTTCGAGATCTTCTTCGAGACCAGCCGCTTGCGCTCCAGCATGTTCATGAAGTCCATGTTGCCGCCGAAGTTGAGCTGGTACGTGCGCAGCAGCTCGACGCCGCGGTCCTCGAAGAGCTTCGCGAGTGCGCGGTGCACGATGGTGGCACCGACCTGGCTCTTGATGTCGTCACCGACGATCGGCAGGCCAGCGTCGGTGAACTTCTGGGCCCACTCCGGGTCGGAGGCGATGAAGACCGGCAGGGCGTTGACGAACGCGCAGCCGGCGTCGATCGCGGCCTGGGCGTAGAACTTGGCGGCCTGCTCGGAGCCGACCGGGAGGTAGCAGACGACGACGTCGACCTGCGCGTCACGCAGCGCCTGCGCCACGTCGACGGGGGTGGCGTCGGACTCCTCGACGATCTCGCGGTAGTACTCGCCCAGACCGTCGAAGGTCGGACCGCGCTGCACGCTGATGCCGGTCGGCGGCACGTCGCAGAGCTTGATGGTGTTGTTCTCGCTGGCGACGATCGCCTCCGCGAGGTCCATGCCCACCTTCTTGGCGTCCACGTCGAACGCCGCGACGAACTCCACAGCGTTGACGTGGTAGTCGCCGAAGGCGACGTGCATGAGACCCGGGACGCGGTCGTTCGGGTTGGCGTTCCGGTAGTACTCGACGCCCTGAACCAGGGACGAGGCGCAGTTACCCACACCGACGATGGCGACGCGGACGGAGCCCATAGCGTCTGCCTCCTTCTTTTCTGTCACGGCCGCTCATTCCTGGTCTCTCCAGGCGGAGGCGGGCTGTTGTCTTCTCGTCGGCCGCCGGCTGTCCCGATGTTCGGGACCGTCGGGGCTCGGCCGGAGCGCTCGTTGGCGATGAGCTCCTCCAGCCAGCGGACCTCGCGCTCACAGGCATCAAGGCCGTGGCGCTGCAGTTCCAGCGTGTAAGCGTCGAGGCGCTCGGCCGCCCGGCCCAGCACGTCGCGAAGCCCTTCGCGACGCTCCTCGATCTTGCGGCGGCGACCCTCCAGAATGCGCAGGCGGGTCGCCTGGTCGGTCCGGGCGAAGAACGCGAAGTGCACCCCGAAGCCCGTGTCGTCGTACGTCTCGGGCCCGGCCTGTGCGATCAGTTGGGCGAAGCGTTCCTTGCCCTCCGCGGTGATTTTGTAGACCACCCGACCTCGTCGGCTGGTCAGCGCGGGGACCTCCTCGGCAGTGGCGGGCGTCTCATCAGCTTCGGTGATCCATCCCGCCGCCTGCAGCCTGCGTAGCGTGGGATAGAGCGAGCCGTAGCTGATCGCCGCCCGGATCGCGCCGAGTTTGGCGGTCAGCTCCTTGCGCAGCTCATAGCCGTGCATCGGAGACTCCTGCAGGAGGCCGAGGATGGCGAACTCAAGCACTGGCCACCCTCTCTTTACCCTCCGGCGTGGAGCGGTAACCGCCGCGATGTATCGGACCGATACATCGCACGTTAGCGGGTCGCGCGTGCCAGGGCAAACCCCCGCTCCGAGACGGTGTCGTCACGGATTGTGAGCGTGGTCGCCTGCTCGGGCCGGACCGCGTACCCTTCTTCGCATGCGTACGCAGCGCCAGGTCGTCGACTACTCGCTTCAGAAGCGAGCAGTGCTGCGTGAGCTCCTGGCCGGCCGGGTCGGCACGTACGACGTGTGCGACGCATCGCCGTACCTGAAGAACGCCGCCCGGTTCCACGGTGAGCCGACCGACCGACGCTGCCCGATCTGTCGCAGCGAGAACTTGACTCTCGTCCACTACATTTATGGCGACGAGCTCAAGCAGTCCGCCGGGCAGGCCCGGACACTGACCGAGTTGCCTGTCCTGGCGATGACGCTGCGTGAGTTTCAGGTCTTCGTGGTGGAGGTGTGCCTCGGTTGTGACTGGAACCATCTGGTCGAGCAGTACCTGCTCGGCCGGGACGGTCTGGCCGGCGACAGCGACGGCACCGGCGAGCAGGACGTGGCGGCCGCCGAAGGTGCGGGTCGGCGGAGGCGAGAGGCGCAACGGTGATCACAGCTGGTTGGACCGGCCCCGGGGCCGTAGACGAAACCCGGGACGGTCAACCGCTCGTTGGTCCGATTAGCCCTATTAATACGGCAAGTCCCCCGGTGAAACGGCACCCCCGTGCCGGTGTCCAGGGTGAAGCAACTCACGGCAACCCGGTGGCGGCGCAGTCGCGCCCCACCGCGACCGGCAGGGTGTGAGGAATGAACTCGTACGGCGATCCCAGTTCTACGCGTGGACGGGCCCAGCACTCGGGCCCCGAGGGCGACCCCGGGCCGGTCGCGGACGACGCGTACCGCCGCCCCGGCGGTGACTCCCGCGGGAATGGCTGGTCGGCTCCGGAGGGTGGCACGGCGACCCCGGGCCGCGCTTCGGTGACCCCACGGGCCGCCGGTGGGCGGGCCACGGTGGGCGGATCGGCCTCGGTGCCGCCGCGCGGCGCTGCTGCGGCTGGTTCCGCCTCGGTGGGCTCGGCAACCCCCGGCCGCGCAGGGCGGGCGTCGGTGCCGGTGTCGCCGGCACCGGGTGTGGCCGCCGGACGCGCCGGTGCGGGCCGGGCCTCGGTGCCCGTGTCCCCGGCGCCGGGCGCACCGGCAGGCCGAGCCGTGGTCGGCGCCGCCGCCGTCGGTGCCGCCGCCCCGGCGGGGCGAGCCAGCGTCGGTTCCGCGTCGGTGGGTGGCCGTGCCGCCGTCGCCCGGGCGAGCGTCTCGCCGGTCTCCGGTGGGCCGGGCGGTCCCGGTGGTCCAGGTGGACCGAACGGTCCGGGCAGGGGCGGCCGTGGTGCGGGTGACCCGGGCGCCGCCCGACGGGCGAAGAAGCGCAAGCGGATGAACCTGTTGATCGCCGGTGTCGCGGTCTTCATCATGCTCGCGGGTGTCGGCGTGGTCGGGTTCACCTACTACTCGACCAACGTGGTGCTGCCCGACGAGATCACCCCGCCGCAGGCGACCACCCTGTACGCCTTCGACAACAAGACGATCATCGCCAAGGTAGGCGATCAGAACCGCACGCTGGTCACCATCGACCAGATCCCGCAGTGGGTGCAGGACGCGGTGGCCGCAGCCGAGGACCGGAACTTCTACCGACACTCCGGTGTGGACTACAAGGGCATCGCGCGGGCTGGCTGGAACAACCTCTCCGGCGGTGACAAGCAGGGTGCCTCCACCATCACCCAGCAGTACGCGCGCAACGCCTACGACAACCTGAAGGACGACACGTACGCGCGGAAGGTGAAAGAGGCGATCCTCGCCTCCAAGCTCAACGACGAGTACACGAAGCCGCAGATCATGCAGCACTACCTCAACGTGATCTACTTCGGCCGGGGTGCCTACGGCATTGAGGCGGCGGCGCAGACCTACTTCGGTAAGTCGGTGAAGACGCTCAATCCGGCCGAGGGTGCCGTCCTCGCGGCTCTGATCAAGCAGCCAGAACCCAGCTCCACCCACCAGGGGTACGACCCGGCGATCAACCCGACCGCGGCCCAGGATCGCTGGAACTACGTGATCGAGGGCATGGTCAAGGAGGGCTGGCTCGGTGTGCCCGGCAAGAAGGACCGGCCTACCGAGTACCCGACGAAGACCCTCAAGGCCCCGAAGAAGGGCGGCATTGGCGTCGACTTCGGCGTCGACACCCCGTACGGCAACGTGATCAACTACGTCCGGGAAGAGATGCGGGACCGAGGCATCTGCGTCGAGAAGGACGAGCAGGCTACGGAGGCCAAGCCTCTGTGTTCCCAGGCGCTCATGGCTGGCGGTTACCGGATCCGCACGACCGTCGACAAAAATATTCAGGCTGCGGCGGTCGAGACGGCCCAGCGCAAGTCCAAGGGCTCCGAGTTGGCCGACCAACCGAGCAACCTAATGGCTGCGGTGGTCGCGATCGACCCCACCAACGGTCGGGTGGTCGCGTACTACGGCGGTGACAACGGGACCGGCACCGACTACGCCGGCAAGAACACCGACTCCACCGGGGCAGTCAGCGGCGGTCACTCGCCCGGCTCAAGCTTCAAGATCTACACGCTGGCGGCCGCGCTCAAGGAGAAGAAGGCACTCGAGTCTCGGTGGAAGGGCAAGGCCTTCACCCCGGACGGCACCAAGTTCAAGGTCAGCAACGCGGGAGACGACAACCCCGACTGCGGTAACTCCTGCACGCTTCGGGTGTCCACCCTCAAGTCGCTGAACGTGCCGTTCTACTACGTCACTCAGGAGATCGGCGCGGACAAGGTCGTGGACATGGCCAAGCAGGCTGGCGTGACCACCATGTGGCGCACTGACACCAATCCCGCGAAGGCCTACGACCTGACCAAGAGCGACCCGAAGGACATCACGCCGGAGCCGTTCTTCAACGTGGTTGGCTATGGCCAATACCCGATCACGGTGCTGGACCACGCCAACGGCGTGGCCACCTTTGCCAACGGGGGCGTCTACAACAAGGCGCACTTCCTGTACTCGGTGGAGAAGCAAAACCCGAACACCGGCAAGTGGGACAAGGTCTACAGCGAGAAGCTCGACTCGAAGCGGAGAATCGACAAGGGCGTGGTGGACGATGTCACGTCGGTGTTGAAGGATTATCCGGCAGCGGTCAACCACCGGCTCGATGACGGCCGCAAGGCGGCCTCCAAGACTGGCACCTGGGAACTCAAGGGTGACAGCAAGGACAACGGCGACGCCTGGATGATTGGCTATACGCCCCAATTGGCCACTGCGGTGTGGGTGGGCAACGTGAAGGACCGGAAGCCACTCATCCTCAAGGACAAGCGGAAGGTCAGCGGTGGCAACCTCCCCGGCGACATCTGGGAGCGGTTCATGGACGAGGCATTGAAGGGCAAACCGAAGGTCGACTTCCCGCCGGCCGCAAACGTCGGTGACCCGAACTCCGGGAACGGCGAAGCGCCGCCACCGCCACCGCCACCGACGGGTCTGCCGGGTCTGCCGGGCGGCCCGACCTGTGATCCGCTGACCGACCCGTTCTGCCCGCGTGTCGGCGGCACCCCGGGCGGCAACCCCGGGGGTAACCCGGGCGGCAACCCCGGAGGCAACCCGGGCGGCAACCCAGGAGGCGGCGGAGGCGGCGGTGGCGGACTGCTGCCCGGTCTACCACCCGAGCGAAACTGACCCGCACCGCTTTATGACGCCGCCGCCGGCCGGACGACCTGTCCCGGCCGGCGGCGGCGTTTTCATACCCGGATGTCCGCGCCGGGACGGGACGGACACCCCCGTCGTACGGCAGGATGCCTCTTCATGAGCACCCAGTCGACGCCCGGCATCGACGACGCCGGTACCACCGACCACCCGTCCCGCTCCGACGGGTTCGTCCGCGGCATGTCCAGCGCGATCGGCGGCCCGCTGGGCGACCACGCGACCGCACTGGACCGGCCGGCAGGCCAGGAACGTCGCTTCTGGACCGCGGTCCGGATCGTGCTGGCGCTGGCGTGTCTCACGCTCGCGCTGCACTGGGTGCAGAAGTCCCCCTGCCAGGACGGCGCCTGGCAGAACAACGTCCAGTACACCCGGTTCTGCTACACCGACGTCCTCGCCCTCTACTACGCCGAGGGGCTCAACGAGGGCAAGGTGCCCTACCGTGACCACCCGGTCGAGTACCCGGTGCTGACCGGCTACTTCATGGGGGCGCTGGGCCTGCCGGTGCACGCGATCGGCGAGGGCGACCCGAGCATCAACCAGGCCCAGTGGTTCTACAACCTCAACGCGTTGGTGCTGGGCGCCCTCGCGGTGGCCACCGTGGCGGTGATCCTGGCCCTGCGCCGCCGACGACCCTGGGACGCCGCGTTGTTCGCGCTGGCCCCGGCGCTGCTGCTCACGGCCACCGTCAACTGGGACCTGCTCGCCATCGGGCTGGCCGCCTTCGGTCTGCTGGCCTGGGCTCGGAAACGACCAGCGGTGGCCGGCGTGCTGCTCGGGCTCGCCGGTGCGGCGAAGCTGTGGCCGCTGTTCCTGCTCGGGCCGCTCCTCGTCCTGGCGCTGCGGGCCGACCGGATCCGCGCCGCGCTCATCGCCACCGGCACGGCGATCGCCGCGTTGGTGCTGGTGAACCTGCCGGCCGCCCGGGCATACCCGGAGAACTGGGACCGGTTCTTCGAGCTGAACACCACCCGGCCCATCGACTGGGGCACGCTCTGGTACATCGGCCGCTACCTGGACGGCAAGGTCGGCAACGACCCCGCCCAACTCGGGCCGTTCGAGTGGCTGAACGCCAACATCCCCACCCTCAACACCATCTCGTACGCGCTGTTCGGGTTGGCCTGTCTCGGTGTGGCCGCGTTGACGCTGCGGGCACCGCGTCGCCCGCGGCTGGCGCAGGTCGCCTTCCTGGTGGTCGCCGCGTTCCTCATCTTCAGCAAGGTCTGGTCTCAGCAGTTCGTGCTGTGGCTGCTGCCGCTGGTGGTGCTGGCCCGACCCAAGTGGGGTGCCTTCCTGGCCTGGCAGATCGCCGAGGTCTGCTACTTCGTCGCCTTCTACGGAGAGCTGCTCGGGGCGGCGACCAGCCGTCCGGTCTTCCCGGAGGGGGTGTTCGTGCTGGCCTCGACGTTCCGGCTGACCACCGTGGTGGTGCTCTGCGTGCTGGTCGTCAAGGAGATCCTGCACCCCGAGCGTGACGCGGTCCGGGCGACCTATCCGGACGACCCGGACGGTGGCGTGCTCGACGGCGCACGAGATGCCCCCTGGGTAGACCGCTGGCGCCGGCCCGCCGACAGCGAACCCTCTCGCGAACCCGTCACCACCACCACCTGACCCAAGCTTGACCGCAGCCCGACCACGTCAGGATTTGCGGGGAGCCCGCCCGGCGCAGGGATCAAGCCTGACCGCCCGGAGCCGGGTGGGCTCCCCGCAAATCCGCCTTAGAGATCAGCCACGTCTCAGAGCCGATAAACGACCGCGTCGCCGACGTCCTGCCGAGTGATGCCCAGCGAATCGACCGGCGCGTCGATGGTGATCTCCCACGGAGTGCCCACCACCTGCCCGCGCAGCAACACCACGGAGCGGACCCCGAGCGTGCGCAGGTAGTCGACGCTGGTCTGGTCGGGGAACGACTGGCTCACCCGACGGACGTCATCGAGCTGGCGCGGAGTGAAGCCGCTGCCGCCATTGACCACGTCGGGGAAACCGCTCGTCGACCACAGCATCACGTGCTGGTCCAGGCTCTGGTTGCTCGGCAGCACCAGAAGCGGCCCCTCGGTGGAACGCATCGCTGCCGGTTGGGTCGGCACCACCGGATGCGGCGTGGTGTTCAGGCCCTCGACGGCGACCAGCAGCAGCGGCAGCAGGGTGGCCGTCCGCAGCCACGGCCCCGGCCACGACGGGATCCGCTGCGCGGTCAACTCACGGACCCGGTCGGTGAGCGCGGTGACCGCGCCCGCCGCGAGCAGACCCAGCAGCAGCGTGGTCCACAACATCAACCGACCGGGGGTACGCAGTCCGTTCCAGCCCGGCAGGTGCTCGAAGAGCGGCACGTAGGTGAAGGTGCCGTCGAAGAAGCGGGTGCCCATCGCGAAGGCCATCGTCACCAGCACTCCGGCGAGCAGCAGCAGTCGGTGCCGCAGCCGCCAGACCGAGAAGAACAGCCCACCCGCGGCCAGCGCGTAGAGCACGAACCCGGGCAGCAGGGTCATCTCCGGGTGCCACGGCAGCGCTGCGCGTGCCCCCTCGTGCAATCCACCCCAGATCCGCGACTCGGCCGGTGCCGTCACGAAACCCGACGCCGGCGGCGAGAAGATGCTGATGTCGTCGATGGTCCGCTCGGCGTACGGGTGCAGCTCGGTCACCTTGAAGAACGGGAACGCCATCAGCAGACCCACACCGGCGAAGAACAACCCGCCGAGCAGGTCCGCGAGGAACAACCGGCGACCGAAGGGCACCGCCTGGCCGGTGCGCAGCCGCCGCGCGTAGTAGAGGACGGCGGTGACGATCACCGCGCAGGCCAGGAAGTACGCGAACGGCAACCCGATACCGAAACCGAGGCTGAGCTGCCAGGCCGCCACCAGCCAACCGGCGTACACCCATCCGTCGTGTCGGCGCTCGGGCCGGTAACCGTGCCGCAGTGACCAGCCGTGCCCGCGCGCCAACATCGCCAGCGCCAACGGGATCCCGCCGTTGGAGAGCACGTGCAGGTGCCCGGCCTGGGCCAGCAGCCACGGCGCGTACGCGTAACTGACGCCGGCGACGGCGGCGCCGATTCGGCCAGCCCCGAGCTGCCGGGCCAGCGCGTACGCCCCGAGCGTGGCGAGCGCGTGCGCCAGCACGAACATGATGTTGTAGCGCAGCACCGCGTCCTCGGGGCCGCTGCCGAGCATCCCGGCCGGGGCGTACCCGAGCAGGGTGTCGGAGAACGCGAAGCTCCACAGCTCGGGGAAGAACGTGTTGGACTGCCACAGGCGCGCCGGTTCAGCCAGCAGGATGTGCCCGGACCAGGCCATCTGCCAGGCCTGCAGGCTCGGGTCCCAGTAGTCCTGCGGGAGTGTGTAGCGGGGATAGCGCAACGTCGGCCACGTCATCAGCACAGCCAGTGCCAACGCGCCGAGGGTGGCCAGGGTCCACTCGTGGATCAGGAACCGGCCGACGGCTCCGCCCGCCCGGGTGACGATGGAGGGCCGCGGCTCCGGAGCGGAGGCGAACGCCTCCCAACGATCGGGGTTGTCCGGCTTGGCCTCATCGGTCTTGGTGTCACCGTCGGGTTTTGCCTGACCGTCGGTCCTGCCCGCTCGCCTGCCCCTACTCCACCACCTGCCCTTGCCCGATCCTGTGCCCTTGACCGGGACGTCTTCCGAGCCGCCGTCCGTGCCGTCCTTGGCCGGGGCGCCGTCTTTGCCCGCGTTGATCGTGCTGTCGGCCTTGTCGGCGTTGGCGGTATCGCTGTCCTTGGCGGTGCCGTCCTTGGCCGGACTGCCGTCCTTGGCGGTGCTGTCGCTGGTTGCGGTGCCATCCTCGGTGCCGCCCGTGGCCGCGCTGCCCTTCCGGCCGTCGCCCTCACCGGTGGCGGCGTCCCCAGCGGGTTCCTCCTTGGCACCGCCACCCTTCGAGGGCTGCGGGTCGCCGCTCGTGGTGGCTCCGGTCGTGCCGCCGTCGCTCGACCGCGGCCGGTCGGCGACGGCCCCCGCGATCGGCGCAGTGGTCTCGGCGGTCGGCGCGGAAGTCTTGCCGGAGACGGCGTCGGAGGTGCGATCCGGCTGTGCCGGGGTGCCCGAGGCGGAGGCGGATCGGGTCTCGGCGTCCGTCCCGGTGGGGGTGGGCCGGGCCTTCCCGGTCCCGGGCTGTCCGGTCGTCATGCTGCCGGGCTCGCCGTCCCGAGCTGCTGGCGGAGGAAACCGATGTCCGCTGTCTGGCCCTCCACGCCACCCGGTGTCTCGACGACCACCGGGGCCCCGGCGGCCCGGATCACCGCCACGACCAGCTCCGGGTCGATCGTGCCACCGCCCAGGTTGTCGTGGCGGTCCTGGCCGGAGTTGAACGCGCCCTTGGAGTTGTTGGCGTGCACCAGGTCGATCCTTCCGGTGATCGCCTTGACCCGGTCGACGAGGCCGAGCAGTTCCTCGCCGCCCGCGTACGCGTGGCAGGTGTCCAGGCAGAAGCCGACCTCGTAGTCGCCGATGGCGTCCCAGAGTCGGGCGAGCGCGTCGAGTCGCCGGGCGCACGCGTTGTCGCCGCCGGCGGTGTTCTCGATCAGGACCGGCACGCCGAAGCCGCCGGAGTCGGCCGCGTACGCGAAGGTCTTGCGCCAGTTGTCGAAGCCGACGGCCAGATCGTCCCCGGCGTTGACGTGTCCACCGTGGACGATCAGACCCTTGGCGCCGATGGCGGTGGCCGCGTTGGCGTGCCCGAGCAGCAGCTTTCGGCTGGGAATCCGGATGCGGTTGTTGAGGGTGGCCACGTTGATGACGTACGGCGCGTGCACGTACAGGTCAACCTCGGCCGTGCGCAGCTGCTCGGCGTCCTCCCGGGGCTTGGGTGCCTTCCATCCCTGTGGGTCGGCGAGGAAGAATTGCACGGTGTCGGCGGACCGGGCGGCCGCCTCCGCCAGCGGGTCGGTCGAATCGACGTGGGCTCCGATACGCATGCGAGCGAGCCTACGTCGCGACCCCGACTGGCGGGGTGACGGCCGGGGCGGTGTCGCGTGCGGTCGCGTCACCGGACGGACCGACGATCGTTGATGGAATTGAACCGGCGACCAGCACCCGGTGCCGCCAGCGACGCAAGCCCGCAGATGGCGACCGGAGGTCGACGGCCGACAGCGAGGTCACCTCCGCCGTGCGGCCCGGCGTGGCGGAGGGGACCCCTCGCACAGCGATCGCCCACCGATGAAGAATCTCGGCAATTTGTGCTTTTTCCTCCAACAAGGTACGAGTGCCGTTGTATCGTCAGGTAACAACACGATAAAGCTCCGCGGGGCGTCTTCGGTCCAACCTCATCGGTGTGGTCGTTCCTCCCCAGGTCCCACCCAAGGAATGCGGACCAGACGCCCCGCGGCCTCGTAGACGGGGGTCCACCATCGGCCGGATGACGGTCGAATGGGGGCCCCCGTCATCCTGTCCGGGCGCTGACCCGACCACCCCGGGCATGATCGTTCGGACCGGGTATCCTGGTCAGGTTGTCCGCGTCCGGTCGGGTTCCCTCGGCACGTGCGGGCAGCGACACAAGACCTCCTGCCACGGAAGGACCGTGGCCGCTTAGCCCACAGGAGGTGAGCACGTCTTGCGTCACTACGAACTAATGGTCATCCTCGACTCCAGCCTCGAGGAGCGCACCGTCGCACCGTCGCTCGACACGTACCTGAACGTGATTCGGACCGCGGGTGGCTCGGTTGAGAAGACCGACGTGTGGGGCCGCCGGCGCCTCGCGTACGAGATCAACAAAAAGGCCGAAGGCATCTACGCCGTCATCGACCTGCAGGCCACGCCTGCTGCGGTGGCCGAGCTGGACCGTCAGCTCCGGCTCAACGAGTCCGTGCTGCGCACCAAGGTCATCCGACCGGAAATGCGCTAGAGCATCCAACCCCGGTTCGTCCGGATCAGCCTCCGCGACTCTGTCGTACGGCTCTGCGAGCCTGTACGACGAGACGCTGAGTGCGCGAGGAGATGGTCATGGCAGGAGACACCACCATCACGGTCATCGGCAATCTGACCGATGACCCCGAGTTGCGGTTCACCCCCTCCGGGGCTGCGGTCGCCAAGTTCCGAGTCGCTTCGACGCCCCGTTTCATGGACAAGGCGTCGAACGAATGGAAGGACGGCGAGCCGCTGTTCCTCGCATGCACCGTCTGGCGGCAGGCCGCCGAGCACGTCGCCGAGTCGCTGCAGCGCGGCGCTCGGGTGATCGTGTCGGGCCGGCTGCGTCAGCGGTCGTACGAGACCCGCGAGGGTGAGAAGCGCACTGTCATCGAGCTTGAGGTCGACGAGATCGGCCCGTCGCTGCGCTACGCCACGGCGAAGGTGCAGAAGATGTCCCGCTCCGGCGGCGGTGGCGGCGGCTTCGGTGGCGGCGGTGGCGGTGGCAACCAGGGTGGCGGCGGAGGCAACTTCGACGACCCCTGGGCTTCGGCTGCTCCCTCTCCCTCTCCCGCGCGTGCCGGTTCGGGCACCAATTTTGACGAGGAGCCACCGTTCTAATGGCGCCTAGCGCTCGCGATCGCAAACCAGGAGCACGTGCAACGGCCAAGGCTGCGGCACTGCGCAAGCCCAAGAAGAAGGTGAACCCGCTCGACAAGGACGGGATCGCCTACATCGATTACAAGGACACCGCGCTGCTGCGCAAGTTCATCTCCGATCGCGGCAAGATCCGCGCTCGTCGGGTGACCGGCGTGACCTCGCAGCAGCAGCGGCAGATCGCCCGTGCGGTCAAGAACGCCCGTGAGATGGCGCTCCTGCCGTACACGGCCACCACCCGCTGAGAGGAGGCACCGATATGAAGATCATCCTGACTCAGGAAGTGTCCGGCCTCGGTGCCCCGGGCGACATCGTCGAGGTTAAGGACGGCTTCGGCCGTAACTACCTGCTGCCGCAGGGCTTCGCGATCGCCTGGACCAAGGGCGCGGAAAAGCAGGTCACGGTCATCAAGCGGGCCCGTGGGGCCCGCGAGATCCGCGACCTCGACCACGCCAACGAGGTCAAGGCTCAGCTCGAGGGTCTCAAGGTCAACATGAAGGTCCGCGCCGGCGACGGCGGACGGCTCTTCGGCTCGGTCACTCCGGCCGAGATCGTCGACGCCGTCAAGGCGGCCAGCGGCCCGGTCCTCGACCGGCGTCGGCTGGAGGTGCCCGGTCACATCAAGTCGACCGGCACCTACCCGGTGAAGATCAAGCTGCACCCCGAGGTGACCGCGTCGTTCAACCTGAACGTCGTTCAGGGCTGACGTCCGCAACACCAACACGAAGGCCCGCACCGAGCGATCGGTGCGGGCCTTCGTGCGTACGTCATCTGAGCCCGACCCGGCCCCGGTCGGTGCCCCCTGACCTGCCGGGCAGGTCAGGCGGACGCCCGGTCGGTCCCGCCCTCCCTCGCAGGGCAGGTCACCCGATCGGCTGGCCGGTCACCGCGCTGATCAACACCGTGGAGAGGCCGCCGCCCACCACCGCCGCGGCGAGCGCGATGGTCGCCGAGCGCCACGTCGTACCCACCCGACGCAGCAGCGCTGCCACCACCAGACTGCTCACCAGCGCCAGACCGAAGCGCGGCGAGCCCGCGAGCAGCGACTCCAACGCGCGCGACCGGGCCGATTCGCAGCCACCCCCGCTGATGTCCGTCACACAACCAGCCGGCGCCTGGCTGTCCAACGTCAACAACCAACCGAAGATCAGCATCGCCGGCACCAGGTAACAGGCCGCAGTGAACAGCAATGGCCGGAAGGGCCCGCCCGGATCCGGGTCGAGCAGATCGTCCTCCAGGCGCCGCGAGAAGGCACCGTTGGCCGCCGACTCGACCCGCTGACGCACCGACGCCGCCCCGACCGCAGGCCGGTCCGGCCGACGCCGTGGCGCTCCGCCACGCGGCACCGGCGCACTGCGCGGTCGCGGAGCGGTGTAACCCACCACCGGCGACCTGGGCGCCGACGTCGCCGGATCCATCCACCGGGGGTCGTCATCGGCCAGCCGCGTGCCGGGCCAGAACCCGTCGTCCCGTGCCGGCCAACCCTCCGCGGCCACGGACCGGTCCGAGCGCGGCGGCAGCGTACGGTCCCACTGGTCGTCCTCGATCGCGGACCGCTCCCACTGGCCGGTGCGGTCGGACCGCTCCCAGCCACCGACGCTCTCCACGGCCGACCACTGCCCGCTCAGATCCGTGCCGTCCGCCCCGGCGGCCGGCGGCCACGCGTGCACACCCGAGGCATCCCAGGGATCCACAGCGGGCGGGTACGACGGCTCGGGCTCAGCCACCCGGTCGGACCCGCGCACCCACGGGTCGGCCGCCGGACGGGACCAGGACTCCTCCGCCGCACGGCGGCTACGCCGGGTGGGGCGGCTCACGTCCGGTTCAGGCGCGGGCTCGCTCGGGGCGGACTCCAGATCCCCGCCCGACCAGATCACCTGAGGACGGCCAGCGGGGGCGCGGCGGGGGCGACGGTCCTGGATCGCACCGGAGACCGGCTCGTCCTCCCCGGCGTCGGCGCGTCGACGGCCGGCGTACCCCTGGTCCTGCGGGCGGTCGAGCGTCCACTCCCGAGTGTGGTCGGAGTCCGGGCCGGCACCGATCGCCGCCTGTTCGCGCCAACCCGCCTCGCTGCGCCGACCGCGGCCGCTCGGCGCCTCGGCAGAGCGTCGGCCAGGACCGGAGGTGGGCCGCTCGCGTTCGTCCTCGTCCGGTGCCGCGTGACGCCCGCCGCCGTCAGCGTGCCGGACACCCGACTCCAACGCCCACCGGGGCAGGTAGGCGTCGACGGGCTCGTCCTGGCCCCGGTCCAGTGCACGCCGCCGACTGGAGGTGCGGTATCGCCCATCCTCGTCGTACGGGTCGACCGGAACGGACGCCGCGCGTTCACCCCACGAGGCGGTCGGCTGGCGCTCGCGCGGGCTGCCATCCCCGCGTCCCCAGTCCCGGTAACTCACGGCCGGAGTGTGACCCTTCTGAACCGAAAGCGGAATCCGCTGTCCAGGTGTAGCCGTTCGCTGGAGATAGTACGGGACGATCGTGTCACAGGCCCGACCGAAATATCTTCCTCCACAGGCTGGGGAGCACGTTTCCGCAGGTCAACGAGTTATGGCGAAGAATTCCCCAACAGTTTTCCACAGGCTGTGCACACACCGCGCACATGCTGTCCCCCGGCATCCACAGGTTGTCCCAAGGATCGTCCACCGGCGTTGTTGAGTCTCTGACCTCGGGGTCCGTATGGTTGGCCCTCGACCGCCGGCGCGATGGCCCCCGATCGACCGGCCCGGTCGGACGGAAGTGTCGCACCCCAGCGGTAGAGCTGGAATCAGATCCGGCGCAGTGGAGGGGGGACCCGTGTCGGTCACCGACGACATGCGGGCAGAGTCACGCTCCGGCGGAGGCCAGCCACCTGCGCCGCGGGACGGCCATTTCGACAAGACTCCGCCCCAGGACGTTGCCGCCGAGCAGTGCGTCCTCGGCGGCATGCTGCTCTCCAAGGACGCCATCGCCGACGTCGTCGAGATCCTCAAGACCAACGACTTCTACCGGCCGGTGCACGCCACCATCTTCGACATCATCCTGGACATCTACGGCCGGGGTGAGCCGGCCGACTCGATCACCGTCGCGGCGGCGCTCGCCGACTCCGGCGATCTCGTCCGCATCGGTGGCGCGCCCTACCTGCACACCCTCATCGCCAGCGTGCCCACCGCCGCGAACGCGGCCTACTACGCGCGGATCGTCAGCGAACGGGCGGTGCTGCGCCGCCTGGTCGAGGCCGGCACCAAGATCGTGCAGCTGGGCTACGGCACCGCCAGCGGCGGCAGCCGCGACGTGGACGACGTCGTGGACCTCGCCCAGCAGGCCGTCTACGACGTCACCGAACGCCGGGTCAGCGAGGACTTCGCGATCCTGGCCGACATGTTGCAGCCCACGCTGGACGAGATCGAGGCGGTGGGGGCGACCGGCGGCATGATGACCGGCGTGCCGACCGGCTTCAGCGACCTGGATCGACTGCTCAACGGCCTGCACGCCGGCCAATTGATCATCGTGGCAGGCAGGCCGGGTTTGGGCAAATCGACCGCTAGTATGGACTTTGCCCGACATGCTGCGATTCGTGCCAACCAGGCCGCCGCGATCTTCTCGCTGGAAATGAGCAAGGTCGAGATCGTCATGCGACTGCTCTCCGCCGAGGCGCGGGTGCCGCTGCACGTGTTGCGCAGCGGGCAACTCTCCGATGACGACTGGACCAAGCTGGCCCGGTGCATGGGCGAGATCAGCGAGGCGCCCCTCTTCGTCGACGACACGCCGAGCATGAACCTGATGGAGATCCGGGCCAAGGCTCGACGGCTCAAGCAGCGGCACGACCTCAAGATGATCGTGGTCGACTATCTCCAGCTGATGACGTCGCCGAAGCGCACCGAGAGCCGCCAGCAGGAGGTCGCGGACCTGTCCCGTGGCCTGAAGCTGTTGGCCAAGGAGGTCGAGTGCCCGGTCATCGCGGTCAGTCAGCTGAACCGTGGCCCCGAGCAGCGCACGGACAAGCGACCTCAGCTGTCCGATTTGCGGGAGTCTGGCTGCCTCACGGCCGAGACCCGAGTGGTTCGAGCGGATGACAATACGGAGATCACGCTCGGTGAACTGTTATCCAACAACGCTAGGGACATCCCGGTCTGGGCGTTGGACGAGAGCCTTCGCTACACGCCCCGCACCATGACCCACGTCTTCCCAAGCGGCACCCGCGAGGTGTTCCGGCTGACCCTCGCATCAGGCAAGCAGATCGACGCCACGGCGAACCATCCCTTCCTCGCGTTCACTGGATGGGTGCCGCTCGGTGAGCTGTCGCCCGGAGATCGCATCGCCACGCCACGTCACCTACCTCCGCCAATGGCCACCCGCCCGTGGGCCGACGCGGAGGTCGTGATGTTGGCGCACCTGTTGGGCGACGGATCCTTCGTGCGGCGCCAACCCATCCGATACGCGAGCTGTGATGAGCTGAACCTTCAGGCCGTGTCGGAAGCGGCGAAGCACTTTGGGATCTCTGCTGTCCGTGACGACTACGCAGCCGCGAGGGTGACGACCCTTCGGCTGCCTGCGCCCTATCGGCTGGCACGCGGCCGGCGAAACCCCATCGCGGCTTGGCTGGACGACTTGGGTCTCTTCGGCCTGAAATCACACGAGAAGTTCCTTCCGTCGACCATTTTCAGCCTGCCCAAGGAGCAGATCACCACCTTCCTGCAGCACCTGTGGGCCACGGACGGCTCAGTGACCGTGAACAGCTCGGGTCGCGGGGGGCGTGTCTATTTCGCATCCACTAGTCGACGCCTACTTGAGGACATCTCTCGGCTGCTCCTGAGGTACGGGATTACGGCGCGGCTGAGGGTTGTACCAGTCGTGGGGCACCGCCCTCAGTACACGCTCGACATCTCCGGGCGTGACGACCAGTTGAGGTTCCTGCGCGAGATCGGCGTCTACGGGCAGCGGTCGGAGGGCTGCGCTGCTCTGCTTACCGCGTTGGAGTCGACGGAGAGCAACACCAACGTCGACACTGTGCCGCGAGAGGTGTGGACCAGAGTCAAGGAGATTCTGGTGGAGCAGGGCATGACTCACCGTGAGTTCGCG
The DNA here is from genome assembly GCF_900090275.1 of Micromonospora zamorensis. Classification (NCBI taxonomy): domain Bacteria; kingdom Bacillati; phylum Actinomycetota; class Actinomycetes; order Micromonosporales; family Micromonosporaceae; genus Micromonospora; species Micromonospora zamorensis. The sequence continues at coordinate 6,231,374 of NZ_LT607755.1, read as the reverse complement.
AAGGCCATCGGCACCCAGTTCTGCGGCAGCACCCTCTGGAAGCATGCGCCCAGCCGCTCCCGGCTGGCGGCGATCGCCACCGTCCTCGACGCGGCCGACCTGGACCTGCACGCGACCAACGACATCTTCTGGGACTCGATCGTCACTATCGAGTCGATCGGTGAGCAGGAGGTGTTCGACGCGACCGTCTTGGGGACGCACAACTTCATCGCCAATGGCATTGCGACCCACAACTCGATCGAGCAGGACGCCGACGTTGTGATCCTGCTGCACCGTGACGACTACTACGACAAGGAGTCGCCGCGAGCCGGCGAGGCGGATTTCATTGTTGCCAAGCATCGAAATGGACCAACCGACACCGTGACGGTGGCAGCGCAGCTGCACCTGTCCCGTTTCGTGGACATGGCCATCGGCTGACCGGTGCGACGACCCGCCGTCGGTCAGCCGAGCAGTGGAAACCAGCCCGCCGACTCGCCCAACTCCAGCCGGTCCCGTTCGGTGAGGGGCACGCGCCCGGTGGCCTTCAGCAGGAAGTCGTGGTCGTCCCAGGCGGTGGGGCGGACGGTGTCGTCACTGAGCAGACCGTCCATGGTCGCCACCGCGACTCGTACCGCCACTGGGCCGGGCGGGGGCGCGCCGGGCAGGTCCACGGTCAGGTCCAGGTGATGCACGACGGCCTCGGTGGTCAGGGTCGCGAGGAAATCCGGTACGCGCAGCACGTGCCCCTGCGTGGTCACGTACCCCTCGGGGTCGGCTGACGCGGCGGCGCGGACCGCCGCCGGGGCGGTCTCCTGCCAGAGCCGGACGATCCCGGTGGGACGGTCGAAGGCGGCGGCCGATCGGCGGACCCACCAGGCGTGCCGGGTGGCGTTGTCATCACCGCCGGGAAAGTCGCGCCAGTAGCTCACGTCGTCGACGTCGGCGGGGCCGTCGACGGGGCTGGCCAGTGCGACCAGTGCCCGTTGGGCGTCGCCGAGCACGTGCAGCAGCAGGTCCGCGATGAGCCAACCCTGGCAGCGGGTGGTTCGTTGCAGGCCGGCGTCGTCCAAGCCGTCGACGGCAGCGGTGATCCCGTCGTACGCCTGGGCCAGCGCCTCGTCCGGTCGGATCACGGTCATGCGAATCACCCTGGCATGGACGATCGCGCCCCGCCAACCATCGATGGGGTGAGCGGTGTGCCCGGGCCGACACGTCGATCGACCCGGGCGGAATGTCGGCTCTGGGATCAGCCGAACATGTCGTCGAGGAAGCCCTTGCGCTTCTTCTGCCGGTAGTGCCCGTGGTAGCCGTGGTGCTGTTGCTGCTGGTGGCCGTACGCCGGCTGCGGCGGATAGCCGTGGGCGGGCGGGGGCGGCGGGACGGCACCGTAACCGGGCGGGGGCGGCGGGGGCGGGTAGCCGGCCGGCTGCTGGGCAGGCTGCGGCGGCGCACCGGCGCTCTGTTGGCGGCTCCAGTTGGCCTCCGCCTCGAACAGCTTCTCCAGCTCGCCGCGGTCCAGGAAGATGCCTCGGCACTCCCCGCACTGGTCGATGACGACACCGCTGCGCTCGTATTGGCGCATTTCTCCGTGACACTTGGGACAGGTGAGACTACTCATCGCCCGACGGTACCTGGTGGACCTAGGCAGTTGCTGTGAGCGCCTCGGTGACTTCCTCGTCGGACACCTCGTGGAAGTCGTCGTAGTAGACGCTCACCGCGCCGAAATCCGCTGGGCGTTGGGCGCAGATGACCTGGTCTGCCTCCGCGGCGAGTAGTTCGTAGGCTTCCTGCGCGCCGACCGGGACCGCGACCACGACGCGGTGTGCCCCGAGTTGGCGGACGACCTCCACGGCGGCGCGGGCGGTCGCGCCGGTGGCCAGGCCGTCGTCGACGATCACCGCGGTACGCCCGGTGAGTTCCAATTGCGCGCGACCGCCCCGGTAGAGGCGTTCCCGGCGTTCGAGTTCGGCTTGTTCTCGACGGCTGACCTCGGCGATGTCGTCGCTGCTGAGTCGGCTGGCGACCGCGTCGTTGAGCACCTGGACGCCTCCCGGCCCGAGCGCGCCGAAGGCGACCTCCCGGGCCCACGGCATGCCGAGCTTGCGGACGACCAGCACGTCCAGTGGTGCGCCGAGTCGTTCGGCGACGACCCGGGCGACGGGCACGCCGCCGCGGACGAGGCCGAGGACGACGACGTCGGGTTCGCCGATGAGCGCGGTGAGCCGGTCGGAGAGCACCCGGCCGGCGTCGGCCCGGTCGCGGTACGTCGTCATGTCTTCAGGTCTACGCCCTGACGCGACGTTTCGCCCGCCAGTTACGCGGAAGTGGCCCGACCGGGCAGGTGGTCGGGGACCGGGGTCGGCGGTGTGTCGACCGGGCGGTGCAGGGCAGGTGCCCAGGTGAGCAGGGCGAGCGGGTAGAGCAGGTAGCCGAAGCGGGTCGAGGGCATCAGGGCGATGGCGACGAGCAGCCCGTACCCGCAGATGAGCGCGGCGGCGACGGCGGTGCGGGGCGGGCGGCGGGCGAGTCGGACGGCGATGGCCACTCCCGCCGCGACCAGCAGTGCGGCGGCGATCAGCCGGCCGGCGGGCAGTGCGGTGGCGATCAGGTAGCCGGGGAACGGGGACTGTGCGGGGCTGGTGACCAGGCCGTGGCCGAGGGGGAAGCGCAGCACGTTCTCGGTCAGCGCGTCCCGGTCGACCAGCATGGCGGGCAGGAGGGCGGCGACGGGCAGGCCGATCGCGCCCGCGGCGACCCGGGTGCCGGCACGCCGGGTCAGACCCCAGACGATCAAAACCAGGGCGACCGGCCAGGCGAACAGCTTCAGTGCGCCGGCCAGGCCGACCGCGAGGCCGGCCCGGCCGGGTCGGTCGGTGGCGGCGAGTGCGAGGGCCAGCAGGCAGAGCGCGAGTACGGGCAGGTCGTCGCCGCCGGTGGCGAGGGTGAGGGCGCAGATCGGCAGTACGGTGGCGGCCTGCACGCCGCGCAGCAACGCGGCGTCCCGGCGGTGGTGCGTGTCGACCTGGTCGGTGGCGGTCGGTGTTCTGCGCAGGGCGGCCACGGCCAGGGCGAGCGCGAGTGCGGTGCCCACCGCGAACCAGACCCGGGAGTCGGTCCACCAGGTGTCGGCCAGGGCTCTGGGCAGGCCGAACATCGCCATGCCGGGCTGGTACGGGGTGTAGCCCATGAGTTGTTCGCCGGGTGGCAGGGCGGCTATCGCGTCGGGCCCGAGGTACGGCGTGCCGTGCTCCAGGAGGCGGGTGCCGGCCTGTTCCACGACCAGCACCTCCTCCTGGGCCCGGTCGGTGCGTCCGCCGGCCCGGTCGATGCTCTGCCAGAGCAGGGGCAGCAGTGCGGTGCCCGCCCAGGCGAGACCGGTGACCGCCCAGCGGGCTGGCAGCCCGACCAGGGGTGAGGTTGGGGAGCGCCGACGCAGCAGGAGTTGGACGAGCGCCACCAGCGTTGCGACCAGGTATCCGACGGCGGCGACGGCGCCCCACGCCCGGTGCGGCAGCAGGGTCGACGTGACCGCGGTGATCGCGGCGAAGGCGGCCGAGGCTGCGTAGAGGCCCAGGTCGAGGGCGAGTCCGCCGCCAGCGGCGTCGAGCGTTCGCCAGTGCCAGCGACGGCGGCGGGCGGTCGGGTCGTCGGCGGTCACGGCGCCAGTCTGGCAGACCGGCCTGCGTCGGCACCTGGCCGATGCTGGGTCAGGCGGGCAGGTGCGGGAGGCGGTCGGGGCGGGAACGGCCGGCCTGGCGGCGGTTCTGGCTCAGCCGGATCACCGCGCCGGCGTCGTGCAGTGGCGCGGCCAGGGTGCCGGGTCGGCCGCCCGAACCGCGCTGCATCGCCGCGAGCAGGGTGCCGGCCGGCATCGGCCGGGCGAACAGGTGGCCCTGGCCGGCGACGCAGCCCAACTCCCACAGGGCCCGCCGCTGCGGTTCGCTCTCCACGCCCTCGGCTACGACGTCCAGGTTGAGGCTGCGGCCCAGGTCGAGGGTGGAGCGGATGACGGCGGCGGCCTCCGCCGAGCTCTCCATCGTCGTCACGAAGCTCCGGTCGATCTTCAACTCGTGCACGGGGATGCGGGAGAGCAGCGAGAGTGACGAGTAGCCGGTGCCGAAGTCGTCCAGCGCCAGCCGGACACCCTCGTCGCGGAGCCGGCTGAGCACCCGGTCGACGACGTCGAGCTGGCTGAGGGTCAGCGTCTCGGTCAGCTCCAGCACCAGCCGGTCCGGCGGCAGGTCGTGGGCGCGCAGGCGGGCCAGCACCGAGCCTGGGAACCGCGCGTCGAGCAGGCTGCGCGGGGACACGTTGACCGCGACGGGTACGTCGAAGCCGGCGTCGCGCCAGTTGGCCGCCGCGATCAGCGCCTGGTCGAGGATCGCCTCGGCGAAGGCCGGCAGCAGGCCCGAACGCTCCACGGCCTCCAGGAAACGCAGCGGGTCGATCATGCCGTGGGTGGGGTGGTGCCAGCGGGCCAGCGCCTCGGCACTGGTCACCTCGCCGGTGCCCAGGTCGACGATCGGTTGGAAGTTGACGACGAATTCGTGGTCGGCGACCGCCCGGGGCAGGTCGCCACCGAGGGTGAGGCGGCCAAGGTCGGCGGTGTCCCGGGTCGGTGCGTACGTGGCGATCCGCTGCCCGGCCCGCTTGGCCTGGTACATGGCGACGTCGGCGCGGCGCAGCAGCTCGGCCATGCCACCGCTGGACGGGGCGACGGAGATTCCGCCGCTGGCCTCGACGCTGATCCGCATGCCGTCCAGCTCGAACGGCTCGTGCAGGGCGGCGAGCAGGGACTCGGCCCGGTGTGCAGCGACCGCCGGGGCCGGCAGACCTCGCAGGAGTACGGCGAACTCGTCGCCGCCGAGGCGGGCCACCAGGTCACTCGCCTGGGCCGCACCGCGCAACCGGTCGGCGACCTGCACCAGCACCTGGTCGCCGGCGGCGTGCCCCAGCGTGTCGTTGACCTCCTTGAAGTGGTTGAGGTCGATCAGCACCAGCGCGGTCACCCCGTCGGCGTGCCGGGTGCTCAACTGCTCGGTGCCCTCGTCGAGGAGGTGTCGGCGGTTGGCCAGGCCGGTCAGCGCGTCGTGCGAGGCCGCGTACGCGTGTTCGTCGGCCACCCGGGCCAGTTCGGCGTACGCCTGGGCGTTGCGAACGGCGGTGCAGAGCGCGGAGGCGAAGGTGCGCAGGGTGTACTGCTCCCGCTCGGAGAGTTGCACCGGACCGCGGAAACGCAGTCGAAGTATGCCGACGTCGACGGTGCGGTCGTGTCCTTCCAGCGGTGCGGGGACGATGGTGCCGTCCACCTCGGCGGGCGTGCCGATCGGGCCGTCGAAGGTGATGCCGCCGGTGCCACCGCGGACGGTGCGGCCGCCGAGGCGCAGCTCGATCTCGACCTCGTCGGCGGAGAACAACTCGGCGGCCTGGGTGACGGCGGTGGTGAGGACGGTGTCCAGGTCGACCACGTTGAGCGCGTCGGTGGTGCGGGCGAGCCGCTGCCACGCCTGCTGTTCGGTCCTGGAACGGATTCTCGTGGAGTAGCCCAGGTGCAGGCTGAGAACCAGGGGCGGAATGACCAACAGGAGTTTGAAGTTCGCGTCGAGGATCAGCAGCGTGCAGACCGCCACGACGAACCGTACGGCGAAGCCGGCGAGTCGGAGGTCGAGGTTGGTCCGGAACTGCTTCGCGATCTTGGTGCCGGATGCCAGCGCGATGACCGGGATGGCCAGCAGGTCGTCCAGCAGTGCCGCAACCAGGTATGAGGCAGCTACCGGCACGATCAGTGCGACGGTGTTCTCGGGTGGCCAGGTCCAGGTCGTCATTGCCAGCGTGATGCCGGCACCCCAGGCCACGATGACGTTCTTGCCCACACTGAAGGCCATCTTGATCGGCGGCAGCCGGAGCGAGGCGAAGGTGATGCCCACTGCGGTGCAGAGGACCACCGACTGGGCCGGAGCGATGGCGAGGCCAATGATGATCGCGGCCTCGGTCCAACTGATCGAGTGGGTGGTGGACCGGATTCGCACCCTTGCTTTGACCAGAGTTCCCAGGGCGATTGCGACGGTGAGTACGACGAGGACCGCGATGTCGGTCGGTGTTGCGGTCACCGCCGACCGCGCTGCGACCGGTAGTGAAGTGGCCGTGATGAGGGTTGCTACAACGACGACGAGACCGACGAGCAGCCGTAGCCGCTGATCGGTCTCAATCTCTCGTCGCTGAGGAAGGGTCATGCCACTCCCGAAGGACTGCCTCTGCCGTGCTCGTAGCCTACCGTCCGGGGCTCGTGCACGTCCCCACTCGAGGGGTCAGTTCCACTCGCTGCCGCGCATCGCGTTGCCCCCTTCTCGCTGAGCCAATTCGAGGACCTACCCAAAGTGGAGGTCTTCCTTGGAATGGCAGCTTAAGAGAAGGATCGGCGGGTTAGAAGAATTAAATGTCGGTATGCGCAACATTAGCCAAGTTGGAGGTTTTTTGTGACGTTCTGTCCATCGCTACTGAACGGAGTGCGGTCGAACTGGCCCGATGCTGGATTCGTGGGACAGGCGCCAACTGCAGACGGTATCCGACGAGGTAATGGTCGCGTTATTCGCTAGGTCTGCGGCACCCCAGGAGTTGCCTCATCCGGAGTTTGGAGAGGCATCAACGCGGCAGGGGCAGAGTTGACGCGTTCGAGGTGCCAGGCTGACGGGGTAAAGGCGTCAGTCTTCGAGTGGCTCGAGGGCCACGACGCGGAACCGCTGGTGCCGATGCAACTTGCTGTCGACATGGTGCGGCTGCGGATAGGGCAATCAAGCGACCCTCCTCACGGTAATCCTGAGGTCACCAACGGCCATCCCCCTTCGCCCCGTGAGCAGTGCGTCACCGAAGAGGGTCGTAGACTTCGCTGCGTGATCGACTGAATACCTGGCACGGCTGGAACAGGGGACCGGTGGAGATTCAGGTTCTGGGCGGTCTTTCGGTGCAACTGTCTACCCGCATGCTGCGCCTCGGTACGCCCAAACAGCAGGCAATCTTCGCGATGCTCGCAGTGCAGCCCGGTCGGCTGGTGACACTGGATGACCTCGTCGATGAGTTATGGGTCGATTGCCCACCGCGATCAGCCGTGGCTAATGTGCGGACCTATGCGGCCAATCTGCGCCGGACTTTCGAGGCTGTCCCGGCCGGTTACGGTGCCATCGAACGTCAACGCAACGGCTATCGACTCGTTGTGGACCCGGAACGGGTCGACGTCTTTTGTTTCGAGCTGGAACGGAACGCGGGTCGCGAAGCACTGACGGCCGGGCGCCTGGACCGTGCTCGCGAGCTGCTGGAACGCGCATTGGCTCGGTGGCGGGGTCCGATGCTCGCCGGCGTCCCGCTCGGGCCCGTCCTCACCTCCCGAACCGTCGTCGCCGAAGAGGAACGGCTGTTGACCGTGGAGATTCTCGCCGACGTCCAGCTGAGGTCAGGGCGAAACCACCACTCGGTGATACCGCTGCTGCGGGAGGTCGTTGTTCGTCATCCCCTCCGGGAACCGGCGTACGCCCTCCTCATGCGGGCGTTGTACGAGCGCGGCGATCACGCAGGAGCTCTCGTCGTGTATGACGCGGTTCGGACGACGTTCACCAAGGAGTTGGGCGTCGAACCGGGACCAGACATCCAAGGCCTGCACTCGAAGATCATCACCGAGGCTTCAGCAGGCGAGTCGGCGATCAGCGTCTCACCCCGTCCGACCTCAGCGCGTTGGCTCGCTGCAGACGCGCCCGCCCCGACCGATGAACGGCATCGGCGTGCGCCTGTTGATCACCTTCCTCGAGCGGTGACTGACTTCGTCGGTCGCGAGGAGGTGGTGTCGCGGCTGCTGGCAGAGACCCGCCGAGTCGAGGATCGAATCTCGGCGGTGCATCTGATCGACGGCATGGCAGGCAGCGGAAAGACGACCCTGGCCATCCATCTAGCTCGCCGTCTGTCGAAGCGATACCCGGACGCACGCTTGTTCATCGACCTGTGCGGGGACAGCGAGACGACCCGAATCGGGCCGTCGGCGGCACTGGTCACACTGCTCCGACAGTTGGGAGTTCCGGCGGAGCGCATACCGGTCGAGTTCGACGCCAAGGCGGAGCTGTGGCGCCGCGAACTCGAAAGCCGGAGATCGGTCGTCGTGTTCGACAACGCGGGGGGCAGTGACCAGGTCCTCCCTCTCCTGCCCGCGTCGCCGGGCACGGTCGTCCTGGTGACTTCTCGTCGACGATTGGCTGACCTGGACGTCGGCCCACCGGAGTCGTTGCCCCTGATGACTCTCGACGAAGGGCTGAAACTGCTTGCGCAGACTGCCGGCGTCGAGCGAATCGGCCAGGAGCCGGCGGCGGCCGCAGAGGTCGTCCGTCGCTGCGGGCACCTCCCGTTGGCGATCCGGCTCGCTGGGTCACGTCTTGCCCATCGACCCGCACGCAAGGTCGCGGATCTGGCGGCTCTCCTGACGGCCGATTCTCCAGCGTTGAATCAGCTCAAAGTCGGTGACCGGACGCTGGCACGGGCCTTCGCCACGTCGTACGGGCCCTTGCCTGTCCCCGCCCAACGGGCCTTCCGGATGTTGAGTCTTCATCGCGGTGAGCACAGCGTGGAGATGGTCGCGGCCCTGCTCGACCTTCCGCTCGATGTCGTCGCCAGGCTGCTCGATGATCTGATGGACCTGCACCTGGTCGACGAGGTTGAGGGAGGTCGGTACCGACTTCATGACCTCCTGCGGCAGTACTCGCGAGCACAGTGCCTGGTTTCGGAGACGCCCGAAGCCATGATGGCGGCCGTGACGCGTCTACTGGACTTCGCTCTGCACGCCACTTTGCAGGCCGCCTCGGAGCTGCACCAGTCCGTTGACGTCCGTAAAGAGGTCGGTGCCGGTCCGCCGCCGCGTCCCGACCTGATCGGCCCAGAGACTGTGTCCGGGGTTGACTGGCTTGAGCGGGAGCGCACGAATCTGGGCATGTTGGTGGGCCTCGGTGTGGAGCACGGACTCCACCACCAGGTGTGGAAGCTCGCCCGGACCCTGTGGCGCTTTCTTCACGTGCGGGGACATTTCGACGACATTCTTGCCATCCATCGCGCGGGTCTCGCCTCGGCGATAGCGCTCCAACACCAACCCGCCATCGTCTCGATGCACAACTATCTCGCATCAGCCCTGGTGAAGACAGGCTCTCACCGTCTTGCGTCAACTCATCTCGGCGCGGCCATATCGCTCTGCCGTGAGTCTGGCGACTGGCGGCAGTTGGCCCGGCTTCGTTCGAATCTGATCGTCGTCCACCTGCTCAGCGGGGACCTTGAGCTGGCTGTCGCGATGGGACGGCAGAGCCTGGCCGAGCGCCGCCTCTACGACAACCGCGTGCCGTTGGCCCTGCCGAATCTGGGTATCGCGCTGGCATTGCTGGGCCGATGGGACGAGGCGCTCAAGATTCACCGACAGCACCTGTTCCAGGCACGGCTCAATCAGGATTACTACCACCTGGCAAATGCTCTGAGCCATCTCGCGGCGGTGCGCGTTCGCCTCGGGCAGTACAGGCAGAGCGCGGCGTTGCTGAATTCCTCGCTGTCATTGTTCCGCCGCACCGGTCACCGGTACGGCGAGGCCGAGGCCCGCAACGTCCTGGGAGTCGCGTATCGGGGACTCAACAAGCTGAACCTTGCCAGACGACAGCACCTGGATGCCTTCGAGTTGGCCGTTGAGTCGGGCGAGCGGCATGCGCAGTGTATCGCCCTTAACGATCTTGGCACGACCCTGTTGGCGAGCGGGGATGGGCCGGCATCCCTTGAGGCTCACCGCCAGGGCTTGCAGCTTGCCGAACGCGTCTCTGACCCGTACGAGCAGGGACGCGCTCTGGCCGGGCTTGCTGAACACTTCGTCCGCGTCGACCCGGTCGAGGCCCGGAGGCACTGGGAGCGGGCGCTGGCGATCTTCCGGCGGATGGGCGTTCCGGAGCGCTTCGAGGTCGAAGGCCGTCTCGCCGAGTTGGCTGACGCGAACCCGGCCGCAGAGCGCTGACCTGCCTGAACACAGCGTTTATCGATTTCTTATCGCCACACCCGGTAGCTTCTCGGCCGTATCGACGAACGGGGGAGGTTCTGCCCCTGGGCAGAACCGGGTCGTCGACACGTACCCGCTGCCAGGTCCCCCCAGCGACCTCGGCGGCGGGTCGGCGAGGAAGGAGCGGCGTCCGACCGGTGCGCCGTCAGCACCCGGCGCGGCGGTCAGCGCGACGCCGCTCCTTCCGAACGCCGTCGTACCGCACCGATAGGCTCACGACCGTGACCGAACCCGCACAGCTCAGCCACGTCGATCGTGCTGGCGCGGCCCGCATGGTCGATGTCTCCGCCAAGGCGGTGACGGGCCGGATGGCCGTGGCCGCCGGCCGTCTGCGGACCACACCCGAGGTCATCGACCTGCTGCATCGTGACGGGTTGCCCAAGGGTGACGCGTTGGCGGTCGGTCGGCTGGCCGGGATCATGGGGGCGAAACGCACTCCCGATCTGATCCCGCTGTGCCACCCGATCGCCCTGCACGGCGTCACTGTCGACCTGCAGTTGACCGCCGACACCGTGGAGATCACGGCCACCGCCCGCACGGCGGACCGCACGGGGGTGGAGATGGAGGCGCTGACGGCGGTTGCCGTCGCCGGCCTCGCTCTGATCGACATGGTCAAGGCAGTCGACCCGGCGGCCTCGGTGGAGGCAGTCCGGGTGCTGCGTAAGGAGGGCGGCAAGACCGGCGAGTGGGTCCGGCCGGAGGACCGGCCGTGATCCGGGCGCGGGTGATCGTCGCGTCCAACCGGGCCGCGGCCGGTGTCTACGCCGACACCAGCGGTCCACTGCTCGTCGCCGGCCTGCGCGAGCTGGGGTGCGAGGTCGACGAGCCGGTGGTGGTGCCCGACGGTGAGCCGGTTGGTGCCGCCTTGCAGGCCGCCCGCGCCGACGGTGTCGATGTGGTGGTGACCAGTGGTGGCACCGGGGTGACCCCGTCGGATCGCACACCGGATGTGACTCGGGGTCTACTCGACTACGAGATCCCCGGCATCGCCGAGGCGATCCGCGCGCACAGCCGCGACCGGGTGCCCACGTCGGTGCTGTCCCGGGGTCTGGCCGGGGTGGCTGGTCGGATGCTCGTGGTCAACCTGCCCGGCTCGACCGGCGGCGCCCGGGACGGCCTGGCCGTGCTCGGGCCGATCCTCGGGCACACCGTCGACCAGTTGCGCGGCGGCGACCACTGAGGTTCGCGGCTGCGCCCGCCGACCTGTCCACGCCAGGCCCCGCCGGGTGTCGGTCCGTGCCGATAGGCTCGGTCGGTGAGCACGGAAACCGCACCCACCGCGGATCGGGTCGTCGCACCTCCACCAGCCGGCTGGGAGGAAGCGCGGTCGCGGGTCTACGCGGTCGGTCTGGCCGCCGCGCTGCCCGCCGTCGCCCGACCGTTGGCCGACATCGACGGGTCCACCCTTGCTGAGCCGTTGACCACCCGCACCGACCTGCCCGCCTTCCCGACCTCCAGCGTGGACGGCTGGGCGGTGCGCGGCACCGGCCCGTGGCGGGTCGTCGGCCGGGTGCTGGCGGGCAGCACCCCCGCGCCGCTCACCGAGGACGGCACGACCGTCGAGATCGCTACCGGTGCCATGGTGCCCGAGGGTGCCAGCGCCGTTCTGCGCGTGGAGGAGTCCACGACCGTCGACGGTCTGGTCCGCGGCACTCCCCGGGAGACGCCCGAGTGGCGGCAACCCGGGGAGGAGGCGTACGCCGATGAGGAGCTGTTGCCGGTCGGCACGCCGGTCGACCCGGCGGTGATCGGCCTGGCGGCCTCCTGTGGGCACGACACACTGCGGGTTCGACGAGCGCCGCGCGCCGCGCTGCTCGTCTTCGGTGACGAGCTGCTGACCGCCGGCCCGCCGGCAGCCGGTCGTGTCCGGGACGCGCTGGGCCCGGCGGTGCCCGGGTGGCTGCGGCGGTACGGCTGCCAGATCCGCCCGTCCGACGTGGTCGGCCCGGTGGCCGACACGCTGCCCGCGCACGTGGCGGCCCTGCGCTCGGCGTTGGCCGGCGCCGACCTGGTGTGCACCACCGGGGGCACGATGAACGGCCCGGTCGACCACCTGCACCCGACCCTGGAGGCGCTGGGCGCCGACTACGTGGTCAACACGGTCGCGGTCCGGCCGGGTTTCCCCATGCTCCTGGCCCGGCTGGCCGGGCACGACGGGCGGATCCGCTTCGTGGCGGGGCTGCCGGGCAACCCGCAGTCCGCCATCGTCGCGCTGGTGTCGCTGGTGGCGCCGCTGCTCGCCGGTCTGCAGGGCCGCTCGATGCCGGTGTTGCCGCAGGTCACCCTGGCCGAGGCGGTGCCTGGTCGCGGTGACCACACCCACCTGGCGCTGGTCCGACTGGACCGGGCCGCCGGCACCGCGACTCCGGTGCGACACGTCGGTTCGGCGATGCTGCGTGGCCTGGCCGGCGCGGACGGGTTCGCCGTCATCAGGCCCGGCACCAGCGGCGAGCCGGGTGACCGGGTGCCCATCGTGCCACTGCCGCTGCTTCCTGGGGAGCGTGTTTCATGACCGCACCGGCGATCACCTTCGGCGAGGTCACCGACCAGCCGCTCGACCTCGCCACCCACGAGGCGGCGGTCGCCGACCGTCGGGCCGGCGCCGTGGTCTCCTTCCAGGGCGTGGTCCGCGACCACGACCACGGGCGTCAGGTCACGAGCCTGGAGTACGAGGGGCACCCGAGCGCCGCGCAGGTGCTGCGCGAGGTGGCCGCCGAGATCGCCGCGGAGCCCGACGTCTACGCGGTGGCGGTCTCGCACCGGGTCGGCCCGCTGGCGATCGGTGACGTGGCGCTGGTCGCCGCGGTGAGCACCGCCCACCGGGCGGCGGCCTTCGCGGCCTGCGCCCGGCTGGTCGACGAGGTCAAGGCGCGCCTGCCCATCTGGAAGCGGCAGGTCTTCACCGATGGCACCGATGAATGGGTCAACTGCCCCTGATCGTTCAGCGGCGGCCGTTGACCAGCACGGCCCTGGTGATCCGGTCGCCGTAGAACGCCGGCTCCGCACCGGGCCGCCAGGGCAGCGCGGCGACGAGCACGATCAGCGCGACCGCGAGCGAGTTTTCCATCAGCGCTCCGAAGAGACCGTCCTGGTAGTGCGACATCTCCGGTAGCTGGTGCTCGTACGGCCAGATCGGGGAGATCAGGAAGAGCAGATAGAGCCCGATCGCGGCGACCCCGTGACGGAGCCCGGTCAGAGTGGGATACCAGATCGGTGGGCGGAGCCCGTTGACCCCGGGCAGCCCGCCGAACACCGTCCCCTGGCCGGTGCGCTGGGGCATCCCCCGACTGGCCTCCCGGCGGCGCACGGCGGCGTCGGCCAGCACGATGATCGCCGGGATCACCCAGACCAGGTGGTGGGTCCAGGAGATCGGGCTGATCACGTTCGCGGTCAGGCCGACCAGCGTGAACGCGGTCAGCTCGTCACCGTCGGCACGGGAACTCGCCGCCCGGGACAGGCCCAGCGCCAGGATCAGCACCGAGAAGGCGAACCAGAGCAGCCCGGGGGTTTCGATCGAGTCGTACAGCCGGGCGAGCAGACCGGCGAGGGACTGGTTGGGTGTCATGTCCGCCGCGCCGACCCGTTCGGTCTGCCAGAGCACACTGCCGAAGTACGCCCGCGACTCGTCGCCGACGATCGCGAAGCTCGCCACCGTCACGCCGATCGTGGTGCCGATGGCGGTGGCTGCCACCCGCCACTGGCGGGTGATCAGCAGGTAGGCGATGAACAGTGCCGGGGTGAGCTTGACCGCGGTGGCCAGGCCGATGCCCGCGCCAGCCCAGGCGCCGCCGTAGAGGAAGCGCAGCAGGGGACCGTCGGTCGCGGAGTAGTGGGTGCCCCGGCGGGAGCGCCAGCGCAGGCCGATCAGGTCCGCCATGATCAACGCGAACAGCAGGATGTTGACCTGGCCGTAGCCGAGGGTCTCCCGGGCCGGCTCGATGGCGACCGCGAGCGGCACCGCCAGGGCCACGACGAACCACAGTGGCCACGCCAGCCGATCCACGATGGGGCGGAGCAAACCGGCCAGCACCAGCGCCAACGCGGCGATGCTGGCGGCGGCGTTGACCATGCCGGCCATGCCGATCGGGAGCTGCGCCATCGGCAGCATGACCAGGCCGGCGAAGGGCGGGTAGGTGAAACCGAGTGTGGTTCCGGGCGCGATGAACTCATAGAGCTCATGACCGCTCGCCCACCACACCACGGCACCGTGATAGATCTTCATGTCGAAGAAGTTGTACGGCCGCCCGAAGGTGCCGATGGCAAGCCATGCGGCGTAGGCGACGGCGGCCACGATGGCGCCCCGTACGACGTTCCTGCGATCGATCCCACGCGTCACGCGTTGGATTGGGGCGAGGCGGTCCGCCCGTCTACCGACAGCCGTCGGCATGGCGTGGCCACCCCCATACCAAGGTCGTCCTACCCGTCCAGGTCCTGCACGGAGCCTAGAACGGCGCCTCACGTCAGTGCCTCCCGCGTTATGCGACCGTGTCCGATCCCACACATGTTTTTGACATTTCCACCGCGTTAACGCCTACCGGGTGGTTCAGGTAATTCGCGGCCTTAGCGGGGGGTGGGGGTGGCACGGAGACGGATCGACGCAGGTCAGCCGGGGAGGCGACGTGCGGTGGAGGCGGATCGGACGGCGATCCGGGCCTCGCGCCGGGCCGTACGGACGGCGCGCTGCATGGAACGTCGAGAATGGCCGATGCGGTGGCCGGTGCGCCAACGCAGACCCGGCTTGCCCTCGGTGTCGGCCGCGGCCAGCAGCAGACCCCCGAGGAGACCGAGGTTCTTCAGGAAGTGGACCTTGTTCGTGTCACGGGTGACCGGGTCGTCGTCGTTCCAGAAGGGATGCCCGGCGATGGTCGTCGGCACAATCGTGCCGGCGAGGACCAGTGCGGCGGGCCGGGTGAGCCGTCCGGTGGCGAGCATCAGCCCGGCGCCGAGCTGCACCGCCGAGTTGAGCCGGATCAGCTGCACGGTGTCGGTGGGGATGCGGGGGTTCAACTTCTGCAGTGTCGGGGCAACCCGGTCGGTCACTGGCGCGGCCTTCTTGGCCAGCCGCTCCGGGGAACGGAGGTTGCGGTAACCGCTGACCACGAAAATGCCGCTCAGCATGACTCGGGCGAGGGAGCGTACGGGCGTCATGGATCAGTCATACCCCTTCGCGACGTTTGCTACCCCGCCAACGGCCGGATCGGATCGGTGCTCGTACACGTGCGCCACGCCGATTCGAGCGACCGTCACGGATGGACCGGCTGCGGAGGGTAACGTCGCGCGGGTGACCACGCTGCGGCTACGCCCCGAGGACCCGGCCGACGCCGGCCCGGTACGCCGCGTGCTGGCCGCCGCCTTCGCCCGCCCCGACGTGGCAACGCCGCCGGAGGTGATCCTGGTCAACGAGTTGCGCGGCACCCCCGCCTGGCTGCCGCAGCTGGCCATGGTCGCCGAGTACGGCGGCGAGGTGGTCGGGTACGCGCTGCTCACCCGGGTGCGTGTGCGGCCGGAGCGAGGCTCGGACGTGCCCGTGCTGGCCCTCGGCCCGGTGGCGGTCGCACCGCACCGGCAGCGCGTCGGGCACGGCACGGCGGTCGTGCAGGCCGCACTGGACGCCTCCACCGAGCTGGGCGAGCGGCTGGTCGTGGTCCTCGGTGACCCGGCCTTCTACCGCCGGTTCGGCTTCAGCCCGGCAACGGAGCTGGGCCTGACGGGCCCGTGGGCTGGTCTCGGTGAGCCCTGGCAGGCGTTGGTGCTGCCGCCGTCCACCAGCGAGGAGGGCCCCCCGCCCCGCGGCGAGGTGCTCTTTCCGACGCCCTGGTCGAAGGTCTGACCCTGTCGCCCCGGTCGGCGGTCAGGCCGGTTGGGTGCGCAGGTACCTGCCGAAGTGCGGCACGGTGAAGGCAACAGTGCCCCGCTCACCGGAGTAGATGAGCCCCTTCTTGATCAGCGCGTCCCGCGCCGGCGAGAGGCTGGCGGGCTTGCGGCCGAGGGCCCGGGCGATCTCGGCGGTGGGCACGGCCGCATCCATGTCGTCGCGGACCACCGCTCCGGACTCGCCCTCGACCGCGGACATCGTGGCCATCGCCCGCATGTACTCGCGTTCGGCGGGGGTGGCCCGTTCGAACCGGGAGCCGAAGAACCCGACCGCCAGCTCGGCCTCCGCCTCGGGCGCGGCGACCCGTACGTCGGCGGCGGTGATCGGCGAGCGCGGGGCGTGATCCCAGGTTGCCTTGCCGTACGCCTGGACGAAGTAGGGATAGCCGCCGGACTTCTCGTAGAGCAGGTCGAGTGCCTTCTGCTCGTACTCGACCTCCTCGCGTTCGGCGGGCGCGCAGAGCGCCTGGTCGGCGGCGATACGGTCGAGCCGGTCGATGCGCTGGTAGCGGAACAACCGTTCGGAGTAGGACTTGGCGGCGCTGAGCACCGCCGGCAGGTGCGGCAGGCCGGCGCCGACGACGATCAGCGGCGCGCCGAGCTGGGACAGCTCGTGACAGGCGGCGCAGAGCGCCGACACGTCCTCCGGGCCGAGATCCTGCATCTCGTCGATGAAGATGGCGATGCCGGTGCCCACGTCACTGGCCACTGCGGCGGCGTCGCTGAGCAACTCGACCAGGTCGATCTCGATGTCGCCGGAGTCGGCGCGGCCGCTGGCCGCCGGCACGTCGATGCCGGGTTGCCACCGGTCGCGCAGCTTCGGGGCGACACCGGCCCGGCCGGTCGGGGCGGATCGTTGGGCGAAGGCCTTGAGGACGCCGAGGAACGCGTCGATCCGATCGGGCGCGCGGTGTCGGGGGGCGAGCTCCCGGACCGCCATGTGCAGCGCGGCGGCGACCGGGCGACGCAACGACTGGTCCGGACGTGCCTCGATCTTGCCGCTGCCCCAGAGGCGGTTGATCGCCTGCGACCGGAGCGTGTTGAGCAGGACCGTCTTGCCGACGCCACGCAGCCCGGTGAGCATCAGGCTGCGTTCGGGGCGCCCCCGTGCGATGCGTTCCAGCACGATGTCGAAGACGTCCAGCTCCCGCCCCCGCCCGGCGAGTTCGGGCGGGCGCTGGCCGGCGCCCGGCGCGTACGGATTGCGGACGGGATCCACGCATCGGAGAGTATCGGGCCATCTAGCTGCGGGGCTAGACATGGATAGATGGGGCTACCGGCGTGTCGACACCGTCGAGACAAAACTAGGGCTGTCTAGCTTGGACGCTAGACAGCCCTAGTTTCGGCAATCGTGAGCTACCGCTTCTTCAGACAGAGCACGTAGTCGAACAGGTCGACCGAGTTGTCGTGCACGTAGTTCGCGGTCGCCTGCGGCGCGAGCGTCTCGCACCGGTCCCCGTCGGTGGTCGCCGGAATCCGCAGCAGCACCTGGTAGGTGTTCGGACCGCACGGCACCTTGCGCAGCTCCGCGTTTTCCTCGGTGCCCTCGTTCACCACGCAGTCGCCCCTGGCGAACTCCCGGGCCGGGGTCGGTGCCGCCGACGGCGGTGCGTCGCTGGGCAGGGCGGGTGGAAAGACCGGCGCGCTCGACGACGGCCTGGGCGCGACGTCGTCGCTGGCGTCGGCGATCTTCCAGACCGCCCAACCGGCCAGGCCGAGGCACGGGCAGAGCACGAGCAGCACCACCAGCGTGACGATGAGGGCGATCCTGCCGCCGGTCTTCTTCACCGGTGCGGCGGGCGGCATCCCGTAGCCGCCGGGAGGCGGTTGACCCCACGGCGTGGGCTGCTGACCCGGCATCGGACCGGCGGGCGGGAACGGACCGGGCGGTGGATAGCCCGGGCCGGAGGTGGGCGGGGGCGCCCACATCGGCGCGGTCGGCGGCTCCGGGTTGGCGGTCGGCGGTGCCCACATCGGCGCGGTGGGCGGCTCCCCACTGCTCGGTGCCGGGCCCCACTCCTGCCGGGTCGGATCCTCGGCGGGCGGCGGCGGGCCCCACTGGGGCACTGTCGGATCGACCGGTGGCGAGCCGTCGGACCCGGTGGGTGGGCGTTGGTAAGGGTCGTCCGGCTGACCGGAGCCCGCTGGTCCGTAGGTCGTCATGTCATCCCCGGGTGGTCTCAGCGTTGCTTGAGGCAGAGGACGAAGTCGAGGGTGTCCAGCTCGCTGTCGAAGAAGTACCAGTTCGTGTAGCCCTCGACCTTGCCGCACTTGGCCTCGGCGTCCCGCTCGCCGCTGGTGGCGCCGTCGATCCGGCTCAGCACCTCGTACGACTTCGCGGCGCAACCGCTGATCACCAACTTGGGCTTGCCGCCTGCGGCGCCCTCGTTACGGACGCACTGGCCGACCTTGGCGAAGCGGGGATCGGCCGACGACTCCGGCGCTGCGGCACTCGGCGCCGGCTCGGCAGCGTCCGTGCCCGCGCTGGGGTCACCGGCGACGGCCGAACCGGACGGCGCGGCCACCGGCGCCGCGTCGTCGCCCTGCCCGCGCAGGAACCAGAACGCACCGCCGGCCACCACCACCAGCAGCAGTACGACGGCCAGCACCGCGATCAGCGGCCCTCGACCGCGCCGGCGCGGTGCCGGAGCCGGATCACCACCGTAGGGATCGCCGCCGTACGGATCGCCCTCCGGCCGGTACGGCTGCCCGCCGTACGTCGGGTTCACCCCTGTCGACCCGTACGAGCCGCCGTAGGGCGCACCGGGTTCGCGACCGTAGGGCGTCTCGGCCCCGCCGTAGGGGGCACCCTGCTCACGGCCGTAGGGCGGCTGCGCTCCGCCACCGTAAGGTGCGGCGGGTGGGCCGTTGTACGGCCCGGGATGCCCCTGGGGTGCGTGCGGGTAGGACGGGACCGCCGGCGGGTAGGGCTCCGCTGCTGGCGGGTACGGCTGCTGCACCGGCCGTCCGGGCGTCTCGTCGGGTCGTTGTCCACGCCACGGTCCCGGGTTGCCGCCACCCGGTGGTCCGTAGTTCGTCATGCCGCCCTCCTGCACGAGTGGTGAGAGGCCGGCCACCAATGCGGGACGCCGACTCCGAGGTCACCGTAGCGTGGTCCACTGATGAGCTCACCTCCACCGAGCGCCGCAGCCCTCGCCGGCCGCCGCGCCGGCGCCACGCCGACCCTGATCTGGACCGCGTTGATCGTGGTCTACCTGCTCTGGGGTTCCACCTATCTGGCCATCCGCATCACAGTGGAGACGCTGCCACCGCTGCTGTCGGCCGCACTGCGGTTCGCCGTGGCCGGACTGATCCTGGCGGCGGTGCTGCGGCTCCGCCGAGGACCCGGCGCACTGCGGGTGGACCGCCGGCAACTCGGCTCCGCCGCGCTGGTCGGGGTGCTCCTGCTCGCCGGCGGCAACGGACTGGTGGTGCTCGCCGAATCCGGACCGCCCGGGGTGGCGGTGCCCTCCGGCATCGCCGCGCTGCTGGTCGCGACCGTCCCGCTGCTCGTGGTGCTGTTGCGCTCCGCCAACGGGGACCGGCCGCCGCTCTGGACGTTCGCCGGGGTCACAGTGGGTTTCGCCGGTCTGGTCCTGCTGGTGCTGCCCGCCGGCAGCTCGGACGCCGTACCGCTGGTGGGGGCGTTGACCGTGGTGGCAGCGGCCACCTCCTGGTCGGTCGGGTCGTTCCTGTCCGGACGGATCCGGATGCCGGCCGACCCCTTCGTGGCCACGGTGTACGAGATGGTGGCCGGCGCGCTGGTGTTGGCCGTCGTCGCCGCCGGTCGGGGCGAGTTGGGGGACTTCCACCCGGCCGCGGTCAGCACCCGATCCTGGCTGGCGTTGGGCTACCTCATGGTGGCCGGCTCGCTGGTCGCGTTCACCGCCTACGTCTGGCTGCTGCACAACGCGCCCATCTCGCTGGTGTCGACGTACGCCTACGTCAACCCGGCGGTCGCGGTGGCCCTCGGCGCGCTGCTGGTCGCCGAGCCGATCACCCCGCAGGTGCTGCTCGGCGGTGCGGTCATCGTCGCTGGGGTGGCCCTGGTGGTGAGCACCGAACGCCCCCGTCGGGTGAGCGCGGAAGCGCGATCGGGGACCGCGCCGACGGGCGACCACAGCTAACGTCCGGCTCATGCCGACCGCTGCACTGGTCGGGGTGGCGTTGCTCGGCGGGCTGGTCGGTCTCGTCGTACCCTCGCTGGCCCGGCGTTTCGCGACCCCGCCGACCCGGCCGCGACCTGTGCGCGGTGCCTGGGTCCTGCTCGGCCCGACGGTGGCGGCCGTCGTGTACGGCAGCCTCGCCGTCGCTCGGGGTGACGACCCGGCGCTGCCGGTGTTCCTCGCGTTGGCGGCGGTGGGGCTGGTGCTGGCTGCGGTCGACCTGGCCTGCCTGCGGCTGCCCAACCCGCTCGTCCTCGCCGCCGGGTTGCTGGCCCTCGCCGGCCTGGCCGGCGTGGCGGTGCTGGCCGACGACCCGGACCGGCTGCTCGGCGCGCTGGCCGGCTCGGTCGTCGCCGGGGCGGCGCACGTGCTGCTGGCCTTGCTCCCCGGCTCCCGGCTGGGCTTCGGGGACGTGAAACTCGCTGCCGTCCTCGGCCTGCCGCTTGGCTGCCTGGGCCGGGACGCCCTGCTCACCGGGCTGATCCTGGCGCATGTGCTGCATGGTGCTCTGGTGCTCGGTCTGCTCGCGGCGCGGCGGGTACGTCGGGACACGCTGCTGCCGCTCGGGCCGGCTCTGCTCGCTGGCGCGTGGCTCGGCGTGCTCGTCGGCTGACCGGCGTTCCTCAGGGTGATGCCCCGGCGCCCCACCGGACCGATCGCCGGCACCGTGGCCGGGACGGCGTGGCGATCGTCAGATCAACCGGAGCTGGCGGTCCTTCGGACGGCGCGGCTCGGCCTCACCGAACCGCTCGAACAGGCCGGGGTCGATGACGCCGAGGAACGGTGACGGGGCGCAGTCCCGCTCCACACCGTGCCGGGTCCGGCGGGCCGCGTGCGTGACGTACA
The DNA here is from genome assembly GCF_900090275.1 of Micromonospora zamorensis. Classification (NCBI taxonomy): domain Bacteria; kingdom Bacillati; phylum Actinomycetota; class Actinomycetes; order Micromonosporales; family Micromonosporaceae; genus Micromonospora; species Micromonospora zamorensis. Next base: position 6,210,449 of record NZ_LT607755.1, on the reverse strand, counting down.
GCCGGTCCTGGGCGCGGGTCAGGCCGACGAAGAAGAGCCGCCGCTCCTCTGCGACCGCGTCCTCGTCGGGCGTGGAGCCCGGCCAGCGCAGCGGCAGCAACCCGTCCTCGACGCCGACCAGGAAGACCACCGGGAACTCCAGGCCCTTCGCGGCGTGCAGGGTGAGCAGCGTGACCGCCTCCGCGCGCGGATCGAGCGCGTCCACCTCCGCTCCGGTGGCCAGTTGCGACAGGAACGTCTCCAGGTCGTCGCCGCAGCGCCGGGCCAGCGGGGTCAGCAGGTCCACGGCCGAGCGGACGTCATCCGGACGGACCGTGCTGGCGGCGCCGTCCAGGGTGGGCACGGCGAACCGCTCGGCGACCACCTGGCCGGCCAGCCGCACCCGGGCGGCCAGCGAGCCGGCCAGCCCGTCGGCGTGCCGCAGCTCGCGGGCGATGGCCGCCACCCCGGGCCGGTCCCGCAGCCGGTCGTGTGACCGCTTCTGCACCGGGATGTTGGCCCGGGTCAGGGCGTCGACGACCGGCGCGGCCTGCGCGTCGGTGCGGTACAGCACGGCGATGTCGGAGAAGGACAACGAGGTGGACCGGCCGTCGATCCGACCCGAGTCCAGCGAGCGGTGGGACAGCCCGCCGACCAGTTCGTCGACGGTACGGACCACGAAGTCGGCCTCCTCGGCCACCGACGCCGCCGGGTAGCGCCCGACCAACGGGGCCTCCGGGTCGAGCCGGGCCGGGTCCAGTCGCCGGCCACGAACCAGCGAGGACGGTGCGATGGCCTGCACGGCGGCGGCCAGGATCGGCGCCGATGAGCGGTAGTTGCGGTTGAGCCGCACCAACCGCGCGTCCGTGAAGTCCGCGGAGAAGCGCAGGAAGTAGCCGACGTCGGCGCCCCGGAACGAGTAGATCGCCTGATCCGGGTCGCCGATCGCGCACAGGTTGCCGTCCGCCGGGCTGAGCAGCCGCAGCAGCTCGTACTGCGTCGCGTCCACGTCCTGGTACTCGTCGACGAAGATCCACTGCCAGCGGTCCCGGTAGCGCGCGACCAGCTTCCGATCGGCCCGCAGCAACTCCACCGGCAGGCTCACCAGCTCGTCCAGGTCGACCAGGTCCTGCTTGCGCAGCAGCGCCGCGTAGCTGGCGTTGTCGTCGCCCGCCTCCGCGCGGGCGGCCGCGCGCTCGGCGTCGTCGGCGATGCGGAAGTCGGCCGGCAGGCCGGCCGCGTCCGCGTTCTCCCGCAGGATGGTCAACCCCAGCGCGTGGAACGTACCGACGGTGACGTCCTCGGCGACCGGGCCGAGCAGGGCGTCGAGGCGGTGCCGCAGCTCCTCGGCGGCCCGGCGGGTGAACGTGATCGCCAGGCAGTGCTCGGGGAAGACGTTCAGCTCCGCGCAGAGATAGGCGATCCGGTGGGTGAGCGTCCGGGTCTTGCCGGTGCCCGGACCAGCCACGATGAGCAGCGGACCACCGGGTGCGGAGGCGGCCACCCGCTGCATCGCGTCCAGCCGGTCCAGCAGGCCGGTGCCGACCTCCTCCATCCCGGAGAGCATCGGCTCGAACGGTTCGTGGGGAGACGGCGGCGACGCGATCGGCGGTGCCGGCGCCGGCTTGCGCTTCGGCTCCGCCCTGGCCGCCGCCGGGCGCTTGGCCGTGGCCTTGGCCGCCGGCTCCGCGGGTCGCCGCTGCGCCGGCACGGGTACGTCGAACAGGGTCTCCTGTGCCGTGCCCGCGTGGGCGCCCAGCTCGGCCGGGTCGAAGAGGGTGATCACCCCGTATTCGCCGTCGTAACCCGGCACCCGGCGGACGTCGCCGCGCCGCAACCGCCCGATGCCCTCCGCGAGCAGCTCGCCACCCGCCTGCGCGATGTCGCTCAGTGGCGTCGTCGTCAGGATCTCCAGCTCAGGGCCGAGCGCGGCGAGAAGCTCGTTGAACCGCCCCTCGACCTTCTTCGACCGGGCACCCACCTTGTTGATCTCGCCGAGGATCTCGGCCAGCGGCACCAGGTGGGTGACGTCCCGGGCGTGCGCCGGCCGGTGCCCCTGCGGTCGGTCGGCCAGCTCCTCGATGCGGCTGAGGACGCCGACGGTGAGCGGCTTGCCGCACTCGGGGCAGCGCCCGCCAGCCGCGCGAGTGCGCTCCGGGGACCAGTTGACCCCACACAGCCGGTGCCCGTCCGCGTGGTACTTGCCCTCCTCCGGGAAGAACTCGATCGTGCCGGCCAGGCCGTCGCCCGTCCGCAGCGCCTCCCGGACGGCGAAGTAGTCCCGCTCGGCGGTCAGCACCGTCGCCTCCCGCCCCAGGGCCGGCGGGGAGTGCGCGTCCGAGTTGGACACCAGTTGGTAGCCGTCCAGGCTGCCGACCCGCCAGTTCATCGCCGGATCGGAGGAGAGACCGGTCTCCACGGCGAAGATGTGCTCGGCCAGGTCGGCGTAGCAGTCCGCGATCGCGTCGAAGCCAGACTTCGAGCCCAGCGCGGAGAACCACGGCGTCCAGATGTGCGCCGGCACCAGGTAGCCGTCCGGGCTGGCCTCCAGGGTGATCTCCAGCAGGTCGCGGGAGTCCAGGCCGAGGATCGGCCGGCCGTCCGAGCCGAGGTTGCCGATCCGGCCAAGCGCGGTGTTGAACCGCGCCACCGCGTCCAGGTCCGGCAGGTAGATCAGGTGGTGCACCTTGCGGGTCCGGTCGTCCCGCTTGTAGATGGTGGAGATCTCCACGCTCAGCATGAACCGGACCGGGTCCGCCTCCGCCGTCCCGGCGAGCCGCGGCGGCAGCCGGCGGGCGATGTCCCGTTCCGACTCGGCGTCCAGCCGGTACAACCCCGGCTCCGCCGGGCGCAGGGTCTCCCGTAGGTGGTCGTACCAGGCGGGGTGGGTGAAGTCGCCGGTGCCGAGCAGACCGATGCCCTTACGCCGGGCCCACCACGCGAGATTCGGCAGCGTGAGGTCGCGGCTGCACGCGCGCGAGTATTTCGAGTGGATGTGCAGGTCCGCGACGAATGGCGGGAGGCCACCGGGGGGTACGGCGCTGAACGGAGGCACGCCGCATCCTGTCACGCCCGCCGCGCCGGCCGCCCGCCGCCACGCGCGGACGTGACCTCCGCTATGCCGAGCGCAACTCGACCAGACTGATCTGCGGCTCGGCGCCGACCCGGACGGGTGGCCCCCAGAAACCGGCGCCGTTGGTCACGTAGACCTTGGTGCCGTCGACCTCGCCGAGCCCGCTGACCACCGGCTGCTCCAGCCGCACGGCCAGGTTGAACGGCACCATCTGCCCACCGTGGGTGTGCCCGGACAGTTGCAGGTCGACGCCGTACCGGGCCGCCTCAACCGCGGCCAGCGGCTGGTGGGCGAGCAGCACCACCGGGCGACTCGGATCACGGTCACCGAGCGCGGCGGCGAAGTCCGGCCCGGCCGCCAGGCCGCTGTCTCCCGTGGCGTCCAGGTCGTTCACGCCGGCCAGGTCCAGCACGCCACCCCGGGCCTGGATCTCCTGACGCCGGTTCTGCAGGACCCGCAGGCCCAGACGGTCGACCTCCTGGACCCACTCCTCCACCCCCGAGTAGTACTCGTGGTTGCCGGTGACGAAGAAGCTGCCGTAACGGGAGCGCAGGTCGCGCAGCGGCGCCGCGGCCGAGCCGAGTTCGGCGACCGAGCCGTCGACCAGGTCCCCGACGACCGCGACCAGGTCCGCGTCGAGGCGGTTGATCGCGGCGACGATCCGCTCGGTGTGCGCGCGGCCGCGCAGCGGACCGAGGTGGATGTCGGAGACGGTGGCGATGCGCAGGCCGTCCATGCTGCGGGGGAGCTTGGCGAGCGGGATCTGCACCCGGTCGAGTCGTGGTGGGCCGAGGGCGGTGCGGACGCCGTACCCCACGGTGCCGGCGGCGGTGAGGCCGGCGAAGATGGCCGCCCCACGGGCCAGCAGCAGCCGGCGGCCCGGGTCGTGATCCGGTGCCGCGACGGCGCCGGCGGCCGGCGGGTCGGTCGGCCCGGCGGCACCGACCAGCACCGGCTCGGGCGCGGCGGCGGTCGGCTCCGCGGCGACCACCCGGCGACGCAGCACCAGCCGGGTGACCAGCATCGGCACTTCGAGCACGATCAGCACCACGAGCAGGTAGAACATCAGCGCGAGCCACACGTAGCCCGGCCAGGCGAGCCAGTAGAGCCCGGCCTGCGTCCCGGCGAGGGTGACCGGCACGAGCAGCGCCAGCACCAGGGCGGCGATCGCGCCGATCCGGCGCCAGCGGCCCGGTGTGGTGGTGTCCCGAACGAGCCGCTTCCACAGGTAGAGGTGGATCAAGCCGGTGATCAGGGCCAGGACGGCCACGAACCCCAGAACCGCCAACATGCGTGCGCCTCCCTCAGCCGCCCGCGAACGGGGGCAGGACATCGATCGTGGCCCCGGCCGGCAGGGGTGCCTGACGATCATGACAGGTGACGCCGTTTACCAGGAAACTCGCCACTCGTAGCACTGCGGCGAGCCGGTCGCCGTGGCGTCGCACCAGTTCGGCCGTGAGGTCGTCGAGGGATCGGCTGGCGGGCAGGACCTCCTCGGTCTGGCCGGCGGCGGCGCGGGCGCCCGCGAAGTAGCGGACGGTCAGCGGGCCCGGGGTCACGGCTCAGCCCCCGATCGCGGACATCGGCCGGGTCGGCTGGAGGAAGGTGGGGTCGTCGATGCCGTGCCCGGCGCGCTTGCCCCACATCGCGGTGCGCCAGCGTCGGGCCAGCTCGTCGTCGTCCACGCCGGTGCGCAGGGCGGCACGCAGGTCGGACTCCTCGGTGGCGAAGAGACAGGCGCGGACCTGGCCGTCCGCGGTCAACCGGGTGCGGTCGCAGTCTCCGCAGAAGGGGCGGGTGACACTGGCGATCACACCGACCCGGGCGGGGCCGCCGTCGACCAGCCAGGTCTCCGCAGGTGCCGCGCCCCGCTCCGCCGGGTCGGGACCGAGGTCGAAGGCGGTCCGCAGGGAGGTCAGGATCTCCTCCGCGGTGACCATCGTGCTGCGGTCCCAGCCGTGCTGGGCGTCCAACGGCATCTGCTCGATGATTCGCAGTTGATAGTCGTGGTCGAGGGCGAAGCGCAGCAGGGCCGGCGCCTCGTCGTCGTTGACACCGCGCATCAGCACAGAATTGATCTTCACGGGACTGAGCCCGGCGGCCGCCGCACCGGCGAGGCCCGCCAGCACCGCGTCGAGGCGGGGACGGCGCGTGAGCCGGGTGAACCGGTCCGCGTCCAGAGTGTCCAGTGAGACGTTCACCCGGTCGAGGCCGGCGGCGCTCAGCGCCGGGGCCAGCCGGTCCAGCCCGATGCCGTTGGTGGTCAGCGAGATCCGAGGGCGGGGCTGCAACGCGGCGACCGCGGTCACGATGCCGACCAGCCCGGGCCGGATCAGCGGTTCACCGCCGGTGAACCGCACCTCGGTCACACCGAGCCGCTCGACGGCCACCCGGACCAGCCGGACGATCTCCTCGTCGGTCAGCAACTCGGGGCCGGCCAGCCAGGGCAGACCTTCGGCCGGCATGCAGTAGGTGCAGCGCAGGTTGCACTTGTCGGTGAGGGACACGCGCAGGTCCCGGGCGACGCGGCCGTACCGGTCGACGAGGACCCCGTTGGTCCCCGGGGCGGCGCTCACCTGTCGACCGTAGCGCGCTCGGCGCCGCCCAGGGCGGCACGGGCGGTCTGGACCACCACATCTCGGTAACTGCCGCCGAACAGGGCGGTGTGCACGAGCAGCAGATGCAGTTGATGCAGTGGCACCCGCTCGCGCCAGCCGTCCGGCAACGGCCAGCTCTCCTGATAGGCGGCCAGCACCCGATCCAGGTGGGGGATGCCGCCGAAGAGGGCGAGCTGGGCAAGATCCGTTTCCCGGTGCCCGCCATGCGCCGCCGGATCGACGAGCCAGGCCCGGTCGTCGGCGCCCCACAGCACGTTGCCCGGCCACAGGTCGCCGTGGATGCGGGCGGGTGGCTCGTCGCCGCCGAGCCCGCCGACCCGCTCGATCACCCGCTCGATCACTGTGACGTCGGCGCTGGTCAGCGCAGCGGCGTCGACCGAGCGCCGCAGGTAGGGGGTGAGGCGTCGCTCGGCGAACCACGTCGACCAGGGCCCGTCGGTCGGGGTGTTGTCCTGGGGAAGTGACCCGATGAAACCGGACCACGCGGCGCCGAAGGTGGCCGCACCCGCCCGGTGCAGCTCGGCCAACTCACGGCCGAAGCGGTCCGCGGCCTCCGGCGTCGGCTCGCCGGGCTCCACCCAGTCGAGCGCCAGCAGGTCCGGCAATGCCACGACCACCTCGGGTACGCCGACAGCGCCGGCCTCCCGCAGCCAGCGCAGGCCGGCCGCCTCGGCGGCGAAGAAGCCCTCCGGCGCCGGTCGGTCGGCCCCCTCCGGCCAGGACTTGGCGAAGACGGAGTGGCCGTCGTCCAGGGTGAGCCGGGCGGCAGCACAGATGTTTCCGCCGGCCACCGGCGTCTCCCGGAGCCGCTGATGGGTCCGGAAGGTCGGCAGGTGTGCCGGGTGCGCGCGCAGGTACGCCAGGTCCATCAGCGCACCGTAACCGCTCCCCACGACAGCACGGTCCCGCCCGAGGACACCGACACCGTTCCGACAACCCGTAGGTGCGGGCTGAACAGGTAAAACACTCTGAGTAGCTGTGGATAAGCCGCGTGTCATCCACAGGGTCTGTCGAGCCGCGCGGACCCGCCGCACGCTTCCGTCATGACCTCGACCGACCGCCCCCAGCTCGCCGTCCGCTCACCCGCCGACCTGATCGCCGCGGTGCCGTACCTGCTCGGCTTTCATCCCACCGACAGCGTGGTCGCCGTGGCGTTGCTCGGTCGGCAGATCATCTTCGCCGCTCGTGCGGACCTGCCCGACCCGTCGACCGACCAGGTCGAGCGGGCCCGGCACCTGGCCGGTGTGATCCGCCGGCAGGGCGCGGAGGCCGCCACCGTGGTCGGCTACGGGCAACCCGATCGGGTGACGCCGGCCGTGGACGCGGTGCGCGCCGCACTGAGCGCCGGCGGGATGGACGTGCTCGACGCGCTGCGGGTGACCGACGGCCGGTGGTGGTCCTATCTCTGCACCGAGCCCGACTGCTGCCCACCCGAGGGCCGGCGCTACGACCCCGACGCCAACCCGTTGACCGCATCCGCTGTCTTCGCCGGCCAGGTCGCGCTCCCCGACCGGGCCGCCCTCGTGGCGCAGGTGTCACCCGTGGACGGCTCGGCCCGGGAGGATGCGCGCGCGGCGACCGCTCGGGCCCGGCTGAGGCTGGCCGAGCTGATCGAGCAGGCGCCCGAGAGCGATCTGCTCGGCGGTCGTGCGGTGCGTTCCGCAGGGGTGACGGCGGTCCGCGAGGCCCAGCGCCGGCAGCGACGTGGTGAGCGGCTCGACGACGACGAGGTGGCCTGGTTGAGCCTGCTGATGACCCACCTGCCGGTCCGCGACCACGCCTGGGAACGCACCGACGGTCGGGACCGGGACATCGCCCTCTGGACCGACGTGCTGCGTCGGGTCGAGCCGGAGTTGGTTGCCGCCCCGGGCGCGCTGCTGGCGTTCGCGGCGTGGCGAGCGGGGCAGGGGGCGTTGGCGGCGGTCGCACTGGAACGCACGTTGAGCCTGCACCCGGACTACTCGCTCGCCGTGCTGCTGGACGACCTGCTCCGCCGCGGCGTGCCCCCGTCCGAGCTGGATGGCTGGCCGTCGGTCGGAATGCCGGGCGTGGTCCGTCCCCGCAGACGGGGCCGACGTGGCCGCCGCTGACCAGCGTGGTAATACCGTGGGTGCTACCACAGTGGGTAGGCTGCCGGGCATGACCGTGAAGCGCTCCGTGAGCCTCCCCGACGACGTCGCGGAGTGGCTCGACCAGCAGCCCAACGTCTCGGCCGCGATCACCGCTGCGGTGCGCGCCCAGATGGCCGCCGGGCATCTTCACGAGGTGCTGCGGCGAGCCGGCATTGAGCCGACCGAGGCGGGCCGGGCGCGGTGGCGGGCGCGACTGGCCACACCGATTCCGGCGGACGCACTGGCGGAGGGCCGCCGGATGCTGGGACGGGCCGGATGAGCGATCAGATCGCGGCCGTGTTCGACGCGTCGGCGTTGACGGCCTACATCGAGGGCAACGTCTCGGTAGGGGAGCTGATGCTGGAGGTCGCCGACGAGGGCAGGCAGGTTGCCGTCCCGGCCGCCTGTCTGGCGGCCGCCATCGCGGGCGCGGGCGACGAGGTCGGCGCGGCGCTGCTGGCCCTGATGATGAGCGCGCCGGTGATCTGTCTGCTGCCGCTCGACGCAGCCGAGGTGCGGGACACCGGCACGTTGGCCCGTGCCGTTGATGGAGACATCTCGCTGGGTCAGGCCGCCAGTGCGGCACTCACCCACGAGGCGCACTACGCGACAGTGCAGCCCAAGCTGGCGGCGAAGGTGCTGCCGACCAACTGGAGCATCCTCGACCTGGCCTGACCTGGCCTGACCAGGCGACCCGGCGGCGAGGCCATCGGCGTGCGGCGTCCAAGTGGGCGGCGGGCCGGCTTAATCGACTCGGGCTTGATCGACTCCGCTTTCCGGAACTCGGGGTGTCCCCGCTGCTGCGATACCCCGATTTCAACGAACCCGAGTCGATCACAGATCCGTGCGCGAAGGTCCAGGGCATCCGTCGAAGGATGTAGGCGGTGCTCCTGTCCACGGCCGACGCGGCAGCGCCACAACCACCGGAGAATGATCTCGTGACCCCCGAATTGCTGCTGTCGCTGGCCGGGCTGGCGTTGATCGACAGCACCAGCATCGGCACCCTCTTCATCCCGATCTGGCTGCTGCTCGCGCCCGGCACGGTCAACGCGCGGCGGATCCTCGTCTACCTGGGCACCATCGCCCTCTTCTACTTCGCCGTCGGGCTGCTGCTCGCCGTGGGTGGCAGCCAGCTGGCCGACGTCCTCGGCGGGGCGATGGACAACCGGCCGGTGCTCTGGGCGCAGCTCGTTCTCGGCGTTGGGCTGTTCGCTCTCAGCTTCCGGTACGACGGGAAACGCCGGCCACGCGGCGGCGGGGTGCTGCGGTGGCGGGACCGGGTCACCGCCGGTGACTCCTCGATGCGCTGGCTGGTGGGGCTGGCGCTACTCGCCGCGCTCGCGGAGGTGGCGACGATGCTGCCGTACCTCGGTGCGGTCGGTCTGCTGACCACCTCCGGGATCGGTGCTGCGGAGATCGTGGGGTTGCTCGCTGCCTACTGCGTGGTCATGGTCCTGCCTGCGGTGCTGCTGCTCGGGGCGCGAATGGCGTGGCCGAGGCTGGTCGAGCCGGTGCTGGTGCGGCTCAACGGCTGGATCGCACGCCACTCCGGCGGCATGCTCGGCTGGGTCCTCGGCATCGCCGGTTTCCTGGTTGCCCGCGATGCCGTGATCCGGCTGGGGCTGCTCGACGAGCTGGTGATCAGACTGTGACCCGTTCGGGACGGGCGTAGACGTTCATGGTGTTGCCGCGCAGGAAGCCGACCAGCGTCATGCCGGCCTCCTCGGCCAACTCGGCGGCGAGGGTGCTCGGCGCGGACACAGCGGCCAGCAGCGGCAACCCCGCCATCCACGCCTTCTGGGTCAGCTCGAAGCTGGCCCGTCCGGAGACCAGCAACAGGTGCCCGGCCAGCGGCAGCCGCCGTTCCCGCACCGCCCAGCCGATCACCTTGTCCACGGCGTTGTGCCGGCCCACGTCCTCCCGGAGCACCACCAGCTCACCGTCCGGGGTGAACAGCCCCGCCGCGTGGAGTCCGCCGGTCCGATCGAAGCCGCGCTGGGCGGCGCGCAGCCGGTCCGGCAGTTCGGTGAGGAGGGCGGCCGGCACGCTGAGCGGATCCTCCGAGACCGGGAACAGCGACCGGGTGCGGACCGCGTCGATGCTGGCCTTGCCGCAGACCCCGCAGGAACTGGTCGTGTAGAAGTTCCGGGACGGATCGGTGGTCGGTTCCGGCACACCGGGCGCGAGCACCACGTCCACCACGTTGTACGTGTTCGGCGTTTCCGCGCCGGCGCAGAGCTGTGCGGTCAACACGTCATCCGTCGACCGGATCAGCCCCTCGGTCAGCAGGAACCCGATGGCCAGGTCCAGGTCGTCGCCCGGGGTGCGCATCGTGACGGCGAGCGGTCGCCGGCGGCCGGGACCGGCCGCACCGACCCGGATCTCCAGCGGCTCCTCCACCGCGAGCGTGTCCGGTCGGCGGACCGACCCGCGTCCGTCAGCCGCCGCGTCCAGGTCGATCCGGAGTACGCCCCGTCGATCAGTTGCCCGTCCCATCCCGCCATCCTCCACCCCAGGCCGGCACGCCCGCACGGCCACCGGCCACCAGGCACCGGCAGCGAGCGCGTCTGGGCATCCACACGGCCAGCGCCGTCTGGGCATCCACACGGCCAGCGCCGTCGGGGCGTCCACACGGCTACGGTGGCCGGATGGGGACGTACGCCGCCGTGGTGCTCGCGGGTGGGGCCGCCCGACGGATGGGCGGAGTCGACAAACCCGCGCTTCCGGTCGGTGGCCGGCCGATGCGAGACCGGGTGCTGGCCGCCGTCAGCGATGCCACGCTCCGGGTGCTGGTCGGTTCGGCCGACGCCGTCCCCGCAGGCGTGCGGGTCATCCGGGAGGAGCCACCCGGCGGCGGACCGGTCGCCGCAGCGGCTGCCGGCCTGGCGCTGCTGGATCCCGACACGGCACTTGTCGCGCTGCTCGCCGCCGACCTGCCGCTGCTCACCCGCTCCGCGATCGGAAAGTTGCTGGGTCACGTCGCCGAGGAGGCCGCGGCAGGCGGTGGCGAGCGACGGCCCGACGGGGCCTGCTTCGTCGACGGGGACGGGCGGCGGCAGTCGCTCTGCGGTGTCTGGCGCGTCGCCGCGCTGCGCGCCGGGCTGGACCGGCTGGCGGTCGAGCGCGGCGGCAGCCTGAGCGGGGCGCCGGTCCGGGCGTTGCTGGCCGGGCTCGTCGTACGGGAGGTGCCCTGGTCCGGCGACGGCCCGCCGCCCTGGTTCGACTGCGACACTGACGAGGACGTACGCCGGGCGGAGGAGTGGGCGCGATGACGGTGATGGACGACTGGGTCACGGCGGTGTGCACGGAGTTGGATCTGGATCCGGCCGGTGTGCCCGTGCCGGCGGTGCTGGATCTGGCCCGGGACGTCGCCCACCAGGTGCTGCGGCCCGGGGCGCCGGTCACCGCGTACCTCCTGGGGTTGGCGGTTGGTCGAGGGGCGGACCCGGCCGATGCCGCGGCCCGGGTCAGCGCGCTGGCGGGCACCTGGCCCGTCGAGCTGGGCGCCGACCCTGCGGACCCGACGGCGCCCTGACCGCCGTTGTCCGATCCCGGTCCGGGCTGATTCGGCCCACGGGCGGCGTGGGTAGGGTGATCGTGACGGACGGAGGCGATCATGACGGCTGACCACCCCTCGGCGCCGCACGATGAGCTGCCTGGCGCTACGGCTGAGCCGGTGGAATCGATCCTGCTCGACGAGCCCAGCACCACCGACCTGCGGGCGAAGGTGACCGAGGCGTGGCAGGAGTTCGCTCGCGCGCTCGCCGTGCGACTGCGGGACCTTCCGGTGGGGGCGCATCTCGACGTGACGCTGGACCCGACCGCCTCCGGCACCGGAGACGCCGTCTACTCGATCAGCGTCGACGTGGATGCCGACGGCGTGCTGTCCGCCCGTGCGGTGGGAAACGCCGCCCTGCCGGCGGGCTACCGACTGGACCGGGGCGCGGTGGCGGACATGGTCGCGCTCGGTTGGTCCCCGCCGGGGGTGGTCCCCGGCTCCGGTGGTTCCTTCGGGCTGAACGCCACGACGGGCGAGTCGACCAGGGTCGCCACGCTGCTCTCCCGCACGCTGCGCGACGTCTACGGTGCTCCGCACCCGGCCTTCCTGGTCTATCTGGTGCACGACGCCGAGGGCGAACCGCTGTCCTCGGAACCGCTCGGCACCGCGCGCAGCGAGTTCGGCCCGGACGCCGATGTCGAGGCGGACCTGGAGGAGGCGCTCGCCGAGGCGGCCGCCTCGCAGGTCGATCGGGACGACGTGCTCGACCTGGCGGACCGGGTCCGTACCGTGGTCTCCACGATGTTGAAGTCGGACACCGACCGGTTGCAGATCGACTCGGACGGCGACATCACCATCCGCGCCGGCTCGGCGATGGTCTTCGTGCGGGTGCGGGACAATCCACCTCTGGTGGACGTCTTCTCCCCGGTTCTCACCGAGGTGGAGCCGACCGAACGCCTCTACGTCAAGCTCTCCGAGTTGACCAACCGGATGCCGATCGGCCGCCTCTACTGCGCCGACGACACGGTCTGGGCGTCGATCCCGGTCTTCGGCCGCAACTTCCAGGCCACCCACCTGATGCTGGCGGTGCAGGTGATGACGGGTCTCGCCGACGAGCTGGACGACCGTCTGCACGGCGAGTTCGGCGGCAAGCGGTTCTTCGGTGAGGGCGACAAGCCGGTCCGACGCGACGACTCGGAGCACCGCACCGGCATGTATCTCTAGGACACGTCCAGCAGGGTCTTGCCGACCGTCGCGCGCGCCTCGATGGCGGCGTGCGCGTCGGCGGCGCGGTCCAGCGGGAATCGCTGGCCGATCAGCGGTCGCAGGCGGCCGGCCGCCGCGTCCGCCAGGGCCTGCTCGGTGTACGCCCGCAGCCGCGCGGGCGGCACGTCCGGCCGGATCAGTGTGACCTGCCGTGCCGTGGCGGCCTCCCCGGAGACCGGCGACCACTCCCCGCTGGCCAATCCGAAGCTGACCATGCGGCCACCCGGGTCCAGCAGCTCGAATGCCGCTCGGGCCACCGCCCCGCCGACCCCGTCGAGCACCACGTCGACCCCACCCGTCGCAGCTCGGACGCGGTCGGCCCAGTCGGGCAGGCGGTAGTCGACGGCCAGGTCGGCGCCCAGGCCGGTCAGCAGCTCCACCTTGCGGGGCCCGCCGGCGACGCCGATCACCCGGGCGCCGGCCCGGGACGCGAGCTGCACGAGGAGGCTGCCCACGCCGCCAGCGGCGGCCTCCACCAGCACCCGGTCACCGGGTTGTACGCCCACCGCCTCGATCAGCATGGTGGCGGTACGCCCGTCGGCCAGTAGTGCCACCGCGTCGTCCAGCGCCAACCCGGCAGGCACCTCGATCGGTGCGGACACGTCCACCACCGCGCGTTCGGCGTAGGCGCCGGAGCCGCCGGTGGCGCTGACCACCCGTCGCCCGATCAATGCCGGATCGACGTCCGCCCCAACGGTGGTGATCGTCCCGCCGACGCCGTTGCCGGGGATCAGCGGTGGGGTGACCTGGAACGGCCCGGAGCGACCGGAGCGCTGCTGCGTCTCGACGAAGGTGATGTTCACGTGCGCGACGTCGATCAGCACCTGCCCGGGGCCGGGCGTCGGGTCGGGGGCGGTGCCCGGCACCAGCACGTCGGGCCCGCCGAACTCCCGCAACCAGATCGCCCGCATGTGGTCCCCCTCGGCCTCGGCGGGCCTCGTGCCACGCCACGACCATTGCACCTGTTGAAGCGGGCTTGAGGTCAAGGTCGGGTGGAGGGACCCACGCCCGGGGATTCGACCAGCCGGGAAAGCACGATGGTGCTGCGGGTGGAGGTCACGAAGGACTCGGCGCGCAGCCGCTCCAGCGCCGCCTCCAGGTGGGCGATGTCGGCGGCGCGCAGGTGCACGAGGGCGTCCGCCTCCCCGGAGACCGTGTACGCGCCGACCACCTCCGGGTGTCGGCGTGCGGCCACCCCGATTTGTGCGGGGGTGGTCCGGCCCGCGCAGAACAGCTCGACGAACGCCTCCGTGGTCCACCCGACGGCGGCCGGATCCACGACGGCGGTGAATCCCCTGATCACGCCGGTGGCCCGCAGCCGGTCGACGCGACGCTTGACTGCCGGGGCGGAGAGTGACACCCGCGTGCCGATGTCGGCGTACGACGCACGGGCGTCGGCGACGAGTAACGCAATGATCCGCTGGTCTACCGCGTCTATCTGCAACGTTCCGCCTCTGGGAAGCAACGGTTGTGGCTGTTACCAAAGTTCAACGGTACCTACTCTTGGTGACCGTGAACCAGCACCGAGTCCCGCGAAAGCGGACATATCTCTTGTGCTCGCCGGAGCACTTCGCGGTTGAGTACGCGATCAACCCGTGGATGGACGTGACCACCCCGGTCGACAGGGACCTGGCCGTCAAACAGTGGGACCGGCTGCGCGAGACGCTGGTCGGCCTCGGTCACGAGGTGCACCTGCTCACCCCCGAGCAGGGCCTGCCCGACATGGTCTACGCCGCCAACGGCGGCTTCACCGTGGACGGCAGCGTGTACGGCGCTCGGTTCAAGCACGAGCAGCGGGCCGCCGAGGCCGCCGTTCACCACGCCTTCTACGAGTCGCAGGGCTGGCGGTTCATCGCACCGAGCGAGACCAACGAGGGCGAGGGCGACTTCGCGTACGTGCCGGAGGCGCACGGCGGGCTCATCCTGGCCGGGCACGGCTTCCGCACCGAGCTTCCGGCGCACGGCGAGGCGCAGGAGGCGTTGGGTCGGCCGGTGGTGTCGCTGCGCCTGATCGACCCTCGCTTCTATCACCTGGACGTGGCGCTCGCGGCCATCGACGACTCGAACGTCGTCTACTTCCCGGGCGCGTTCTCCGCGGCCAGCCAGCGGGTGCTCACCCAACTCTTCCCGGACGCGGTGATCGCCGACGACGAGGACGCGATGGCCTTCGGGCTCAACCTGGTCAGCGACGGCGCCAACGTGGTGCTCAACAGCGAGGCCACCCGGCTGGCCGGCAAGCTGAAGGCCGCCGGATACAACCCGGTGGCGGTCGACCTGGCCGAGCTGAAGAAGGGCGGCGGCAGCGTGAAGTGCTGCATCGCCGAGCTGCGGCACTGACCCGCGGACGTCTCGGGGCCGGCCTCCCACTGGGAGACCGGCCCCGAATCGTGCTCCGGGTGGGCGGTCAGCCCAGCGTGGCCAGCTCGTTGATCAGCACGTTCGACATGACCTGACCGTCGCGCTGCACCTCCCGCAGATACCACTTCTGCTGGGGCGTGCGCGGCTGGTTGAACTGCCAGATGCCGCGCGGGCTGTCGATCTGGCCGATCTTGCCGAGGGCCAGGTTGACCTGCTGCGGCGTGGGCTTCCCGCCGGTCAGCTGGATGGCCTGGTCGAGGACCTGCGCGGCGTCGTACGACGCCATCGCGTAGGTGGTGGGGGTGACCTGGTACTTCTTGCGGTAGGCCGAGGCGAAGACCCGGTTGGACGTGTTGTTCAGGTCGGCCGAGTAGTTCAGCGCGGTCTGGATGCCCAGTGCGTTGTCCTTCAGGTTCTCCAGCACGGAGCCCTCGGTGAGGAAGCCGGGTGCGTAGACCGGGCCGGCGAACTTCTCCCGAAGCTGCTTGATGAACTCCACAGCGGCAGCCCCGGCGAAGAAGCAGAAGACGGCCGTGGGCTTCTTGGCCAGTGCCTTGGTGATGTCCGAGGCGTACGTCGTCTTGCCCGGGTTGGGGTTGGCGCTCGTGTAGGTCACCGGGTCGGAGATGCGCGGGTCGGTCGCGCCGAACTCCTGCCGGAAGCCGCGCACCACGTCCGGGCTGCCGACGTTCTCCGGCATGATGATCGCGACGCGGCCGTTCGCCGGCAGCTGGTCGCGCAGGTAGCGGCCCAGCGCCCGGCCGGCCTCGTCCAGCACGTACGACGTCCGCCAGATGTAGAAGACGCTCTGCAGGCTGCTCGGTGAGGCGTTGGAGCCGATCAGCGGGACGCGGGCTTCCTCGACGGTGTCGCGGATGCCGACCATCACCGCCGAGTTGACCACGCCGGTGAGCGCCAGCACGCCCTGCTTGAGCAGGCCTTCGACGGCGGCCTTGCCGGTCTTGGCGGTGTCACCCTCGTCGGCGGTCAGCAGGTTGACGGGGTGGCCGCCCAGCCGCTGGTCGTGCAGGTCGAGGAAGACCTGGAAGCCGTTGGTGATGTCGTCGCCGATGCTCTTGAACCCGCCGCCCTGCGGCGTGATCAACCCGATCTTGACCGGGCTGCGGTCGGCGGCCGGCTGGGCGTCGGTGTCGGAGCCACACCCGGCGACGAACCCGGTGGTACCGAGCGCGGCCAACAGTTGGAGCGCCCGCCTGCGATTCATCTGCGACACCGAGTTCCTTCCAAGGAGCGTTGCAGGGCCGAACACCGCCCCTCCGGCGTTCTACCTGGTCCGCGACGCTGCGTCAATGGCTATAGATCATCGTGCAGGGCCCGCAAAGCGTCGAGAACCTGAGGCCAGGCGGACGACTCAGGGTCGATCAGCCCGAAATGCTCGCATCCGGGCAGTTCAACAAGGGAGATATCGGATCCTGCGCCACGGGCTGCTGTGACAAACTCGCGGCTCATCTCCGCCGGAACCTGTTGATCCTCCGAGCCGTGAATGACTACGGTGTGTGTTCGAATGGGTACCAACATTCGTGGATCCGCCGCCGCGTACCGGTCCGGCACCTCCGCCGGGCCGCCGCCGAGCAACGCCGCCACCGCGCCCGCGTCCAGGTCCCGCCGGTACGCCTCGCCCAGGTCGGCGACCGGGGCCAGGGCGAGCACCCCGGCCACCGTCGCCGGGGCGCTGGCCGCCACGTACATCGCCAGGTGGCCGCCGGCAGAGTGCCCGAGCAGGGTCGGCGCGGCCCGGGTCACCCGGCCGGGCAGCGCCTCGGCGGCCAGCGCCGGCAGCTCGGCCACGCCGGTCAGCACGTCGGTCAACGTGCCCGGCCAACCGCCTCCCGGCTGCCCGGTCCGCCGGTATTCCAGCTGCGCCACCGGGTAGCCGCAGGCAGCGAGAGCGGCCGCGAGCGGGCCGGTGTGCCGCCGGTCGTACTCGGCCCGCCAGAAACCGCCGTGCACCACGACGACCAGCGGTCGCGCGGGGCCGGTCCCTGCCGGGAAGCGCAGGTCGGCCACCTGATCCGGGTGGTCGCCGTACGCGACGGTCCGGTCGGGTTCCGGCGCGGGTCGGGTCAGCACGGCGCGCGGGTCGACAGGCATGGCGCGACGGTAGCGCGCCCCGCCCGGGTGTTTCGGCCCCGGGAGTAGGTCCCGGGCGGCATGGGTCGCGCTCGCTGGGTAAAGATGGACCCCATGACCGAAGCGCGCTCCGCTGGACAAGACGACGAGCCCGGCCCCGACGATTCCGGCCACTCCGGCACCGTTGTGGTGGTCGGCCCGGACGGCCGGCCGATCGGCACGATGCAGACCGACGAGGGCCAGGGCGAGGACCCGACCCGACTGGTCGAACAGCCGGCCAAGGTGATGCGGATCGGCAGCATGATCAAGCAGTTGCTGGAGGAGGTGAAGGCCGCACCCCTGGACGACGCCAGCCGCAACCGGATGCGGGAGATCCACGAGCGGTCGATCGTCGAGCTGAAGGAGGGCCTCGCCCCCGAGCTGCGCGACGAGCTGGAGCGCATCTCGCTGCCCTTCGCCGAGGACAAGGCCCCCAGTGAGGGCGAGCTGCGGATCGCGCACGCCCAGCTCGTCGGCTGGCTGGAGGGCCTGTTCCACGGCATCCAGGCGGCCCTGGTGGCCCAGCAGATGGCCGCCCGGGTCCAGTTGGAGCAGATGCGTGGCGGCCGGCAGGCGCTGCCCAGCGGCCCCGGCGGGATGGTCCCCGGGATGCCGGGCATCGCTCAGCCGGGCGGCGGTGAGGGCCACAACACCGGTCAGTACCTCTGACCGGTCGCGGCCCGCTCAGTCCAGACCGAAGACCTTCTCCAGGTACGCCGCCACGCCGTCCTCGGTGTTCGCCGTCGTCACGTCGTCGGCGACCGCCAGGACGGCGCGGTGCGCGTTGGCGACCGCCACGCCCCGCCCCGCCCAGGTGAGCATCGGCACGTCGTTGGGCATGTCGCCGAAGGCCAGCACGTCGGCGGCGCTCACCCCGAGTCGATCGCAGTACCAGTCCAGGCCGGCAGCCTTGGTCACCCCAGCGGCGGAGATCTCCACCAGGCCGGACGACGACGAGTGCGTGGCCTCCGCCAGCCCCACCACCGCTGCCGCGATCAGCTCGGCGAACGCGTCCGGGTCCTGCTCGCCGGCCCGGGCCAGCAGCTTCACCGCCGGGGCCGAGAGTAGTTCCTCGGGCGTCTCGACCGGTCGGATGCCGGCGGCGTCGGCGTCCCAGCGCAGCGGGTAGTGCGCCTCGTGTCGCATCTCCCGGCTGTTGAGGATCTCGACTGCGAAGCTGATGCCGGGCACCTCGGCGCGCAGCCTCCGGGCCACCTCGGCCAGGTGCTGCGGCGCCAGCGGGTCAGCCCGCAGCACCTCGTCGGAGAACGGGTCGTAGACCACGGCCCCGTTGGCGCAGACGGCCGGCAGAGGCTCGGCCAGTTGGTCGTACACCATCTTTAGCCAGCGGACCGGACGGCCGGTGACCAGGACGACCGGCGTGCCCTGCGCGGAGATCCGCGCGAGCACGTCGGCGGTGCGTGGGCTGACGGTGTGGTCGTCGCGGATCAGCGTGCCGTCGATGTCGGTGGCGATCAGGCGGGGTGTCTCTTGCATCACCGGGACAGTAGCCGGTCGAGGTACACCGCCACTCCGTCGTCGTCGTTGCGCAGGGTCACCTCGTCGGCGGCGGCCCGGACGTCCGGGTGCGCGTTGGCCACCGCCACCCGCGCCCAGCCTGCCCACTCGAACATCGGCAGGTCGTTGGGCATGTCACCGAAGACCAGCACGTCGGCCGGGTCGACCCCGAGGGTCTGCGCCACCACGGTCAGCCCACTCGCCTTGTCCACGCCGGGCGGGCAGATCTCGATGAAGCCGAGCCCGGCCTGGGTGAGCGTGGCGACCTGCGGTGAGACGATCCGGCGGGCCACCGCCAGCAGCTCGTCCACGTGGTGGTCGGCGGTCCGGGCGAACGCCTTGATCACATCGCAGGAGAGGCACTCCGCGCGGGTCCGCGCCTCGAACCGGTCCTGGTAGGGCCAGCTCTCGTGGTAGTCACCCCAGAGCGGCGCGTCATGCTCGTCGGACGCCTCGACCATCACGGTCAGCGGGCCGACAGCGGCTTCCAGGTCGGCGAGCAGCCGGGCCAGCACCTCGGCGGGCAGCCGCTCGTCGCGCAGCACCAGCGGGCCGGAGGGGTCACTCTGGTCGACCACCCGTCCGCCGCCGGCCATCACCAGGAAGTCGGCGGCGCGGATGTCGTTACGGGTCAGTTCGGTCAGCCGGGGGCCGCGACCGGTCGCGCCGACCACCGGAATTCCGGCGGCCCGCACCCGGTCGAGCACCCCATGGGTGTACGCGGAGACGGTCTCGTCGCCGCGGACCAGTGTCCCGTCGAGGTCGGTTGCGATCAGCTTGGGTAGTCCCGGGCGGGTCATGGTTCCTCCTTCGCCCGCCGCCGTCGCAGCCTGCCGTGCGGTCGGAAAAGCCGAGGCCCGGCGTAACGGCGGGCAGCAACCGTACCTCGCGGAACGGGTCGCATCCATGGCTTCCAGGCGAATCGGACGCCAACGGGCGGCACCCCTCCGGTGTCCGTCGAACGCGGCGCGGCGAGGACAGTCGTTGCCGGGATCCGCGCAGCTCAGGACGGGGTGTCGGGGCGCGCGAAAGGCGCGGCGGGGGTGACCGTGAGGTCGGCCGGTGCGGGCAGGCCGTCCTCCTGCACCGGGTCGCGGTCCCGGCGACGGCGCCAGGCACGGGCCGCCGGCGCGTCCCCGGGCTGGTCGTCCTCCGGCGTCCCGGCCGGGGCCAGCCGCAGGGCAGCACCGAGCAGCACACAGGCGGCGAAGGCCATGATCAGGCCCCGACCGTACTCGGCCTTGAAGCCGTCCTGTGCCGAGTAGAAAAAGGTGCGCTGACCGGAATCGTTGAGGGTGGCCGTGGCGGCGACCAGCAACGCCAGCAGGGCACCGGCCAGCGTGAGGCCGGTCAGCCGGGCATTCGACCGCACGGACGCGGTGCCGCGAAGCGCCAACACCACGGTGCAGACCAGTGCGAGAAGCCCCACCAGATAGCCGATTCCGAAGCCGCCGACCTCGGACACCCCGGCGGGCACCTCGATCGTGGCGTCCCCCTCGGGCCCGCCGTTCGGCAGGCTCATCACCAGCCACTCACCGACCATCGAGGCGACCCCGGCCACCGCGCCCAGACCGGCGAGCAGCAGGGGCACCCTGGGGTCCTGGGTGAGCCCGGCCAGGGACCAACCGAACCGGCGGCGCGGGGCCGGGTCGTCGTCGGCACCCCACTCGATCACGGCCAGACCGTCGGAGCGGTCGCCCTGCCGTGGGATGGGAAGCTCCTCGGACATCGGTCATCCTTCCGTCCGGTCACGGACCTGGGTCGCATCATGGCACAGCCAGCTGTGCGTGACGGGGATCGCAGGGCGGGCGTCCGCCCCGGTCGGTCGCTCGGCGGTCACCTTTCCGCTAGCGTTCTCCCCATGCCTATCCGTACCGCTTCAGCACAATGGCAGGGCAATCTCACCGAGGGCGCCGGCACCGTCCGCACCGGTAAGGGCGGCCTGTCGGGCAACTACTCGTTCAAGTCGCGCTTCGAGGAGGGCGAGGGCACCAACCCCGAGGAGCTGATCGCCGCCGCGCACGCCGGCTGCTTCTCGATGGCGTTCTCGAAGGCCCTCGCCGACGCGGGCTCGACGGCCACCTCGGTCGAGACCACCGCCAAGGTCCACCTGGACAAGACCGACGCCGGGATGACCGTGACCCGGATCGACCTGGAGACCGTCGGCCAGGTCCCGGGCATCGACGACGCGGAGTTCCAGAAGCTCGCCGAGGCCGCCAAGGCCAACTGCCCGATCTCCCGCCTGCTCTCGCCCGGCGCCGAGATCACCCTCAACGCCCGCCTGGCTTCCTGAGCCGGTCGACCCACGAACCGCTCGACCACGGAGAGAGTCCTCGCCCACCTCGGGAATCACTCTCTCCGTGGCCCCGCGGATCCCTGCGGTGCTCCAACTGACCGGGCCGGGCGCACCCCGCATCGGGCAGAATGGGTGAGGTGCCGGTGGAGATGACCCGCGAGCGCTTCGAGGAACTCGTCGGCGATGCCCTCGACGAGGTGCCCGAGGAACTGCTCGGCCTGATGAGCAACGTGGTGATCCTCGTCGAGGACGACCCGCCGCCGGGCGAGGCCGACCTGCTCGGTCTCTACGAGGGTCACGCCCTCACCAGCCGCGGCTGGGACTACTCCGGCGTCCTGCCGGACCGGATCTTCATCTACCGACACCCGATCCTGCGGATCTGCGACAACGACGACGACGTCATCGACGAGGTGGCGGTGACCGTGGTGCACGAGATCGCCCACCACTTCGGCATCGACGACGAGCGGCTGCACGCGCTGGGCTGGGGCTGAGCGCCACCGGTCAGCGGCAGCCGGCCCTCGCCGCGCGGCCGCTGGCACGTGGTTGCCCGGGTCGCCTACCTTCGGTGCAGCGACCGCAACCCTGTCAGGAGGCACCCTTTCATGCGCAGCGAGCTGTTCTCCTCGGAGAATCTGGAAAAGGAGTCCGCACAGCCCGGCATGCGGCTGCAAAACTCCAAGATGTTGAAGATCGAGCTCAACGGTGAGGCGATGGCCCGGGTCGGGTCGATGGTCGCCTACCAGGGAAATGTGCAGTTCCAGGCGTTGGGCTCGGGTGGGCTCGGCAAGTTCCTCAAGCAGAAGCTCACCGGCGAGGGCGTCCCGCTGATGAAGGTCTCCGGCCAGGGTGACGTCTTCCTCGCCGAGCTGGCCAAGGACGTGCACATCATCGACCTGGAGCCGGGCGACGCCCTCTCCATCAATGGCTCCAGCGTGCTCGCCTTCGACTCGACCCTGCAGTACGACATCAGGATGGTCGGCGGCGCCGGGATGGCCTCGTCGTCCGGCCTGTTCAACTGTGTGTTCAGCGGCTACGGCCGGATCGCCATCACCACCAAGGGCACGCCGGTCGTGCTCAACGTGGACGCCCCGACGTACGTCGACCCGCAGGCTGCGGTCTGCTGGTCGGCAAACCTCCAGACCGGCTACCACCGGGCCGAGCAGATGGGCCTCGGCACGCTGCTGGGCCGACGCACCGGTGAGTCGTTCACGATGAGCTTCGCCGGCCAGGGCTTCGTGGTGGTGCAGCCGTCCGAGGAGCCGCCGGTCCTGGGCAGTGGCCAGCAGCAGCAGGAGGGCGGTCTGCTCGGCGGTCTGCTGAGCTGACGCAGCGGTGCGGGCGCTCCCGAGTTTTGGGAGCGTCCCGCCCGGTCAGGTCAGCTCGCCGGTGCGCAGTCGGGCCAGCCAGGCCGCCGCGTCGGCGTAGTCGACGTCGGAGAGGCCGGCCGGTGCGGGCACCGGCCGCTCGCCCGCCGACTCGGCCCACCGGTGCCGGGGATACGAGCCCAGGAACCGGACGTCGGCGCAGACCCGGCGGAGCCCCTGCAACGCCTCGCCCAGGCGTACGTCGGCCACGTGACCGGCGCAGTCCAGGAAGAAGACGTACCGGCCCAGCGCCTCCCCGGTCGGGCGGGACTCGATGCGGGTCAGGTTGACTCCGCGGACGGCCAGCTCCATCAGCACCGACAGCAGCGCGCCGACACGGTCGTGGGCGATGTAGACCGCGAGCGAGGTGAGGTCGTCGCCGGTCGGCGGCGGGGGCGGCCCCGGGCGGGACACCAGCACGAACCGGGTCACCGCGTCGGGATGATCCGCGATCTTGTCGGCGAGTATCGCGAGCCGGTGCCGGGTCGCCCCGATCGGTGCGCAGATCGCCGCGTCGTACTCGCCGGCACCGGCACCGGCGGCAGCCGCGCCGTTGGACAGCACGTCGACCACGACGGTGTCGGGCAGGTGGTCGCGCAGCCAGCCCCGGCACTGGATGGACGCCTGCGGGTGGGCCGCCACCGTCCGGATCGAGGTCAGTGACGTGCCGGGTCGGGCGCCGAGCACGAACTCCACCGGCAGGATCACCTCCCGGGTGATCACCAGCGGCTCGCCCTCGGCCATCTCGTCCAGCGTGACGCCGACCGCGCCGCCGATCGAGTTTTCCAGCGGCACCAGCGCGGCATCGGCGTCGGAGTCACGGACGCTGTCCAGTGCCTCACCGACGCTGCGGGCGGGCGTACGGGTGCCGCGCTCGGCGGCGGGGACGGAACGCAGGGCCTGCTCGGCGAAGGTGCCCTCCGGCCCGAGGTAGACGAAACGTGTCGGCGGTGTTCCCGGCATGCCGATCAGCCTACGCACCCGGGCCGGCGGCCGGACCGGCCTCACAGGCGAGGGCACGGATCCCGGCGGGGCCGGTGGCGCGTACCTCGATGGTGCAGACGTCCGTGCCGGCCGTGACCAGCGTCGGTGCGGCCGCCTGGCCCCGGGTTACCACCTGGAGCTCCTCGTGGCCGGTCACCTCCAGCACGGTGAACTGCCAGTCGGCGGCGCAGAGTGGGCCGGTGCGGACCTGGACCCGGACGCTGGCCGGGAGGACTCCCGCCCGCCCGCGCAACAGCTGCACCACCCGCTGCCCGGTCGGCCCGTTGCGGCAGGCGGTCGCGACCAGACCGGCGTCGGCGGTGGGCGTGACCGCGACGGGCGGCGGTGCGGTCACCTGCGGGGTGGCGGGAGCGGTGCTCGCGCCAGGTGGCGTCGGTGCCGCGGTGTGGGTGGGCAGGGCGGTCGGCTCACTCAGCTCGGGTGGGGCGCCACAGCCGGCCAGCACCGTGACGACGAACATCGCGAATGCGGCCGGCAGGACCCGGGCGATGGTCCGCACGGGGACGCGACCGGTCGACCGGCCACGAGTCGCCGGTGAGATGTGGATCGTCGCCCGCGATGGGGGAGACGCGGGGCGGGGTGGGGTGAACGGCACGGGCCGATCCTCGGGACATCGGAGAATTCGTCGCGGCCGGGGTGGCCGAGCCCATCGTAGGGTGAGCGGCCGGTGGGGGTGAAGCTCAGCCGGTGACGCGGTGCCCGGCGCGCTGTAGCGCGGCAGTGCCCTCGGTCAGCCGGACGGCCG
Source organism: Micromonospora zamorensis (assembly GCF_900090275.1). NCBI lineage: Bacteria > Bacillati > Actinomycetota > Actinomycetes > Micromonosporales > Micromonosporaceae > Micromonospora > Micromonospora zamorensis. The sequence goes on along the minus strand of NZ_LT607755.1, from coordinate 6,186,487 downwards.
GCACCAGCAGATAGTCGGTGTCGAAGGTGGAGAACGTGACCACGCTGACCCGTGCCTCGGCCAGCGGGTCGACCAGCGCGGCCAGGCTGCCGATGGCGGCCATCCCCACCGGGGCGGTGACCCGCAGACAGCGCCACACGGTTTCCACCACGGCCTGTGCCGGAGCCCGGTCGGTCGGGCAGATCACGGAGATCCCGTCGGAGGTCCAGCTCACCGTGACCACGTCGGTGTTGCGAAGCCCGCTGGACAACGCGTACGGCAGGGTGGTGCCGGCGGCCAGGCGGCACACGGCGTAGTCCCCCGGCAGCAGCGCGATATCAAGCATGAGGGCACCCTACGGCCTGCGCGCGGGCTCATCCCAGCAACGCCGCGTGCGGTGAACAACACACTCCGCCGCAGGTCAGACCTCGGAGAAGAAGGTGAGCGAACCGGCGACGGTGCCGTCGGTGAGCACCGGAGTGGAGATCGCGTCGACGGTCGCGTCGGAGTTGTCGGCCGAGGCGGCCTGCACCCGGAGCAGCCCACGAGCGAGTCGGCCGGAGGAGAGCGCCAGCAGGGGCGGGATCTTGTCGGCCTCGGCCTCGGTCAGCTCGCCCCGGTTGGCGGTGAAATCGAGCAGGCGCAGCCCTCCGTCGAGCAGCGGTCGCCCGATCAGAGCGCCCGGCTCGCCCAGACAGAGCAGCTCGCAGCCGGCCGTGGAGATCGCCACCACCCTCGTGTCGGCGTCGATCAGCAGGCACGGCTCGTCGGCCCGGGACACTGTCGAGGACCATTGGCCGACATTGTCGGACTCCGGCTCTGTCGAGGCCCGCGCCGCCGGCACGAACGCTTCCGAGAGCGAAAGTTCGACGTGGGCCACCGCGCCTCCTATGTGCACCGATCGACTGTCCACGCTAGCGGGTCGCCGACGAATCACCGAGCGCACCTGGTCACCCTGGCCGCACAGCCTGAACCGAGGCGGCCGGTGACGGCGCGGGAAGCCGGTGAGGTGGACGGGGGACCGGAGCCGCGTGGCGTCGCCGGTGACGTTACCGGCGACTGGCCGGCTTGTCAGCGGCCGTTCGGCCCTCGTCATACCACCGGTAGTCGGCAGCTGGACGGTACGTGCCGTTCAGCCAGGTGCCAGGGTGCTGTGCGACCCGGGACAGCTTCTCGGCCGTGGCAGGGCTGATCCGACTGCCACCGGCCACGAGAAGCCGATCCAGCTCGCGGTGGGTGGCCATCAGACAGTCCTTCGGAAGGCCGTAGACACTGATAACGCCGGAGCCGACGAAGGTCAGCACCGGCGTCACCGGGACGGGCAGCCCCACCGCGTCGGAGAGGGCCTTGCTGGCCCGCTTGGCGTCCCGGCGGGACTCGGCCACGTACGGCGGTCGCTTGCCGTTGATCTGCACGACGTCCCCGGCGACGAGCACTCTGGCCCGGCCGTGGTCGGCGATGGTCACGGCGAAGAGGCCGCTCGGCCCGATGGCGAGGAACCCGGCGCGCTCGTCCTGACCGCGGTCGAGGATGTCTGTCACGTCGGTGCGCGGCCACTCGATCACGTGCCAGGCGGGCCCGAGGTGATCGAGTTGGCCCAGCGCCCGCGCCCCGGCCGCCTCCAGGCGGCGCGCCCCTCGCTCGGCCCGACGGCGGCGGGCCCATTCGAGCGGTGTCGGACGGACTGGTTCGAGAACCCCCGTCGACTCGGCACGGGGGTGTGGCACCGCGACGGGCGGCAGTGCCCGAGCGGACGGTACGGCTCGTCGTGCGGGAAAGACAGTCATCGTCGTCGACCTCCGGCAAAAGGTCCCTCGAAGTTATGTCCCCACTACCCTACGTTGCCACTACCGGGGTTCGGCAAGCCGGAGCGCCGGAATGACTGTGGATGAATGCCATATTCATCCACAGTTCTTTTCTCGGATGCCGCCAAACCCTGCCCTACGCTGCGGGAGTGACCCACTACGTCGACAGTGAAGTCGGGCGGCTCGGCACCGTACTGCTGCACCGGCCCGGCCCCGAACTGGCCCGGCTCACCCCACGCAACAACGACTCGCTCCTGTTCGACGCGATCCCCTGGGTCGGGCGGGCCCAGGAGGAGCACGACGCGTTCGCCGCCGCCCTGCGCGAGCGCGGGGTGGAGGTGCTCTACCTGGCCACCCTGCTGGCCGAGACGCTTGCCGTCGCGGACGCCCGCGCCGAGCTCACCGAACAGGTGCTGCGCTCCCGACGGCTCGGCGACACCCTGCGGGCCCGCGTCGCCGACCACCTCTCCTACCTGGACCCGGCGGCACTGGCCGACGTGCTGACCGCCGGGCTGGCCCACGAGGAACTGCGGATCAGCTCGGAGCGGCCCGGCGGGCTGGTCTACACCCTGATGGATCGGCACGACTTCGTCATCGACCCGCTGCCCAACCTGCTGTTCACCCGAGACTCGTCGCTCTGGATCGGCGACCGGGTCGGCGTCACCAGCCTGGCCATGCCCGCCCGCCGCCGCGAGACCACGCTGACCGACGCCATCTACCGGCACCACCCGCGCTTCGCCGGCACCGAGTTCGTCTACCGCCCCAACCTCGAACACCTCGAGGGTGGGGACGTGCTGCTGCTCGCGCCCGGGGTGCTGGCGGTCGGGGTGGGCGAACGGACCACACCGGCCGGTGCCGAACGCCTCGGTCGGCAGGTCTTCGCCGCCGGCCTGGCCCACACCATCCTGGTGGTGCCGATCGCCCAGAAGCGCGCCACCATGCACCTCGACACCGTCTGCACGATGGTCGACGTGGACGCCGTGCTGATGTACCCCAACATCGCGAGCACGCTGTCGGCGTACACCGTCATCGCCGGCGCGGACGGTGAGGACCCGCGGGTGGACGGGCCGGCGCCGTTCCTGCGGGCCGCCGCCGACGCGATGGACCTCGACCTGCTCCGGGTCATCGACACCGGGCTGGACCCGGTCACCGCGGAACGCGAGCAGTGGGACGACGGCAACAACACCCTCGCGCTGGCGCCCCGGCTCTGCGTGGGCTACGAGCGCAACACCGAGACGAACGCACAGTTGGAGCGAGCCGGCATCGAGGTGATCCCGATCGCCGGCTCCGAGCTGGGGTCCGGCCGGGGAGGGCCGCGCTGTATGTCCTGCCCGATCACCCGCGAGCCGTTGCCGGCCGGAACGGGCCGGGCCGGGCTCAGCGGAGGGTGAGCTGGCGGCCGAGCAGCCCCTGACGGGCGCGTCGGCCGGCGGCGTCCAGCGGGTCGGTTGCGGCGAGCGCCTCCGCGTACCGCTTCGCGAACTGCGCCACCGGGTCCTCCCAGTCGGCGGCCGGAGTCTCCTCCGGAAGGTCCCAGACCGGCACCAGACGGCCGTGCGCGCGGAACATGCCGGCGAACTTGGTCTGCTCGCCGAGCGTCAGCGAACCGGCCGCGCCGAGGCGGGCCAGCGCGTCCAGGGCGGCGTCCTCGTCCTCGGGCAACACCCAGCGCACGTGTGCCTTCTCCGGGACCTGACACCAGTACGCGGCCTTCGCGGCGGTCAACCGCACGGTCGGGTAGATGGCCGCGTTGGCCCGCTCCAGAGACGCCTGGACGGTCGGATCATCGCCGGCCCCGGGGTCGAGCCAGAACTCGAAACCCTCGTGCATCGTGATGTCCAGTGGACCGTCCGCGAGGATGTCCTGGAGGCGTGGGCCGGGGCCGGGCAGCGGCGGCACGGCCACCTGGCCACCCGGCTCGGTCCGCAGTGCGCAGAGCAGCGCCTCGGCCAGGTCCCGGGAGACGTCACCGGACTGCTGGTGGCGCTGGAGGCCGATGAGCACCCGACCGTCCGGCTTGCTGATCGCCGGGGCGGCCATCGGCAGCACCGTGGCGAGCGTCGCCGACCGGTCGCCGAACTCCTCGACCAGGGCGGGTGCCAGTCGCAGCGGCGCGGAGGCGGCCGGCACCAACTCGCGCAGGGCGATCCACTCGGGTTCGTCGACCAGCCCGTCGAACGGACGCGGCACGAAGATGTCCCGCACCTTCTCCCGGCGGGGGGCGGTGTCGGCTGCGGTGCGCTGGCTCTTTCGACGCTTGCTCACGGCGTCACAGCCTAGAGCCCCGACCGGCTTTCCGTGGGCGGGACCCACCCATCCCGAGCCTGTCGAGCACCGGTCGCACCGACGAGGTCAGGATCAAGGACGGTCAGCGTGCCGGCACCAGGTCGGGTCGGGGTGCCGGCACCGGGTCGAACTCGGCCCAGACGCGCTGGCCCATGCCGTCGCGCTCGACTCCCCAACGCGTGGCCAGACCGGCCACGATGTGCAGCCCTCGCCCGTCCGCCGCGTCGAGGCTGGCTGTCCGGATCCGCGGCCCGGTGCTCGCACCGCCGTCGGTGACCCGCAACTGGATCAGAGCGCCCTCGGCCGAGGGGCGTAGGTGCCAGGCCACCCGGATGACTCCGCCGGGCAGCGGCCGGGCGTGCCGCACGGCGTTACCCACCAGCTCCGCCAGCACCGCGATCAGATCCGCGAGAAGCGTCGGGGGTACGACGTCCGCCAACTCGCCGGCGAGCCGGTGCCGGGCCAGCCGTGCCCCGACCGGGTGGTGGGGAACCACCACGCACCACGCCCGCTCTCTCGTTGCCGCTGCCACCGTCGCCTCCACGTCGCGCCACCTCGGTCAACCGCGTGGTAGCCGCACCTCTGCGACCGTACCGCCGCCGGTCCTCGGACGTAGGGATACCCATCCATTCTGTTGTTCAACGATCCGGCGGACGAGATAGAGGCCGAGCCCTGCCCCCGGATAGCCGCGCCGGTCGCCGGACTCGCCCTGCCAGAACCGGTCGAAGGCCCGCTCCACGTGCTCCGGTCGGATGCCGATGCCCCGGTCGCTGACCCGGAACGCCACCAGTTGACCGTCCACGGAGGCGGTGATCTCGATCGGGGAGTCCGGTGCCGAGTACTTGCCGGCGTTGGTCGTCAGCTCGGTCAACACCGTGGCCAGGCTGGGCCGGTGGCCGAGCGCCTTGGGCAGGTCGGTCGGGAGGAGCAGCACCAGCCGGCGACGCAGGTCCGCCGGCAGGTCCCCGACGGCGGAGCGCAGCGCCTCGCCGAGGTCGAAGGGGGTCGCGGGGTCGTCCCCCGGCCCGGTCTCGGCGGCCGAGGAGAGGAGACGGTCGACCAACCGGGCCAACTCGTTGGCACGCTGCCCGATCACCCGGGCAGCCTGCCGCCGGTCCACCTCGGTGAGCGACTCCCAGTGGTCGGTGAGGGTGTCCGCGTACCCCTTGATGACGGTGACCGGGGTGCGCAGCTCGTGGCTGGTCACCGCGACGAACAGTTCCCGGTCGTGGTCGCGGCGCTGCTGGTCGGTGATGTCGCGGAAGGTGACCACCCGCAACGTGCCCGGGCCGGGCAGCTCGCCGGAGGTGATCCGCAGCCAGCGGCCGTCCGGCATCCGGTGGTCCCGGACCTGGCCGGAGGGGGGCAGCGGGAACGGCAACGGCGTGCTCAGCGCCTGCTCGACCGACCGCCCGGTGACCTGGGCGGCGGCCGGGTTCCAGAGTCGGACGTGCCCGTCCCGGTCGACGACGGCCAGCCCGTCGGCGAGTGCCGCCACCACCGGGCCGTCGCCGTGCACCGGCAGGCCGCTCTGGTCGCCGTACATGTGCGCGACGCAGGAGGCGAGGTAGCCGATCACCGCCTGCTGGTCCGGGCCCGGCTCGTCGTCGTCCGAGTAGAGCGCGTGCATGCTCCCGACGATGTGGCCGCCGATCTCCGCCCGGGAGACCACCATCCAGTGCAGGTCGCTGCCGCCCAGCTCGCCGGCCAGCTTGCCGTTGAGGTGGTCCACCCGTACCTGGCGTACCCGTGGGCCGGCGAGCAGACAGACGGTGTCCGGGTCGTCGGCGGCCAGCGGACGACCGAGGGCCCATTCCGCCGCGCCGGTCGCGGAGATCACGCGACCACCGGTCGGACCGAACTCGACGAACGCCATACCGGTCGCGCCGAGTGCCGGCTGGGCCACCCGGAGGAGCTGGGTGAGGACCGGCAGGCCGGCGTCCCCAGAATTGATCATCTCGATCACGACGGTGTGGCCGGCGAGGAGAGCGGGGAAGTCAATACGCTCCGGCATGGGGGCGAGTCTGCCCCGTCGACCCGGATTTGGGCACCCCCGCCCGTCAGCGGCCCAGCCGCGCGAGGGCGTACGCCGGCCGGTCGGTGATGATCCCGTCCACCCCGGCGGACAGCACCAGTTCCAGGTCGGTGGGCTCGTTGACCGTCCAGACGTACACCTCGTTGCCGGCCGCTTGGAGCGCGGGCAGCAGCTGCGGACGGCCCCGGACCAGGCCGATGCCCGGCCCGGCGATGCGGGAGCCGAACGGCAGCCGGCCCAACCGCAGCCAGGGCGGCAACACCTCCAGCAACAGCACGGTGGGCAGCGTCGGGGCGAGTTCGCGCACCCGGCGGACCGCCAGCGGGGAGAACGACATCACGGTGACCTGCACGGGGTCGTCCGGCGCCGGGTCGGCCAGCCCGTAGCGGCGCAGCAGGCTGACCAGTCGGCGTTCCACGTTCGAGCCGTAGCGGGACGGGTGCTTCGTCTCGACCAGCAGCCGGACCGGCCGGCCGGCGTCGAGCACCGCGTCCAGCAGTCGGGCCAGGGTGAGCAGCCGGGTGTGCGAGTCGTCCGGCGGCAGGTCGCCGCCCGGTGCGCTGCCCGGATGCCACGAGCCGAAGTCCAGTGCGTCCAGCTCGGCGAGCGTACGCGCGCTGACCAGACCGCGACCGTTGCTGGTGCGGTCGAGTCGACGGTCGTGTACGCAGACCAGGTGCCCGTCCCGGGTCAGCCGGACGTCGCACTCCAGGCCGTCGGCGCCCTCGTCGAGAGCGCGAAGGTACGCGGCGAGGGTGTGCTCGGGAAGGTCGTACGAGGCGCCGCGGTGCGCGAAGACCAGTGGCCCGCCCATCCCGTCCGCCTCAGATGACCTGGCCGGGCTGCCCGTTCGCGTCGACCACCGGTCGGCCGACGGCAGCCCACTGGCGCATCCCGCCGTCGGCGTTACGCACCTGCTCCCAGCCGTTGTTGATCAGGTAGGCGACGACCTGGGCGGAGCGCCCGCCGGAACGGCAGACGACCGCCACCTCCCGGTCGGTGGGCACCTCGGCCAGCCGTGCCGGCAACTCCATCATCGGCAGGTGGTGAGCGGTGGGGGCGTGGCCGGCCGCCCACTCGTCGTCCTCCCGCACATCCAGCAGGTAGGTCTCGTCGGCGATCTCGGTCACGGGCACGGTGGGAACCTGGGGTCCGAACACAGGAAGCAACACTAGATCCTTGTCGGCCGGTTCGGCACCGACCCGGCCGTCGACACCGTCACAACCGGGTCACCCAGCGGGGGTTGACCTGCGCCCAGGCCGGCACCCGGGTGCCACGAACCGCCTCGAACAGCCCGTTGCCCCCGTTGTCCAGCACCACGTACGAGACCTCGTCGATGGTCTGCGGTGACGAGGGCACCTGGACGCCGCGCATTCCGTCGGGCGGCAGCGCGCGCAGCGCGAGGAGCAGGTCCTCCAGGGGTACGCCGTTGGTGTCGACGGTCAACGACCCGCCGACCGCCCGGAGCACCTGGTCGAGCTTGATCGGGTTGCTGCGGAGGTCCGCCCTGCCGGCGCTGTCCAGCATCGCCCGAAGCAACTGTTGCTGGTGGTGCTGCCGGTCGTAGTCGCCGCCGGGCAGGTCGTAGCGCTGCCGGACGTAGTCCAGTGCCTGTGCCCCGTCCATCTGCTGACAGCCGACGGGAAAGACCCGGTTGGTGTGGATCGAGCGGACCTCGGTGTCCACGCACATCTGCACCCCGCCGAGCAGGTCGATGACCTTGCGGAAGCCGGAGAAGTCGATCAGTGCGGCACCGTCGAACCGGATGCCGGTGAGTCGGGTCAGCGTGGCGGAGAGCAGTTGGGCGCCGGCCTGCCCGCCGCCGCCGTGCTCGTACGCCGCATTGATCTTGTCCTGGCCGCCGCCGAAGCCGTTCCCGGCAGGGATGGCGACCAGCAGGTCACGGGGAATGGAGACGAGGTACGCCTCCCGCTGGCCGGCGGGTACGTGCACGATGAGGATGGTGTCCGAGCGTTGGTCCGGCCCGCTGCCTCCGGGGCGGCGGTCGGAGCCGACCAGGAGGTAGTTGAGCGGCCCGTCCAGGTCGGTGCGGTCGGTGCGGGAGTCGGCGTCGAGCAACTGCTCCTTGGTCACCGTTCGCTCGTACCGGTTGCTCAGCGTCCTGATCCCGGCCACGGCGAGCCCGGCCAGCAGGACGAGGACCAGGCCGACGCCGAGCATGATCCGCGACCCGCGGGCGCGTGCTCGGGCCGACGGGGCCGCTCTGGCCCGGCCCGCCGCGTTCCGTCCCCACCTGGACGTGACCGCCTCCCCGCAGCCGATACGTGAAACCTGTTCACGTCAGGCTACGGGCGGTGACGATGCCGTCGCTGGGTTTTCGCGACTCCCGGCCGTCACTTGCGGTTGGAGATCACCTCGGGGTGGGTGAAGACGAACTCGGCGAGCTTGTCCTGCTTGACCGCCCGGAACATCTCCTTGGTCTCCTCGTTCAGACCCTCGGTGTTGTTGCCGTTGGCGTGGAAGGTGCCGTTGTTGGTCTTGAGCATGGTCAGCTCGTTGCCGGTGACCCCGCGCATGGTGAAGATGAAGTCCTCGATCGGCACGCCGCCGGTGTCCAGCACGGACGCCTCGCCGGCCGCCTTGATCAACTGCTTGATCTTGGCCGGGTTGGTCAGCATCCCGCGGTCGGTGGCCTTCTTGGCCATTGCCTTGATCAGCTGCTGCTGGTTCTGCTGGCGGTCGTAGTCGCCGTTGCGGAGGGTCTTGCGCTGCCGGGAGTAGTCCAGTGCAGCCCAGCCCTCCATCTCCTGGCAGCCCTTCTTGTGCACCACCGGGGTGCGCGGCTTGCCGGTCTTCTTGGCGTCGGCGTTCCACATCGGCTTGCCGTCGACGTACGACATGTGCAGCGACTTGACTTCCTGGCTGACGCAGATGCGCACCGTGCCCAGGGTGTCGATGACGTTCTTGAAGCCACCGAAGTTGATGATCGCCGCGCCGTCGAAGCTGATCCCGGTGAGGCGCTTGATCGTCTGCGCCATCAGCTGCGCTCCACCCTCCCAGCCACCACCGTTGCGGGCACCCGCCTGGAACGCGGCGTTGATCTTGTCGGTGCCGCCGGTGAAGCCGCTCTTCGGGAACGCCGGGATCTGCGCCTCGGTGTCCCGGGGGATGGAGATCAGGTACGCCTGGTCGTGCGTGGCCGGGATGTGCAGGATGATGATGCTGTCCGAGCGGACGTCGTCGGCGGCCCAGCGCTCCCGGGCGTCCACGCCCAGCAGCAGCATGTCGATCGGCCCCTCCAGGCTCGCCCCGCCCTCGGCGTCGGACTTGCCGGCCTCCCCCAGCAGGTTGCGCTGGGCGATGCCGCCGGTCGCCTGCCCGATCACCACCTTGCTGCCGACGATGGCCGCCCCGCTGCTGAGCATCAGCACCGCCCCGAACACCACTGTCAGCCGGGCCCAGAGGGGGTCCTTGCGCTTGGTCCGCTTCTTCGCCGACCCACCGCCACCCGCGCCGCCGCCACCCGAACTGCCGCCGTCGCCGCCGCCGGGCGGACGACCGCCCGGTCCGCCGCCCGAGGGGCGTGACTGCACTGGTATGGCCGCAGAGATCCGGCCGCTGGGCGCGGCAGACCCGGAGGAGGAAGGGCGACGACTGGCCTGAACCGGCATTCGTGCTCCAGCTCGTGATCAGGAGGGGGCGGCACCACTGTACGGACATGAAAACGAGTTGGCGAGTTCATCTCGGATCAATCGGATGTCGATCTTCCCGGATTCAGTCGATCGTCGCCACTCGATGACCCGAACGGCGGGTTCGCCGTCGGGCCGTCGGCAGCGGGGTGCCCGCCTCGGTCAGCCGCCGGCGTTGCCCTTCGGCGGGTTGGCCTTGACCCAGTCCGCCATGGTGTCCGCCGACATGGCCTTGTACATGGCAAGCGCCTTCTCCCGGTCCGAGACGACCACCGACTCGCCGTTTCTCGTCTCGCTGCCCGAGTTCGGGCTGGTCACAAAGGTGAGGTTCTGGCCGCGCAGGTTGCGGAACTGCAGCGCCATGTCTGTAACCGAGAAACCCTGGTCAACGGTTACGGCCGCGGTCACCGACTGGAGGAAATCGTTGAGCTTCTTCGGGTTCGCCAGCGTGCCGCTGCTCGCCGCCTTGTCCATCAGCGCCCGAAGGAACTCTTGCTGGTGCCGCATCCGGGCGAAGTCCCCATCCGGGAACTGCTTACGCTGCCGGATCCAGTCCAGAGCCTCCGCGCCGTCCATGTGGTTGGTGCCCTTGGTGAACGTCCGGTACGGCTTGTGGATCGAGGTGACCGTCCGCTCCACCTTCAGGTCCACCCCGCCGAGGGCGTCGGTGACCTCCTTGAACCCGCCGAAGTCGATCGCCATCACATGGTCGATCCGCACGTCGGTGAAGCACTCCACGGTGCGTACCGCCAGCGGCAGCCCGCCGAACGCGAACGCCGCGTTGATCTTCGCGCGCTCACCGGAGTCGCAGTCCGCGCCGGCGCTCTCCGGGATCGGCACGTAGAGGTCACGCGGAATGGAGACCAGGTAGGCCTCCTGGTGGTCGGCCGGGATGTGCATCACGATGACCGTGTCGGCGCGCCACTCACTCCTGGTGTCGACAGGTGCGTCCGGGTCCCGTGAGTCGCTGCCGACCAGCAGGATGTTCAGCGCGCCGTCGACGGTCTTGACCGGCCGGCCACCGGTGATCTCCGCGAACGGGTCGGTGCGGGCCAGGTCGTTGTTGAGGTTGCGGGCGTAGAGCCAGGCCCCCACGCTGCCGAGCAACGCCAGCACCAGCACCGCGACCCCGGCCACCAGGGCGATCCGACCCCAGCGCGGTCGCGGGCCACGCCGCCCGGACCCGCCGGCACCACCCGGGCCGCCGGGCCCGCGTGGCCCCGCCGGGCCGCCGGGCCTGGGCTCCTCCTCGTCGTACGACGGGTAGAAGCGTGCCTCGGTCGGACGGGCACGCCCGGAGGCGCCCCGATCGGGGCCGGGCACCGACGCGCGCCCGGCGCTGCGGTGCAGGTACGGATGCGGGACGCCGGCAGACGAAGTCGCGGACATGTAACTCAGGGTACGTAGCGGGAGCCACCGCCGCCTTCAGGCGACACTCAGCGGCAGGCGGTACGCGGTGAACTGGTTACCCTAGCCGTGCCCGGAAGTGCTCAATCGTGCGCCGCAGGCCAACTTCGGGCGCGACCGTCGGCTCGTATCCGAGCAGTTCACGGGCGAGCGTGAGATCGGGGCGGCGCATCTCCGGGTCGTCCGAGCTGCGGGTGACGAAGGTCACCTCGGAGCTGCTGTCGGAGAGCGACACGATCAACTCGGCGAGTTGCCGCATGGTCAGCTCGTGCTCGGTGCCGCAGTTGACCGGGCCGGTCTCGGTCGAGTCGAGCAGCAGCAGGATGCCCCGCACCAGGTCCTCGACGAAGCAGATCGAACGGGTCTGGTTGCCGGTGCCGTGCACGGTGATCGGCTCGCCGCGCAGCGCCTGGGAGATGAACGTGGGGATGGCGCGGCCGTCGTCCGGGCGCATCCGCGGGCCGTACGTGTTGAAGATCCGGACGATCGCCCCGTCGAGCCCGCGGTAGCGGTGGTACGCCATCGTCGCGGCCTCGGAGAAGCGCTTGGCCTCGTCGTAGACGCTGCGGACCCCGATCGGGTTGACGTTGCCCCAGTAGGTCTCGCGCTGCGGGTGCTCCTTCGGGTCCCCGTACGCCTCGGAGGTGGAGGCCATCAGGAACCGGGCGCCGTCGGCGACCGCGCGCTCCAGCAGGTGCAGGGTGCCCACCGAGCCGACCCGGAGGATCTCCACCGGCAGTTGCGCGAAGTCGGTGGGGCTGGCCGGCGAGGCCATGTGCAGGATCGCGTCGAACCGCTCGGCCAGCGCCGGGTGGTCGGTCGGCAGGCCGTCGGAGAGGTCCGCCTCGACGAGCGTGAAGGTGGGCCGGTCCAGCAGGTGGGCGACGTTCTCCTTGGAGCCGGTCACGAAGTTGTCCAGCGCCACCACCGTGCAGCCCCGGGCGATCAGGGAATCCACCAGGTGCGACGGGACGAAACCGGCACCGCCGGTGACGAGAACGCGGTGACCGGAACCGAAGCGCTCAGCAACCTTCATGCCGGTCAGCCTACCGACCCCCATTTGCACGAAGAGACCCCCTGTTGAGCACAGGGGGCCTCTCGCGACGAGCGCTCGGATCAGTGGGCGCCGGAGCCCGTGAGGGCCCGCACCTCCAGCTCCGCGTACTTGTCCTCGTCGTGCTCCTTGGAGATGACGGTGCCGATCCACCCGCACAGGAAACCGAACGGGATGGAGAGGATGCCCGGGTTGGACAGCGGGAACCACTGCCAGTCGTGGTCCGGGAACATCGACGTCGCCGCGCCGGAGACCACCGGCGAGAAGAACACCAGCAGCACGGCCGAGATCAGACCGCCGTAGATCGCCCACACCGCGCCGGAGGTGTTGAACCGCCGCCAGAAGAGGCTGTAGAGGATCGCCGGCAGGTTGCCCGAGGCGGCGACCGCGAAGGCCAGCGCCACCAGGAACGCCACGTTGAGGTTCTGTGCGTAGATCGACAGGGCGATCGACACCGCGCCGATCACCAGGGCGGAGATCCGGGCGACGCGTACCTCCTGCCGCTCCGACGTGTCACCCCGCTTGATGACGTTGGCGTAGAAGTCGTGCGCCAGGCTGGACGACGAGGCCAACGTCAACCCGGCGACCACCGCCAGGATGGTGGCGAAGGCGACCGCCGCGATGATCGCCAGCAGCGCCGCACCACCCAGTTCGCCGCCGAAGAAGTCGATTCCGAGCGCTTCGGCCAGCTGGGGCGCCGCGGTGTTGCCGGCCTTGTCCTGCGCGGTGATCGCCGCGCTGCCCACCAATGCCGCCGCACCGAAGCCGAGGGCCAGGGTGAGCAGGTAGAAGGTGCCGATGATGCCGATCGCCCAGAGCACGCTCTTACGGGCCGCCTTCGCGGTCGGCACCGTGTAGAAGCGGATCAGGATGTGCGGCAGACCGGCGGTGCCGAGCACCAGGGCGATACCCAGCGACAGCAGGTCCACCTTGTTGTAGAAGGTCTGCGTCGAGTTGCCGGCGACCTCGACCCCGTACCGCAACCCGGGTTCGAGGAACGCGCTGCCCTTGCCGGACGCCTCGGCGGCCTGGCCCAGGAGCGCCGACAGGTTGAAGTTGAACTTCGCCAGCACCAGGATCGTCATCAGCAGCGCGCCGCCCATGAGCAGGAACGCCTTGACGATCTGCACGTAGGTGGTGCCCTTCATGCCACCCACGGTGACGTAGATGATCATCAGAGCGCCGACCATGATGATGGTGGCGATCTTCGCGGTGGAGGCGTCCATGCCGAGGAAGGTCGTGCCCGGCTTGATGCCGAGCAGCAGCGCGACCAGCGCGCCGGCGCCCACCATCTGCGCGAGCAGATAGAAGATCGACACCGTGATGGTGGAGACCGCCGCCGCCGTACGCACCGGACGCTGGCGCATCCGGAAGGCCAGCACGTCGGCCATCGTGTACCGGCCCGAGTTGCGCAGCAGCTCCGCGACCAGCAGGAGGGCCACCAGCCAGGCGACCAGGAAGCCGATCGAGTAGAGGAAGCCGTCGTAGCCGTAGAGCGCGATGATGCCGGCGATGCCGAGGAACGACGCGGCCGACATGTAGTCGCCGCCGATCGCCATGCCGTTCTGGAAGCCGGAGAAGGACCGGCCGCCCGCGTAGAAGTCGGTTGCCGTCTTCGTCTGCCGGCTGGCCCAGATCGTGATGGCCAGGGTCACCGCCACGAAGACCAGGAACAGCGTGATGGTCAGGTTGCGGGCGGTGTGATTGCCCGCCTCAGCCGCGAGGAACGTCTCAACCGCGTGAACCGTCTTCACGGGTCACCTCCCCGATCTCGGCGCGGATCCGGTCGGCGATGGGGTCGATCTTCCGGTCCGCATACCGGGAGTAGAGCCAGGCGATCAGGAACGTGGAGACGAACTGGAGCAGGCCGAAGACCAGCGCGACGTTGATGTTGCTGCCGAACAGCTTCGTGCCCATGAAGTCCCGGGCGTACGCGGAGAGAATGACGTAGAGCGCATACCACAGGAAGAACGCGACGGTCATCGGGAAGACGAAGCCGCGCAGCGCACGCCGCAGCCCGGCGAACTCGTCCGACCGTTGTACGGCCAGGTACTTGTCCGACTGGGAAGCAGCCGGAGCGGGTGTGTCCGTGGACATCTGTGGATCACCACCTTCACAGGCGTCAGAGGGAGTTTCGCGCACCGTAAAGAGCGCGCTCCCCGACGGGGAAGGCCGAGATCGACGTCGGTCGTCGAGTGCGCCGAGCGGTTGCCTGGCTGCGCCGAGTGACCCAGATCACCCCGGTGACCGGTCGGTCCTCGGGGGCCGTCCGTTCAGCTCGGCAGCTCGTGGTACCGACCGCGATAGTGCAGCAGCGGAGCGGCCTCCTCGGCCAGGTCGACAGCCTCGATGGTGGCCTCCACCAGCAGGCCCCAGCCGTACTCCCGGGCGGTGTCCAGCCGGCAGGCGGCCCAACCGCCCGCGTCCGCCGGCACCGGCCCGTAGGGCGTCTCGATCCACGTGCCCGCGGCGAAGAGCCCACCCGGAGAGGGGAACAGGCCGGCGAACCGGTCGGCGAGCTGCCGGTGCGGCGGGCCGAGCGGCGTGACAGCGAACCGGCCCGCCTCCTCGGCTGCCGCCCAGAAGTCGGACTCCGCGTCGATCAGCCCGACCAGCCGGTCCGGCTCCCCCTCGGCGACCAGGGTGGACGACACCGTGAGCCCGGCCGGGCCGGGGGCCGTCCAGAGGGTCACCGGCGCGGCGAGCCGGCCGCGCAGTCGACGTACCGGCGATCGCTGCCCGCTCGGCACCGCGAACGGGTCGGTGGAATGGATCTCGGCGCCCGGCTCATGATTCACGTGAAACATTGTGCCGCCCCGGGCCCTCGCCCAACCAAGGAAGCGCTCGTGCAGGTCGGCGGGGCGCCCATTGAGGCGGGCGAGTTGATCGCCCGCCTCCGCCATCGCCGAGCCCAGGTAGACCAGCAGCCCGACGCGGTCGTGCCGGTACTCGGCGAGCAGCGCCAGCCGCGCCGGCTGGCACGGCCAGAGCACGCCGCAGCCCCGACACCGCCACAGCGGCCGCATCGGCAGGTGCGGGCGGCTCACCGGTGACGCTCCACGTCACGCTCCAAGATCCGAGCAACTTCCCGGTTGTTGGTGCCTCCGACACGCGGGAGGCACCAACAACCCTGATGTTGCGCGGATCTTGGCCACGAGCACTTGGCGCGGGCGGCCGCGCCGGTGGCACGACGCTTCCGGTACGACCACCGTGCCCCGTTCCTGCCACGGATGAACCCGAACATGGCTGATCTCCTCCCGGTCGACGAGGGCCGCCCCGATCGGGGGGATGACCAGGGCGGCCCGAACGCAGGACCGGACGCCGGGACATCGCCTCCACCGGCCGGGCCGCGTGTCATCCACCCTGGACTGAGGGGCGCGGAGAGGGGAGGATGCCAGGGCTTACTACGCAGCGGGGTCACGTACTTACCGGAGAGGTAAGGATGAACGTCGAGATTTGGGTACGGGCGTTGAAGGCCGCCCGAGCCGGTGCCGAGGTTTCCCAGGAGGCTCTGGCTTCGCTGACCAAGTGGAGTCCGTCCACGGTGGCCGCCATCGAGACCGGGCGGCGTCGGCCGACAATGGAATTCGCGGTCGCCGCCGACGAGGCCCTCGCCACCGGCGGCCTCCTCGCCGAACTGTTGCGGGCCGCTGATCGGCAGCGGCTGCCGACGTGGTTCGTGCCGTGGCGCAACCATGAGGAGCAGGCGATCCGGCTCTGCGAATTCGAGCCGTGCCTGATTCCGGGACTCCTGCAAACCGAGGACTATGCCCGCGCGGTCATTTCCGCCGGTGGCCTGAATCCGACCAGGGTGGTGGACGAGCTGGTCACGGTTCGGATGGATCGACAGCAGTTGTGGCAGCGGGCAGAGTCGCCGCAATGCGTCTTCGTCCTGGACGAGACGGCTCTACGCCGCCCGATCGGTGGACCGGCGGTACTGGACGCTCAGCTTGGTCGGCTGATGGAACTCGCCGTCATGCCCAGCGTCAGACTGCACGTCGTGCCGCTTGACGCCGGAGCCCACGTCGGGTTGACGGGCGGGTTTCTGCTCGCTGAACTGCCCGACGGTGAACGGGTCACCTATGTCGAAGACGTTGCTCGTGGACACGTCATCGACGACCCGGACGTCGTGCGTCTGATTGGTCGGAAATGGGATAGCCTGCTCGGCGAAGCACTCTCCACAAGCGCCTCGCTGGATCTGATCCGGAAGCTGAAGGTGACGCCATGACCGATCCTCAACCCCGCTGGCGGACGTCGACCAGGTCCGGCGACACGGGTGGTGCCTGCGTCGAGGTGGCGGACAATCTGCCCGGCGTGGTGCTGGTTCGGGACAGCAAGGACCGCTCGGGCCCGACCCTCACCTTCGCTCCGGCCGCTTGGCGTGGCTTCGTCGCCGACGCTGCCCTGGCCCCCAGCCGGCAGACCGGCTAGCGGCGTGGGGTGACCGTGGCCAGCAGTTCCGGTTGGCGTCGGTCCAGGACGTCACCGGCCAGGTACGCGCCCAGCAGCGCCGCCCCCAGCCCGTAGGCCGCACCCACCGGCAGGGCCAGCCAGAGCCACGCGTCACCGAGCAGCGCGGCGGCCACCACCATCGGCACCGCCGCGACCGCCGAGGCGAGCATGGCCAGCAGGGTGAGCAGCCCCTTCGCCATACCCGCGCCGCTGTTCATGGCGAACGGGTTGCTCGTCTCCGGCAGTGAGTACGCCCCGAGCACCGAGATCAGGCTGTTCACCGCCAGCCCGGCACCGTAGGTGGCGACCAGGCCGCCGATGGTGAGCCCGATCCAACCTGGCCGGCCGAGCACGATCGACAGCACCACCGCGACGAACGCCAGCATCGGCAGGACGTACAGCGAGAAGGCCGTCATCCGCGCGCCCAGCTCGACCCGACCGGGCACCCCGGCCACCACGTTCACGGCGTACGCGCTGCCGTCGAAGCCGAACTGGTTGGCCAGGGTGACCGCGGCGACCACACCCACGAAGAGCATGGAGATGGTGACCAGGACCGGTGAGCTGTTGGCGGCACTCGTCGTCGAATCGGGCCCGTCCCCGGCCACGAAACCCGCGCCACCCAGGTTGATCATCACGGGCACGAAGATGCCGACCACCGCGATCGTGATCAGGTTGGCCCGGCGGCGGGCGTCCCGCCACCAGTAACGGGCCTCCCGGGCGACCAGTGCGCCGAACCGGTCCCGACGGGCCCAGCCGGCGACCTTGGGGAAGAGCTGGGCGATCGCGCCGCCGGTGACACCGCGTTGCGCCGGAGCCTTACCGGCGCTCGCCGCACCCACCATCGCCGACTCCAGCGACCGCGACCACCAGGCCAGCAGGGCACCGAGCGCCACCACCGTGATCAGCAACTTGACCGGGGCCGCCCACACCCGCCCCTGGGCGACGTCGATGCCGGCGGTCCACGGCGCGCCGAAAGGGGTCCAACCGATCACCGTCGCCACGCCGGTCAACCGGGTCCAGTCGGCCTCCCGCAGCGCGGCGAGACCGAACACCTGCAACGGACCGAGCAGCGCGGCGGTCACCGCCAGCAGCACGGCCGCCAGGTCGCGGACCCGACGGGACCGCAACATGGTCGCGAAGGCGCTCGTCACCGCCCGGCTGGCGGCCACGCAGAGCAGAAGCCCGGCGATCACACCGACCACCGCCACCAGCCCCGCCGACCAACCGCCCAACGACCAGGCGGTGAGCACCAGCCCGAACGACGCGATCAGCACCGCCAGCACCGGCACGCTCACCAGAGCCGCCGCGAACAGGCCGGTCACCAGAGTGCGGCGGGGCAGCGGCAGTAGCGCGAACCGGGCCGGGTCCAGTGTCTCGTCCACACCGAAGAACACCAGCGGCAGGAGCAGCCAACCAAGCACCAGCAGCCCACCGCCGGCCGCCGCGACCAGCACCGCGTACTGCCCATCGCCCGTCAGGCCGGGCAGGGCAAAGAGGAAGAAGCCGCTGGCGGCGAACCAGAGGCCGAGGAACACGCCACCGATGAACATCGCGATCCGCCAGCCCTGGCCACGGAAGTTGTTGCCCATCACCCGCAGCTTGAGCCGTACGAAGTGCCGGGCGGAGACCGTGCGTACGGGCGCGGCGTCCGTGCTCACCGGGACAGCCACGACAGCTCCTCGCCCGTCGCGGTGCGCCCGCCGACCACCTCGACGAAGACCTGCTCCAGCGAGCGGTCACCACGGACCTCGCCGATCGTCCCGACCCGCTTGATGGTGCCGCTGGCCAGGATCGCCACGTGCGAGCAGAGCCGCTCGACGACCTCCATCACGTGACTGGAGAAGACCACGGTGCCGCCGCCGGCCGCGTACCTGGTGAGGATGTCCCGGATCAGCGCGGCGGAGACCGGGTCGACCGCCTCGAACGGCTCGTCCAACACCAGCACCCGAGGGCCGTGCAGCAGCGCGCAGGCCAAGCCGATCTTCTTCTTCATGCCCGCCGAGTAGTCCACCACCAGCGTCCGACCGGCGTCGCCGAGCGCCAGCACGTCCAGCAGCTCCGCGGCCCGCTGGTCGACCACCGCCGGGTCCATCCCCCGCAACAAACCGTTGTACGCCAGCAGCTCCGCCCCGGTCAGCCGGTCGAACAGGCGCACACCGTCGGGCATCACGCCGAGCAGCCGCTTGGCGGCCACCGGGTCCTGCCAGACGTCCTGCCCGAGCACCCGGGCCGAGCCGGCGTCCGGGCGTAACAGCCCGACCGCCATCGACAGGGTCGTCGTCTTCCCGGCGCCGTTCGGGCCGAGAAGGCCGTAGAAGGAGCCGGCGGGGACGTCCAGGTCGACGCCGGCCACCGCGATCGTGCCGTCGAACCGCTTGGCCAGGCCACGCAGTGCGAGCGCGGGGTGCTCAACAGTCATGCGCCGACGTTATCCGCCGATCGCCAGCTCCGTCGTCCCGCGACGGGCGGACCCGAGATCATCCCCGAGGTGGACAGGCCCCTCAGAGCGCTCTACATCCGGAGGGCTTCCGGGGTGTGCAGGCGGAGCATGGTGGCCGCGACGTCGGCGGGGGCACGGCGACGGGTGGCCATGGACACCGCGACCATCACGGTGAAGGCCAACGGCACCGTCCAGGCGGCCGGCTGGGTGGTGAGCGTGGCCGGCCAGCCGGACAGCGGCGGGCCCAGCACCGTCACCAGCACCGCGCCGATCGCCGCCCCGCCGCCGACCAGCACACCGGCGGCGGCGCCCAGGTCGGTCAGGCCACGCCACCAGATGCCGAGCACCAGCAGCGGGCAGAAGCTCGACGCGGCGACCGCGAAGGCCAGCCCGACCACCTGCGACACGTCCAGTCCGGAGACGTGCAGCGCCAGCACCGTCGGCACCGCTCCGGCGATCACCGTGGCCAGACGGAAGCCGCGTACCGAGCCTCGGCCGAGCACATCCGTCGAGATCACCCCGGCGACGCTGGTCAGCAGCCCGGACGACGTGGAGAGGAAGGCCGCGAACGCGCCCGCCGAGACCAGCGCGGTGAGCAGCCGCCCGACCGTCCCGTCGCCGAGGGCCGCGCCGGGCAGCAGCACCACCACCGCGTCGGTCTGCCCGCTGACCAGCAACTGCGGGGTGTAGATCCGGCCGAGCACCCCGTACAGGGTGGGCAGCAGATAGAAGGCACCGACCAGGGCCAGCACGACCAGGGTTGTCCGGCGGGCCGCCGCGCCGTCGGGGTTGGTGTAGAAGCGAACCAGCACGTGCGGGAGGCCCATGGTGCCCAGGAACGTGGCAAGGATCAGCGAGTACGTCCCGAAGAGCCCTCGGTCGTCGTCACCCGCGGCGCTGGGCAGCAACCAGTCGCTGGCGTCGGCGGCCACCCCGGACACGTCCGGCACCGGGTCGCCGGCGGCGAAGGTCAGCTCGTCGCCGGGGCGTACCTCCCGGATCTCGCCGTCGGGCAGGGTGAGGGTCGCGCGGTGCTCGACCACGACGGTGGTCTCGACCCGGAACGTCGGCCCGTCGGGCGGGGTCACCGCCGGGCGGCCGTCGGCCTGCCACTGCAACGCCAGGAAGATCACCGGTACGGCGAGCGCGGTCAGCTTGAGCCAGTACTGAAACGCCTGCACGAAGGTGATCGCCCGCATCCCGCCCAGCGCCACGTTCGCGGTGACCACGGCGGCCACCAGCAGGGCGCCCACCGGGTACGGGGAGCCGGCCACCGTTGCCAGCGTCAGCCCGGCGCCCTGGAGCTGCGGCACCAGGTACAGCCAACCGATGAAGATCACGAAGGCGGTGGCCAGGATGCGCAGCCGGCGGGACCCCAGCCGCAGCTCGCAGAAGTCGGGCAGGGTGAACGCCCCGGAGCGGCGCAGCGGTGCCGCCACGAAGAGCAGCAGGGCGAGGTAGCCGGCGGCGAACCCCACCGGGTACCAGAGCACGTCCACGCCGTCCTTGAGGACCAGGCCGGCGATGCCAAGGAAGCTCGCCGCGGACAGGTACTCCCCGCCGATCGCGGCCGCGTTCCACGTTGGGCTGATCGCCCGCGACGCGACCAGGAAGTCCGACGTGGTCCGGGCCAGCCGCAGCCCGTAGAAGCCGATCCCGACGGTGACCAGGGTGACCGCCACGATGGCCGGAACCACGAAATCGTTGCTCACCTCAGCGCTCCGGCCGCTGCACCAGGTCGCTGAAGTCCTGCTCGTTGCGCTCGGCCAGCCGCACGTACGCCCAGCCCACCCCGATCAGGAACGGGAAGGAGGCAACCCCGAGCAGCAGCCACGGCAGGTTGACGCCGGCGATGGTGGTCCGGCCCAGCGACGGCGCGATGGCGAACAGCCACGGCAGCCCACCCAACCCGATGACCACCACCAGCGAGAGCCGCAACGCCAGCGCGAGTTGGGCCCGGACCAGGCCGCGGACCAGCGCCTCACCGACCTGGGTCTGCTGGGCCAGCTCGGCGCGGGTCCGTTCGGCGCGGGTGTCCTGCCGGGTGATCTCGGCCAGCACGATCCGAGCCCGCCGGGGCGGCGGTACCGCACCGCCCGACCCCACGTCAGGGAGTTGCTTGGCCACCCCGGCAGTCTCGCCCGCCGGGCGGGATTGTCAAGCCGCTCCGGTCACCAGGACCGGCCACCGTTGCAGTCGGCCCGCGCGGTCAGCGGGATGCTGCTGAGTTCACGCCGCGCCCGATCCCGGCCGAGGTTCGTCCCCCACAGGCCGTCCGAGGGCAGCTCGGCGGCGATCTGCCCCAACGCGCAGACGCGCATCGGCTCGGGCAGCCGGGCCAGTGCCGGTACGGCGTCCGCCGACAGCCCGGACAGGTAGGTGACGTCCAGCCGGCCGGTCTGCAGGTATCGGTCGACGTTCCGGTCGGCGATCAACCGGTCCGGGTTCACCAGGGCCAGTCCGAGCAGGGCCAGCACCGCCGTGCCGATCACCAACCGGGGCAGCCAGTCGGCCCGCAACCGCACCACCGCCACCCCGACCAGCACGAAGAGCAGCCCGAGCCAGAGTTCGATGGTGGCCACCACGAGCCGTAGCCGGGTGGCGCCGTAGGCGTCCGCATAGACCTGCATCCGGTACAGCGCCGAGGCGACGATCACCAGGGTGAGCCCGGTGAGCGTGCCGAGCAGGACGCGCACCAGCAGGCGGTCCGCCCGGGTGGCCTTCGGTGCCCGGCGGGCGGCGATCGCGATCACCAGCAGGGTGAGTGCGGTGACGGCGAGCAGCTGCCAGAACCCGCCGCGGGCGTACTGGGCGTAGGTGAGCCCGGCCGTGCGCAGGACGTGCCCCGCGCCGCCGAACAACACCGTCAGCTGGACCAGCACGAACACGCTGAACAGGGCGACCAGCAACACCAGCGGGAGGGTCCACTCCAACCGGTGAGCCGGTCGGGGTGGTGTCGGGCGCAGACCCTCCAGATCGGGTGGACGGCTGACCAGGAACGCGCCACCGAGCAGGGCTCCGCCGATCAGCGCCAGCCGCGCCAGCCAGCCGAGCACTCCGACCGACGAGACGTCCGGCAGCAGGCCGGTGACCAGGTTCTCGAAGACCGCGTCGGCGGAGGAGAAGAGCAGACCGAACAGCAGCAGCAGGCCGGCCGAGATCGCCAGGCTGGTCAGGATGCGCCCGACCGCGATACCCGAGGTGGCCGGCTGTCCGAACCGCAGCCCGCGTACCGCCCAGGGGAGCGCCCGTACCGTCGCGGCGGGCGGCAGCGTCGCGGCGACCAGCATCCCGAGCGGGCTTCGCCCACCGGTCACCGCGAGCGTCCCGGTCACCGCGGCCGCGAGCAGGCAGAGGGCGAATAGCCAGCCGGCGGCCCGGACCGTGCCGACGGCGACCAACGCGACCGTCGCGGCAGCCCAGGCGACCTGTGCCGCCCGCCCCGGTGCCACGGGGGCACCGGGACGGGCGGTGGTCGCCGCGGCTGGCGGAGCAGGCGTGGCGGTCGGTGTTGCGGCGACCGTTCCGGGGCTCGTCGGCCCGGATGGTGCCGCGGTCGTGGGGGTGTTCGTCGGAGGCTTGGCGGTGGTGTTCAGCGCGGCGGTGACGAGGGCGGCGGTGCTGGCCAGCGCGGCCACCAGCCAGCCGAGACCGGGACGAACCATCGTGAGCGTGGACGCGCCGACGACGGTCGCCGCCGTCAAGGCTGCCAGGACCAGAGGTCGGGCGGAGCCGGACGGCCCTGGCCAGCGGCGCGCGATCAGTGACGGCGGCCTGGGCAGGGCCGGCGTGACCGGCCACGGTTGGGGCCGACCGGTGGCCGCCGGGGCAACCGTGCCGGGTCTGCCGGGTGGGGGATCTGCGCTCCGGTCGGCCCGGTGGCCGGAACGGGAACGCTGCCAGGGCTGGTCATGCGGCCTCTTTTCGGTGTGGCCCGTCGATCGGGATGGTGACCTGGATGCGACAGCCGGGCTGGTCTCCCCGGTGCGGTCCGACCGGATCGAGGACCCGGATCTGGCCGCCGTGCAACTCGACGACCCATCGCGCGATCGCCAGACCGAGACCCGTCCCGCCGCCGGCCGCCCGGTCGCCGCGGGTGAACCGCTCGAAGACCCGGGAACGCTCGTCCGCCGGAATGCCCTGGCCCTCGTCGCTCACCTCGAACCGGAGCTGGTCACCGTGTTCCTCGGCGCTGACCCGCACGACGCCGCCGGGTGGGCTGTGCCGCGCCGCGTTGTCGAGCAGGTTCGCGAACACCTGGTGCAACCGCCACGGGTCCGCGTTGACCGCCAGCGGTGTCAGCAACTCGCGAAGCTCGAAGTGCACGTCCATGCCAGCGCCGGACGCGCTGGCCGTCGCGTGCTCAACCGCCTCGTCGAGGAAGTCCCACACGTCCATCCGTACCCGGCGCAGCGGCACCACCCCGGCGTCGAGGCGGGACAGGTCGAGCAGGTCGGCGACGAGGTGTCCGAGCCGTTCGGTCTGGGCCAGCGCCGAGCGCAGCGCCGCAGGCTCGGGATCGGCCACCCCGTCCACCATGTTCTCCAACACACCCTGCAACGCGGTGATCGGCGTACGCAGCTCGTGTGAGACGTTGGCGATCAGCTCACGCCGGCGCTGGTCTGCGGCATGGAGGTCGGCGGCCATCTTGTTGAACGCCTGGGCCAGCTCACCGACCTCGTCGCGGGAGGTGGCGCGGACCCGTCGTGTGTAGTCGCCCCGGGCCATCGCGCCGGCCGCCGCCGTCATCTCCCGCAGCGGCGACGTCATCCCGTGGGCGAGGACCTGGGAGGTGAGCAGGGCGACGGCGATGGCGGTCGCCGAGGTCACCGGTGGTGGCCAGCCGATGCCGTACGAGAAGTACCCGAGGCCGGCCGCACCGGAGACGACCAGCAGCACGCCCAGTTTCAGCTTGATCGAGCGCACCGGATCCAGCGGGCGGGGCAGCAGTTCCAGCACCCGGTCCAGGCGGGTGGGCAGGGCGGCGGTCACGACGGCAGCTCCAGGGCGTAGCCGACCCCGTGCACGGTGCGGATGAGATCGGCGCCCAGCTTGCGGCGTAGGGCCTTGATGTGGCTGTCCACAGTGCGGGTGCCGCTCCCGTCGACCCATCCCCAGACATCGGCGAGCAGCCGTTCCCGGGGAAGCACCGTGCGGGGCCGCCCGGCGAGGTGGACCAGCAGGTCGAACTCCGTCGGCGTGAGGTGCACGTCCGCGCCGTCCCGGCGGACCCGCCGCTCGGCCTCGTTGATCTCGATGTCGCCGAGGCGGATGGCTGGCGGCGCGGGGGTGGCGGCCCGATCCACCCGGCGCAGCAGGACGTGCACCCGCGCGGCCAGCTCCCGCATCGAGAAAGGCTTGGTGAGGTAGTCGTCCGCACCGACCGCGAGCCCCACCAACAGGTCCGTCTCGTCGTCGCGGGCGGTGAGCATCAGCACCGGCACCGCACGGTCGGCCTGGATCCGCCGGCACACCTCCAGGCCGTCGAAGCCGGGCAGCATCACGTCCAGGACGACGAGGTCCGGCTGGCCGCTGCGAAACTGCTCGACCGCGCTGGGCCCGTCCGCCGCGATCTCCACGCTGAAGCCCTCGGCGCGGAGGCGGGCGGCAATGGATTCGGCGATGGTCCGTTCGTCCTCGACCACCAGTACCCGGCGTTGCGTCATGGGTCTCGACTGTAGGGAGCCGCCGTGGAGATCAGTGGGTGGCGTTGTGAATAACCTGTGGAGAACGGTTCACGGCTGTGGATAACTCCGCCACCATGCCGGCTGGCCGCTGCCAGAACCGGCCTTCCCGGGCACGGAGCGGGGCCGGTGGCACGCGCCACCGGCCCCGCCACGTCGAACCGTCAGCTGGTCGGTACGACCAGGTCCACGGACATGCTGCCGCTGGCCGGGACGGTGAAAAGCCCCAGCTTGCGGGTGCCGTCCGGCTGGGTGACCAGGTAGCGACCGTCGAACTGCTTCTCACCGAGCGATGTGTTGTAGGTGAAGAAGATCCGCTGCGGTCCCTTGAGGTGCAGTCTGAACTGCCCGTCGGTGAACCACACGTTGCCCGCGACGTCACCGGTGTCGGCACTGCGGGCGATGATGAAACCGCTGGTGAAGGGCGTGCCGTCCGGCGCACGGAAGGTGCCGGTCAGCTCGACGCCCTGGTCGAGTTGAACGTTGTGGGTGGCGGCCGCCCCGGCGGTCACCGTCACCGGGGTGGCGGTGAACCGGCTGGTCTTGTCGCCGGACCACTCACTGGCGTACGGGTTGGCGGCGACCACCAGCGGCCACGCGTACGGGCCAAGCCGCTTGAGCGTGTAGACGCCGTGCTCGTCGGTGGTGGCGTCCTCGGCGCCGACACCGGGGTGAGCGGTCAACACCGACACGCCCGCGTTCGGCACCGGCTGCCCCGTCGGATCGGTGACCGTGCCGGTGATCGTGCCGGCCCGGTCCATCTTGACCTGCGGCCCGGTGACGACCTGGCCAGCGGTCGCGGTGACCGCCACTGCCTGCCGCTCGTCGCCGGTGCCGCCGTCGGCACCGACCCACTGGCGGCCGTAGGTGTCGTTACGCGGCACCGCGAGGAGCTTGTAGTTGCCGGCGGCGAGTGGTCCCACCTGGATCTTGCCGTTGCGGTCACTGCAGTCGCCGTAGCCGTCCCCGAGCGACGCCTGCTTCGGCAGGAAGGTGTCCAGGCAGATGTCCGCCACCGGTGCGCCGCTCTGCCGATCCACGATGGTGGTGCTGATGACCGCGCCGGGCCGCATCTTCACGGTCAGCTTGGTGTCGCCGTTCGCCTTCACCCGCACCCCGGTCACCTCGCGGTTGAAGTGGAGCCGGTCCGGTGCGTCCAGGTAGAGGGTGTGGCGACCCTGCGGCAGGTCGGTGACGGTCACCGTGCCCGTGCCGTTGCTGCACACCGACTCGGCGCAGAAGTCGGCGATGGGCGCCCCGGTGACCGAGTCGACCGCCTGCAGCGTGACCGAGCCGGTGCCCAGCAGTGAGTCCGTGATCGTCGTCTGCTGACCGCCCCGCACCTCGACGTGGTCGGCTTCCTCGGACGTCAACTTGCCGCGGTAGTACTGCTGCCGGTCACCGGCGAACAGGCCGACGATGTAGGAGCCTGGGAGCAGTTGCGCGCTGAACTCGCCGTTCGCGTCGGTCTGCAGGTAGGCGCCGCTGGAACCGGTGGTGGTGCTGACGATGACCTGGGCGTCGGTGAGCGGAGCACCGGCGGCAGTGGTGAAGCGGCCGCTGAGGCCGCCCGCCGGCAACGCCGTCTCGTTCACCACCGTGGTCTCGTCCGCCTTCACCTCGAAGACGCTGGCGCTCTCCCGGTCGGTCGTTCCGGGCACGTACTGCGCCTGGTCGGAGCCCTGGATCGGCTGGAGGCTCAGGATGTAGCGGCCCGGCCGCGTGACGAAGGTGAACCGTCCCTGGTCGTCCGTGCGACCCCCGGCCCAGGCGTCCGTGTCGACCTCTCGGGCGTCGATGGACAGGTCCGGCAACGGGTCACCTGCGGCGTTGACGATCTGGCCGCTGATCGTGCCGGTGCCGAAGAGCTGATCGTCGGCCCTTGTGGTGCCACCGGCGGTGACGGTCACCGGGGTGGCGTCCCAGATCGTCGGATGCTGGCGGTAATACTGCTCAGGTTGCTCGAGCGGGAAGTAGCCCACCAGGTACGAGCCTGCGGGCAACCCGGAGACGGTGTAGTTGCCGTCGGCGCTGGTGCTGGCGTTGTCGACGTAGTTGTAGCTCTCAGTCTCGTAGACCTGCACGAGGACCTCTGCGGCGGGTGTGCCGGTGCTGGTGGTCAGTCGTCCGCTGATGGCACCCGTTGCCGCGGCCTGTGCCGGTGTGGCACCGGGCAGCACGAGTGCCGCCACGATGGCACCGGCCAGCAGGGCACGGCGGGCTGGGAACAGCTTCATGGATTTCCCCACGTGAGGGTGGCGGGGCGGCCTGAGCAGGCTCCGCCCACACCGACCCTGCGCCCCGTAACGGAATCGGCACTCGGAGAATAGGCCATCGGCTATGTCAGCCGGGAGGGCCGGTCAGGCGAAACCGCGCGGCCGGTCATCCCTCCTCAGCGGACGGTCACTCCAGGCCGACTCGCTCGGGCCGAGCCGACGCGGAGCCGAGCCAGGTGTGCGGGTTGCCGTACCAGCACCAGCCCAGTTTCGGCGCGCCCTGGCTGATCCAGAGCGCAGGCACCCGCTTGTCGCCGCATCGGGACCCGACGAGCGAGAAGCACCGGTTGCTCGCCAGCGCGGCCGGGTGCAGCGTGACGAAGGCCAGACCTTCGTCGATGGTGAGCGGCAGCCGACCCTGGGCGGTGATCCCCTCCATGGCGGTGGCCGGGGCCAGGTTGCGGAACTCCTCGCCCCGGTCGACGTCGAAGAGCAGGTACGCCGGTCCGCCCGGCACCTCCAGCTCCTTGATCGGGTCGAAGCGCGGCAGGTCGTCTTCGGCGTAGTGGCGGTCCAGGACGCCGGGCTTGCGTTTGCCGGCCAGCGTGGTGAGCTCCAGTCGTTCCTGCACGCCGACCAGGTCGCGGGTGATGACCAGCAGGAAGGGCACCCGGGCGTCGGTGGGGGCGGACAGCCCGTCGGCACCCTCGATCGCCCTCGCGCGCAGCGGCGCTACGAGGTCGCGGAAGGCGCGCTCGGGCAGCCCGGCGAGGGCGGGGTAGCCGAGCTGGACCAGACGGTCGACCTGACGGTCGAACTCGGTCTCGGCGTCGAACGGGGAATCAGTCACGGCAGCCTCCGGAAGTCGTACGGACTAGCGTACAACGTACGGCAGCTGTCGTCTCATTCCCGGATCACCGACTCCAGTCCTGCTTCGCGGCCCTGACCAGCTTGTCCTTCAGCTCCCGGGTGTGCCGCCGGCTCACCGGCAGCTCGGTGGAGTCGATCACCACGACGTAGCCGGAGTTGACCAGCCGCAGCTCTGCGATCAACTTCAACTGCACCAGGTACGACCGGTGTACCCGGACGAAACCGGCATCCGCCCAACGCTCCGCCAGTGTGGCCAGCGAGACCCGCACCAGGTGCGACCCCTCGGCGGTGTGCAACCGGGCGTAGTCACCCTGCGCCTCCACCCACCGCACCGCCGAGCGGGGCAGCATCCGGGTGGTGCCGGCCAACTCGATGGGGATGGTCGGGTCCTCCTCGGCGCGGGCCAGCGCCGCCGGGTGCGACGGCACCACCCGCGACCCGATCACCCGACGCAGTGACTCGGCCAGCCGGTCGGCGCGAACGGGTTTGCGCACGTAGTCGGTGGCACCCAGGTCGAAGGCGTCCACCGCGCCGTCGTCGTACGCGGTGACGAAGACGATCGCCGGCGGCCGGGCGAACCGGCGCAGCACCCGGGCCAGCTCCATCCCGTCCAGCCCGGGCATCCGGATGTCCAGGAAGACCACGTCCACGTCACCGTCCCGGAGCAGCCGCAGCGCCTCCGTCGCGTCACCGGCCGTGTGCAGCCGGGCCACCCGGGGGTCGGCCCGCAGGTGGTACGCCAGCTCGTCGAGTGCGGGCGGCTCGTCGTCCACCGCCAGCACCCGCAGAAAACCGGACGCGTTCACCGCACCCGTCCCGCTTCGCTCGCTCACGACCCTGCCCGTACGCCGGGGTGGAACTTCGGCACCCGCATGCTCACCTTCGTGCCCGAGCCCAGCCCGGTCTCCACGACCAGGCCGAACCGGTCCCCGAAGACCGACCGCAGCCGCTCGTCGACGTTGGAAAGACCGACGTGCTGGCCCGTGTCGTCGCCCGGGTCGCCAGTGCCGCGGGCCAGCTCGGCGATGCCGGCGGTCAGCGTGGTCGGATCCATTCCCACTCCGTCGTCCTCCACCGTGATGTGGCATTCGGCGCCCGCGTCCCGGGCCTCGATGCTCACCATGCCCGTGCCCGGCTTGCGGGACAACCCGTGGCGAACAGCGTTCTCCACCAGCGGTTGCAGGCAGAGGAACGGCAACGTCACCGGCAGCACCTCCGGGGCGATCTGCAACCGCACCTGCAACCGGTCGCCGAATCGAGCCCGCTCGATGGTGAGGTACCGGTCGATCGAGCGCAGCTCCTCGGCGAGAGTGGTGAACTCCCCGTGCGCCCGGAAGGAGTACCGGGTGAACTCCGCGAACTCCAGGATCAACTCGCGGGCCCGCTCCGGGTCGGTGCGGACGAACGACCCGATCGCGGTCAGCGCGTTGTAGATGAAGTGCGGGCTGATCTGCGCCCGCAACGCGCGGATCTCGGCGCGGGCCAGCCGCTCGCGGGACGAATCCAGCTCGGCCAGGGCGAGCTGGTTACCGGCCCAGTGCGCCGTCTCCAGGGTGGCCTGCACCAACCCCGGTGGTGGTGGGCTGTCGGCGATGGCCACCAACGCGCCGACCACCCGGCCGTCCGCCCCCTGCAACGGCGCGACCACCGCCCCTCGGATCGGGCAGTCGACCCGGTCGCAGTGCAGCTCCTGCTCACCGAGCACCGTCGAGCGGCCGGTGTCCACCGTCCGCTGGGCCGCCGCGAGCAGTTGCTCGCCGTGGTGCGTGCCGCGCCCGTCGAGGGCCAGCAGCCGGTCGGCGTTGGCGAGCGCCAGCCCGGCCGCGCCCACCAGAGCCCGCAGATGGCGTACGGCCTTCGCGGCGCCCGCCTCGCTCAGCCCCGCTCGCAATGGCTCGGCGGCCAGACCGGCGGTGTGCAGCACCTCGTAGGTGGCCCGTTGGGTGGCGGTGGCGATGCCCCGGCGAGCCCGTAGACGCAGCACCGCCAACAGGGCGGCGGTCAGCGCGGTGACGAGCGAGACGACGCCGACCACGGCGGAGAGGTTGGCAGCCACGCAGCGATCCTTGCCCCTGCGGGCCTGCGCGCCAAGCCCCTAGTACGCGCCCTTGCGAGCGAGCACCACGCCGACGGTGCGCCACAGGATGCTGAGGTCGTACGCCAGCGACCAGTTGTCGACGTAGTAGAGGTCCAGTCGGACCGACTCGTCCCAGGACAGGTCGGAGCGGCCGGAGACCTGCCACAGCCCGGTCATGCCGGGGCGGACCAGCAGGCGGCGGCGCACGTCGCCCAGGAAGTCGCCGTCGTCGGCCGGCAGCGGGCGGGGCCCGACCAGCGACATCTCACCCCAGAGCACGTTGATCAGCTGCGGCAGCTCGTCCAGCGACGTGGCCCGCAGGAAGCGACCGACCGGGAAGACCCGCGGGTCCTGCTTCATCTTGAACAGCATGCCGTCGGTCTCGTTCCGGTCGACAAGGCTGGCCAGCCGGTCCTCGGCGTCGACGTACATGGTCCGGAACTTCCACACCCGGAACGTGCGCCCCTCGTGCCCCACCCGGGGCTGGCGGAAGAAGACCGGCCCCCGGTCGGAGATCGTGATAGCAACGGCGATGCCCACGAAGAGCGGGATCAGCAGCAGTAGGCCGAGACCGGCGGCGACCCGGTCCATCAGGTTCTTGGCCAGTAGCGCCGGCCCGGAGAGGGTCGGTTCCTCGACGTGCAGCAGCGGCAGACCCTCGATCGGCCGGATGTGCACCCGGGGGCCGGCGATGTCGGTCAACTGCGGTGCGACCACCAGGTCGACGCCCGAGCCCTCCAACTGCCAGGCCAGCCGGCGCAGCTCGCCCGGCTCGGCGCTGGCCGACCCACAGACGGCGATCGTGTCGCCACCGACCTCCCGGACCAGGGCGAGAACGTCGCGACCGGCGTAGATCGGAACCGGGGTCGGCATGCCCCGGGCCGCCGCATAGCCGTCGGTGATGTGGATGGCGACGGGCACCAGCCCGGCGTTCGGGTTGCGGGTGACCGCCGCGTAGACCTCCAGGCACTCCGGCAGGGTGCCGACCAGCACCATCCGATGCGCGGCCTGACCGGCCCGCCGCCGGATGTAGTGCAGCGCCCAACGGGCTACGAACCGGCCCCACAGGATCAACAGCAGTGCCCCGAGCAGGGCCGTGCCGACCGTCCAACGGGACAACTCGGTCTTGGTGGCGAAGGCGAGGAACGAGACACTCGCGGCGACCGTCACCCCAGCCCGGATCACCCGCTTGAACTCGTCCGGGCCCAACCCCAGGTAGCGCCGGTCGTACGCCCGGTTGCTCCAGAGGATGACCACCCAGCCGAGCGGGAGCAGCAGGTAGGAGATCGTGTGGAACCAGGTCGGGTCCTGCTTGGTGCCGGAGAATCCGGAGGCGGCCTGGTCGAAGAGCTGGATCGCGATCCAGCTGGCGAATGCCGCCGCGCCGAAGTCGAGCAGCAGCAGGATCGCGATGTAGGGGCGGTGCCAACGGGAGACACGACGTCGCGCCCTGGTCCACGCCGATCGGGGGACGCCGTTGTGTGACGACGGCGTCGGCGGCTGGATCTCGAAGCTGTCGACGTGCCGCACGAGTTTGCTCCGGCCTTCGTTGGATACCGGGCGCTGGAGGCTTGCCGTCACCTCACCCATGTCCTCCCGCATGACACGGGCCGCTCACTCGCAGTGAGGGCCCGGGTCGCCCACCGTCCCAGTCTCCCACGCGGGCTCCGACCGGTCGCCGCCCCGAAGGAGATTGGCGACCGATGGTGCCGGCGGGATCTGGCCGGCTCCGCACCATTTCAGAAGCCGGGGACCGGGCCACTATACCGATGGATGCGCGCGTGGCCAGAATGGCGGACCGGAGCTTCCGCTCAGTAAGGGCGATTCCGCTCCGTAGTCGCCGAGTGGGGCTACTCACCGTACGAGACGAGACAACCGTCGGTCAGCGAGCGGCTTGCCGCCGGTCTGGCACGTCGCGCAGTACTGAAGGCTCGAATCGGCGAACGACACCTCACGCACGGTGTCCCCGCACACCGGGCAGGGCAGCCCGGTGCGGGCGTGCACCTTCAACCCGGACCGCTTCTCGCCCTTCAGCTCCGCCGCCCGCTGACCGAGGGACCGCTCGACCGCGTCACCGAGGACCTGCCGGGTGGCCGCGTGCAGGGTGGCGATCTGGTCGTCGGTGAGCCGGTTGGTGATGGCGAACGGGGACAGCTTCGCGGCGTGCAGGATCTCGTCGGAGTATGCGTTGCCCACCCCGGACAGCACCGACTGGTCGGTCAGCACCCCCTTGACCTGCCCCCGCCGGCTCCGCAGCCGCTCGGCGAAGGTGGGCAGGTCCGCGGAGAGCGCGTCCGGGCCCAACTTGGCCACCCCGGGCACCGTCGCCAGGTCGTTGACCAGGTACGCGGCCAGCTTCTTCTGGGTGCCGGCCTCGGTCAGGTCGAAGCCGGACCCGTCGTCGAGGCGTACGCGCACCGCGATCGGGCCCTTGCCGGGACGCAACGGGGTGGTGGACGGGAACGCCTCCCGGTAGTGCAGCCAGCCAGCCCGTGCCAGGTGCACCACCAGGTGCAGGTCGCCCTCGAAGAGCACGTCGAGGAACTTGCCGTGCCGGCTGGCATCGACCACCGCTCGACCGGCAACCGCTGTCGGTGCCGGTTCGTACGTTTTCAGGGCGCTGATCGCGGCGATCTCCAGCCGGTCGACACGCCGGCCCACCGCGCGCTGTCGCAGGTAACCCGCGAGCGCCTCAACCTCCGGTAGCTCGGGCACGACACAACGGTAGCCTTCTTTCCGGTGAGCGTGCGGAATCAGCTCGCGAGTCCCTGTCGCGAGCGCGAGGCGTGAGCCTGCAAGCCCGCAGACGTGATCTAGCGAGCCTTCGCGCAGGCGGGGGGCAGAAGCCGGCACGGCCGGGAACGAAAGGCAAGGCTCCGTGAAAATCGTGGTGGCGCACAACCGGTACCGGGAAGCACAGCCCTCCGGCGAGAACACGATCGTCGACTCGGAGATCGCTCAGCTGACCGCCGCCGGCGTCGAGGTGCTGCCGTTCATCCGCAGTTCGGACGAGATCCCGTCGATGTCGAAGGTGGCGAAGGCGCTGCTGCCGATCTCGCCGATCTGGGCGCCGCGCGCCCAGCACGACCTGAGCCGACTGCTCACCGAGCACCGACCGGACGTTCTGCACCTGCACAACCCGTACCCCCTGCTGTCGCCGTGGGTGGTGCGGACCGCGCACCGCCACGGCGTGCCGGTGGTGCAGACGGTGCACAACTACCGGCAGGTCTGCTCCTCGGGGATCTACTTCCGCGACGGCGTGATCTGCCAGGACTGCAAGGGCCGGGCGCTGGGTGTGCCGGCGATCAAGCACCGCTGCTACCGCGACTCGGCGGCCCAGAGCGCGTTGATGGCGACCACCCTTGCCGTGCACCGGGGCACCTGGCGCTCCGTCGACCGGTACGTCGCGCTCACCTCGGCGATCGCCGATCACCTCCGTGACTACGGCATACCGGACGAACGGATCGTGGTGAAGCCGAACTCGGTGCCCGACCCGGGCCGGCCGACGCCGCTCGGTGACGGGTTCCTCTACATGGCCCGGCTCTCCCCGGAGAAGGGCGTCGACCTGCTGCTGGACGCCTGGCGCCGGCACCCGGTGGGTGCGCTGGGCACGCTGCGCATAGCGGGCGACGGCGAGCTGCGCCCGCTCGTGGAGGCAGCCGCCGCTGAGCGGGCCGACGTCGTCTACCTCGGTCAACTCGACCGTGCCGGGGTGCGGGCCGCCGTCGAGGCGAGCGCGGTGGTGATCGCCGCTTCCATGTGGCACGACGTACTGCCGACCGTGATCATCGAGGCGTTGGCCAGCGGCCGGCCGGTGCTCGGCACGGCGTTGGGCGGCATCCCCTACCTGGTCGGAGCCGACGCCCCGCACGAGCCCGCCGGCACCGGCCCGGCGCAGGTCGCCTCCGCCGTCGCTGGCGGTGGTGGTGGGTCGCCGATGCCGGACGGGATCGGTCTGGGCGATGCCGGCTGGGTCGTCGCACCGGAGCCCGCCGCGCTCGCCGCCGCCCTGCCCATCGCTCGGGCCGGCGCCCCCGGGCTGGCGCTGACCGCCCGCGCTCGCTACGAGCGCACCTTCCACCCCGACGTGGTCACCAAGCAGCTCATCGACATCTACGCGGGCGTAGCCCGCAACCCCAACCACGTCTGAACCGCCGCACCTGACGCTCCTGCACCTGACGCTTCCGCACGATCTTGGGTACCGCGCCGGGTCGCACCCGCGCCGCACCGCAGAAGCGGACGAGCGGATCTGCCGGCAAGATCCGCGCCACATCAGGGATGTTGGGGTCTCCCGCGACCCCGAGGCAGCAACTTCGGGGAAGTTGGGTGGATCTTGCGGGCGTGCGGCGTGCGGCGTGCGGCGTGCGGCGTGCGGGCGTGCGGCGTGAGGGCGAGCGGGCCAACGGCGCGAGCGGCGCGGGTGGCGCGTGCGGACGCGTTCTGGGCAGTGGCGGTCAGCGCAGGGAGGCGCGGGCGGAGAAGGCGATGCTGGCGAGCAGGAAGCCGCCGTTGACGATGGTGAACGCGACCATCACCCAGAGGACCAGCGCGGGGGCCACGGCCAGCACCAGGGCGGCCACGAAGATCACCGCGCCGTAGTCGCGGATCAGCTTCACCACGCGGACCGGCAGCGAGGTCGAGGTGACCATGCTGGCGGCGTTCGGGCCGGCCTGCATCACCGAGGTGACCAGGTTGACCATCCAGGTGCCCGCGAAGGTCGCCACCAGCCAGGTCGGGGTGGAGGGTTCCTGCGCCACGGCGGTCGCGGCGAGCGCGGCCACCAGGGCGATCTGCGCGGCCACGTCGCAGAGGATGTCGATCCGGGCGCCGGCCGCGCTGCCCTGGCCGGTCACCCGGGCCAGCTGTCCGTCGGCGCAGTCCAGGGAGTACGCCACCTGCCAGCCGATCAGGGCGAGCAGGCCGACCGCCCAGGCCGGTACGTCGCCGTCGGCGACCGGGCCGGCTAGCGCCACGACGGTGACCGAGGTGGCCAGCCCGAGCACCAGGTTGCTGATGGTCAACGCGGTGGGGCGCAACCCGAGCCGCTGGGCGACCAACGCGAAGACGGCCCCCAGCCACTGGCTGATCGACTCGCTGAACAGGCCGCCGCCCCGGTTCACCCGGTGGAAGTCGGCGACGGTGGGACGGGGGTCAGCCAAGCTGGTCGCGGATTGCACCGGCGTAGTCTGCCAGCCGCTCCCGCGTCTCGGTAGGCGACAGCGCCAGGTGCTCCAGGATGGTGTAGCGGTCCGGCCGGGTACGCGGCGCGAACTGCACCGCCTCGACGAACTGGTCGTCGGTGAGCGCCACCTCGGCGGGGAGCCGGGGCAGACCATGTCGGGCGAGGCAGGCCGACATCTCCCCGAACCGGCGCAGGTCTCCGCGCAGCCAGGTGCAGAACAGCGCGCCCATCCCGGCCAGCTCGCCGTGTGAGGCGGTGCCGGGGAAGAGCGAGTCGACCGCGTGCATGATCTCGTGGCAACCGCCGCTGCACGGACGGCTGGTGCCGTCGACAGCCATCGCCAGGCCGCTGGAGATCAACGCCTCGGCGAGGACGATCACGAAGGCGTCGTCGCTCATGTCGCCCGGGTGGTTGAGCACCGCCTCGGCGCCCGCTCGGGAGAGCGAGGCGGCCAGCCCGTCGACCGGTTCACCGCGTACCTGCCGGGACAGCTCCCAGTCGGCCAGCGCGCTGATGTTGCTGATCACGTCGCCGATGCCGGCCCGGTTGTGCCGGTCCGGGCCGCTCTCCACGAAGTCCAGGTCGACGATCACCCCGATCGGGATGTGGACCCCGTAGGAGCCCTTGATCCCGTCGGTGATCAGGCTGGCCACCGGGGAGGCGATCCCGTCGTTGGCGAGGCTGGTCGCCACCGACACCATCGGTAGCCCTCGACGGGTCGCCGCGTACTTGGCCACGTCGATGGTCTTGCCGCCGCCGATGCCGACGACCGCGTCGTACGACCGGGCGCGGAGTTTGCCGCCCAGGTCGTCGGCGGCGTCCAGCGTCCCGCCGGAGACGGTGAAGACGTCCGCGGAGCGCAGCGACGGTCGGATCAACTCCGCGATCTGGGCGCCCTGACCGGGGCCGACCACCACCGCGACGTCGCCCCCGGAGGAGATCCGCCCGTCGGCCAGGATCGCGCCCAGGTCGGCGACCGCCCCGCGTCGCACGTCGATGTGCAGCGGGGTGAGGATGCTCCGAGCTAGTAGCGGCACGCGATCTCCCGCGCGCGGGCCAGGTCGGCGTGGTTGTCGACCTCGACCCAGGGGACGTCACCGATCGGCGCCGCCCGCACCTCCCCGCCCCGGTCGGAGAACTCCTGGTAGCCGTCCTCGTAGTAGAGGTTCGGGTCCCGTCGCCAGGTCGCCTCCAGCGCGTCGGCGAGGGCGTCGGCGACCTGCGGCTCGATGAGCGTGGCGCCGATGTACTCGCCGTACGCCTCGCCCGGGTCCATGATCTTGGTGATACGGGTGAGCTGACCGGCGGCGTCGAAGGTGGTCTTCATCTCCTCCTCGGCCAGCGGCTTGAGGGTGTCCACTGCGAGCAGGATGCCCGGGCCACGCTCGGCGAGCAGGGTCTTCTCCACGCTCACCGGGTGCACGGTGTCCCCGTTGACCAGCAGCACCCCGCGCGCGAAGTACTCCCGGGCCAGCCAGAGCGAGTAGGCGTTGTTCCACTCCTCGGCCTTGTCGTTGTGCACCAGGGTGATCGTCACCCCGTACCGCTTCTCCAGGTCGGCCTGCCGCTCACGGACCGCGTCCGCCGCGTAGCCGACCACGATCACGACGTCGGTGAGCCCGACCTCGGCGAGGTTGCCCAGCGCGATGTCCAGGATCGTGGTCTCGCCGTCCACCGGCACCAACGCCTTGGGCAGGGTGTCGGTGTACGGGCGCAGCCGGCGTCCCGCTCCGGCCGCGAGCACCATTCCGATCATCGCGACATCCTCCCTCGTCCTGCTCCCCGTCATCGCTGGAGGATAGCGCCGCTTGGTCGAGCCGCTCTGGTCAACCGGGTCAGCCGGGCAACGCCGCCAGGTCGGCGAGCATCGTCAGTCGCTCCTCCGCGCCGAGAGCGGCGTACGGGCCGGCCGCCCGTCGGTCGGTCTCCAGCTCGATGGCGGTCCGCTCGGGGCCGGCCGGCAGGGCGGCGACGCTCGATGCGGTGTGCCCGGCGGCTTCCCAGGCTGCGGCGTGCGCGTCGGCCCGGTGGTATCGCAGCGTGCCGAGCCGGTTGAGCAGCAGCACGCCCGACGGGATGCCGTCCGGCTCGTGCGGGGGTGCCATCGCGGCGAAGGCGGAGCCGCCGCGATCGCCGGCCTCGTCGGCCAGCACCAGGGCGTACGACAGCAGCCGGCCGAGGGCTGCCACCAGCCGTGACACCCGCTCGCCGTGCCCGGCCCACAGTTCCTCGGTGACCTCGGCGTGCACCTGGTACAGCTCGGTGAGGAAGGCCGCTCCCCGTTCGGTGGCGGAGAGTGTGCCGTCCGGGCCGCGGTGGAGCATCCCGTACGCCACCTGCTTGTCCACCGTCCGCCGGCAGACGACCGGGTCCTGGTAACGGGTGATCGCCGCGAACCCGGGCCCGTCGACAGTGCCACCGGGTGCCGCCAGTCGGGTGCGCAGGTCGACCAGGAAGCCGGTCGCCGCCACTCCTCCGTACCGCTGGGACAGAACGGCCCCGCCACCGTCGCGGCCGGCCAGCATGCCGGCGCGGAAGGCCCGGTCCACGGCCGGGGCGAGCAGCCCGGCGAACCGGTGCGGCGCCAGCTCGACGGTGTTCACAGACCGATCGACCGCAGGACGGCGAAGCCCTCTTCCGCGATCCGCCGGATCAGCCCGTCGTTGACGTGGCGGTGCTCGTCCAGCACTGTCACCTCGTCCTCAGCCAGCCAGCGGTATTCGGTGTGCTTGCCGGCCTCCAACCTCGGGCGGTCGAGGTCGCCGTCGACACGGACCAGGAAGTCGTACTCGATGCGGGCCAGGCCGTCGTCGCCGACGTAGCGGTACTCGCCCACCTGGCCGAGGACGTGCGAGAGGACCCAGCCCGTCTCCTCGGTGATCTCCCGGCGCAGCGCCTCGTCGATGTCCTCGCCGGGGTCCAGGTGGCCGCCGACGATGTCCCAGCAGTTGGGGAAGAGGCGCCGTTGGGGTGAGCGGCGCTGAAAGAAGATGCGGCCGTCGTGGTCGACGATCAGCGCGCCGGCGCAGCGCAGGGGCTCGGTGGACACCGCTCGACAGTAGCGAGCGTCCGCTGTTGCGCCGAGGCTCGGTCTTGTCCCGGAAACATCCACGGACGACCATGTCGGTACCGAATGCCACCGTCCCAAGGGAGTGATGTGTGATGCAGGTACGGGATGCAATGTCCAGCCAGGTCCTCGTCGTCGGTCCGGAGCACACGCTCCGCCAGGCGGCCCGGATGATGTCGGCCCGCGGTGTCGGGTCGGCGGTCGTGATCGATCCGGACTCCGAGGGCGTCGGGATCATGACCGAACGCGACGTGTTGAAGGCAATCGGCGCCGGCCTGGACTGTGACGTGGAACGCACCGGTGCCCACCTGACCTGGGACGTGGTCTACGCGGGGCCGGAGTGGACGGTGGCCGAGGCCGCCGCGGCGATGGCCCGGGGCGGGTTCCGGCACCTGGTGGTGCTGGACGGTCGGGAGGTGGCCGGGGTGATCTCCGTGCGGGACATCATGCGGGTGTGGGCGGAGGATCAGGCCGCCGTCTCCACGACCTGACCCGGCCGGGGCCGGAATCTCGGCCCGCGCAGGTGTGCGTGCCCGGATAGACGGGTAGGGATTCCTCGCGGGCGCGGAGATGCCGTGGCCCGCGGGGGAGGTCCCGATGCGCGACGCGGAGCGGCTGGTCGAGCAGCAGTACGCCATGCTCCTGCGCCGGGACGTGGCCCGTCTACCGGATCTCTACGCCCCGGAGGCGTTCTACTCCATGCCGGGCGTGACGGTCCGTCCCATCGAGCTGCCCGCACTCCTGCGCACCTGGACGGGCGCCTTCGGAGACCTGCGGGTCGACCCGCTGGGCACGGTTCGCACCGGCGGTGGCGCCGCCGTCGAGCTGCGTCTGACCGGCACCCACACCGGCACGCTGCATTCGCCGTACGGCACCGTCGCTCCCACCGGCCGGCTGGTGAGCTGGGAGGTGGCCGACGTGGTCCGGGCCCGCAAGGGTCGGATCACCGCCTGGCGCTCCTACTTCGACTGGAGCCAGCTCCTCGACGCGCTCGGCGTGCAGTTGGAGGGACTTTCCCGGGCGGCGCACCACGACGCGCTCGCCCTTCCGGTCTGATCTGTCGCCGACCGGTGGAGTCGGGTCAC
Source organism: Micromonospora zamorensis (assembly GCF_900090275.1). Taxonomy (NCBI): domain Bacteria; kingdom Bacillati; phylum Actinomycetota; class Actinomycetes; order Micromonosporales; family Micromonosporaceae; genus Micromonospora; species Micromonospora zamorensis. The sequence continues at coordinate 6,147,198 of NZ_LT607755.1, read as the reverse complement.
CCGTCCCGGTGGCTCAGGATGCGGACATCGCCGTGCCGTCCGCGCGTCCCCCATCGCCGCCCGTACGCTCAACATCCATGACCGCCGAGCAGTTGATCTCCTTTGCCCGTGGGGCTCCCTCGCTGGACATCGTCGATGTCGAGGGGCTCAAGGCCGCCGCCGTCCGCGCCTTCGACGCCGACCCTGCGGGGGTCACGGCGTACGGCACCTCCGTCGGCTACCTTCCGCTGCGAAAGTGGATCGCCGAGAAGCACGGGGTGGAAGCCAACCAGGTGCTGGTCACCAACGGATCGCTTCAGGCCGACGCGTTCCTCTTCGACCACCTGGTCCGCCCGGGCGACGCGGTGGTGGTGGAACGCCCGACGTACGACCGGACGCTGCTCAACCTCCAGCGGATGGGCAGCGAGCTGCACGGCATCTCGGTCCAGCCGGACGGCCTGGACACTGCCGAGCTGCGCAAGCTGCTGGAGTCGGGGGTCCGACCCCGGCTCGCGCACGTGATCCCGAACTACCAGAACCCGGCCGGCATGACGCTCTCGGAGGGGAAGCGTCGGGAGTTGCTCGACCTGGCCGCCGAGTACGAGTTCACGATCTTCGAGGACGACCCGTACGCGGACATCCGCTTCCGTGGCGAGGCGCTGCCGTCGATGCTCTCGCTGGACACCCGCAACGTGGTGGTGCACGCGTCGAGCTTCACCAAGACGGTCTGCCCGGGTGTCCGGGTCGGTTATCTGGTCGGCCCGGCGGACCTGATCGCCGACATCGCCAAGAACGCGACCAGCCTCTACATCTCGCCCGGCATGGTGTCGCAGGCGATCGTGCACCAGTTCTGCGTCTCCGGTGACATCGACCGCTCGATCGAGACGGTCCGCGCGGCGCTGGGTGAGCGGGCCCAGGTGCTCGCCGAGTCGTTGCGTCGGCACCTGCCGCAGGCGCGCTTCGTGGAGCCCGACGGCGGCTACTTCCTCTGGGTGGAGTTCCCGGAGGACGTGCTGGTCGACCGGCTCGCTCCGGCTGCCGCCGAGCGTGGGGTCGCCGTGGTCAAGGGCAGTGACTTCGTGCTGGACGGTGGGCAGCACGCCCTCCGGTTGGCCTTCTCGGCGGTGACCGCCGACCGGATCGACGAGGGTGTCCGTCGCCTCGCGGAGGCCGTCGAGGCCGTCCGCGCCTGAGTCAACTGTCGGGTTCCTGACAGAACGACGATGCTGGCCGTCCCGGGACTCCCGTCCGGGGCGGCCGGCGGCCCACAATGCTGCGAGCGTCGCCCGTGATGTAGCGGAGATCACCGCCCGGCCTCCGGGCCGGCCCCCCATCTCGGACGATGCGGCAGCACAACCTCCCGCCCCCACCGGTGCCGGGTGGGCCGTGTCGTCCCCGCACACCCCCCGATGCGGCCCGGCCCACCCGGCACCACCCCCACGCGACCGCCGTCACACATGTCCTCGACCGCAGTCGGCGTAGCCTGCAAGCCGCAGCCGAGCGTGGGAGGTGACGCGATGACGGATCGCACAGAGCGGGACCGGACGGCGTCGTCCACCCCCGGTCGGGTGTTGCGACCTCGGGCCTGGCCCTCCCCGGTCCGGGCGATGACCCGGATCCTCAACGCCGACGGCTCGCCGCCCGTGCCGACCCCGACCGGCACCGACCGCAGCTCGGTGGTCGACTGCGCGCTGTACGTCGACGGCAAGCGGCAACCCGGCGAGTGGACGTACGCGGACGCCCTGGCGGCGGCCCGCCGCGAGGAGCACGGCTTCGTCTGGCTCGGTCTGCACCAACCGGAGCTGGCCGAGATGACCGCCATCGCGGAGACCTACGGTCTGCACGAACTCGCCGTCGAGGACGCCGTCAAGGCGGAGCAGCGCCCCAAGCTGGAGCGGTTCGGCGATGTCGTCTTCCTGGTGCTGCGTACCGCGAGGTACTGCGAGCACGCCGAGCTGACCGAGAACTCCGAGGTCGTGGAGACCGGGCAGGTGATGCTCTTCATCGGCCCGAACTTCGTGATCAGCGTCCGGCACGGCGACGCCTGCCGGCTCGCCCCGATCCGCGCTGACCTGGAGACCAAGGAGGATCTGCTGCTCCAGGGCCCGTGGGCGGTGGCGTACGGGGTGACCGACCGGGTGGTCGACCTCTACCTGGAGGTGGCCGACCAACTCGAGGACGACCTGGACATGCTGGAGGCCGAGGTCTTCGACCGCCACAGCCATGGGCGGATCCAGCGGATCTATCAGATGAAGCGGGAGCTGGTGGAGTTCAAGCGGGCGGTGGTGCCGTTGCAGCGGCCGCTGATGACGCTGACCTCCCAGGTCAACCGGGACGTGCCCAAGGAGATCCGCCGCTACTTCCGGGATGTGCAGGACCACCTGAGCCGCACCGTGGAGCAGGTCAACTCCTACGACGACCTGCTGAACTCGATCCTCCAGGCGCGGCTCGCCCAGGTCACCGTCGACCAGAACAACGACATGCGCAAGATCGCCGCCTGGGCCGGTATCGCCGCGGTGTGGACCGCCATCGCCGGTATCTACGGGATGAACTTCAACAACATGCCCGAGCTGAAGATGACATACGGCTACCCGGTGGTCCTGGCCATCATGCTCGGCATCTCGCTGGCCCTCTACCGCTGGTTCCGCCGCAACGGCTGGCTCTGACCGACCGCCGCTGACGCGGAGCGAACGCCGAGCGCTGGCACGCGACAGCGCCGGCGAGCGGGGGTGACCCCGCTGCGCCGGCGCTCGATGCGTTGTCGCTGGGTCAGCGACGGCCGTTGGTGCGGGCCGTGTCCTTGCCCAGTGCCTTGGTGAGGTCGTCGGTCGGCCGGCCGGAGACGTCCGTGGCACCCTCGGCGACCGAGGGGACCTTGTCGGTCGGCCGGACGCTGGTCTGCTTGGCCGTGCCGGTGGTGCTGGCGCTGCTGCCGCCGGCCACCGCCGAGCTGCCGGCACCCGTCATCCCCGCCGCACCCGTCATCCCCGCCGTACCGGTCATGGCGGACCCGCCGGTCATCGCGGACCCGTCGCTCCCCTTGGTGGCGGACGGCGTGCGCACCTCGATCGAGTCGACCTCGTCGCGCATCGGGTCCAAGGTGCGGGTCGGGTCGTACTCGGCCCACTCCTGCTGCTCGCGGCGACGGCGCATGGCCACCGCGCCGGCCACGCCGGCGACGACACCCGCTGCCAACAGGCCGGTCATCATCGAGCCGCGACGACGCGGCTGCTTCTTCTTACCGGTGATCCGCATGGTCTTCGACTTGGCCTTCCTGGTCAGCGGCCCTGCCTGCGCGGCGCCGTCACGGGCCGCCGCGGCCAGCGGTGCCAGCGTGGTGAGTGTCGTCCCCCAGCCGGTCGACGCGCGGTCGCGCACCTTCACTGCGGTCGGTGCCACGTAGCCCCGGGCCACCTGGACCCGCGGACCGACGGTTGCGCCAGCGCCCTTGGCTGCGTGGTTGGCTGCCTGCATCAGGTGGCTGATGCTCTGGTTCAGCTCGGCCTTCGCCAGCTGCCCCTGGGACTTACGCCGCCCGAATCCAAACACGGTCCTACCTCCTGGGAGTTGTTCCTTCGTCATCCTCCACCTTCGGATGCCTCCGCGATGCCAGATCGGGCACATGGGAGGATCCGCATGGAACTGACCAACAAGTGAGGAGTACCCGTGGCCGAGGCTGTCTACGCCACCCTGCACACCAACGCTGGCCCGATCCGGCTGGAGCTCTTCCCGAACCACGCGCCGAAGACGGTCCGCAACTTCATCGACCTGGCTGAGGGCAACCGGGAGTACACCGACCCGCGCACCGGTCAGCCGGGCAGTGGGCCGTACTACGACGGCACCATCTCGCACCGCGTGATCAGCGGATTCATGGTCCAGATGGGCGACCCGACCGGCACCGGCCGGGGCGGACCGGGCTACAAGTTCGCGGACGAGTTCCACCCGGAGCTGCGCTTCGACCGGCCGTACCTGCTGGCGATGGCGAACGCCGGACCGGGCACCAACGGTTCGCAGTTCTTCATCACCGTGTCGCCGACGCCGCACCTCAACAACCGGCACACCATCTTCGGGCAGGTCGCCGACGAGCAGTCGGTGAAGGTCGTCGACTCGATCGCCAGCACCCCGACCGGCCCGAGCGACCGTCCGCTCCAGGACGTCGTCATCGAGCGGGTCGAGATCGAGCGGTCTGCTTCCTGACCAACGGGCGAGGTACCTTTGCTCGCATGATTGAGCGCTCCGGAGCACCGCACCGGCCTGCGCCGGTGGTTCGCGCGGCGGTGGACGGAGGGTCGGCCCGGTGAGCGAGTCTCCGCCGACCACCCCGGTCTGCTACCGGCATCCCGGCCGGGAGACCTATGTCCGGTGCAGCCGCTGCGACCGGCCGATCTGTCCGGACTGCATGCGCGATGCGTCGGTCGGGCACCAGTGCCCGGAGTGCGTCAACGAGGGTCGTCGCAGTGTCCGGCCGGCGCGTACCGCCTTCGGTGGTGGTACGGCCGGCCGGCACGGCTATGTCACGAAGACCCTGATCGCGGTGAACGCGCTGCTCCTGCTGGTCTCCATCGCCTCGGCTCGGGGTGGGGACGCGGCGATGGGGGGCTCCGGTTTCGGCGGCCTCATGGGTGGCAGCACGCCGCTGACCGAGTGGGGTGCGGTGCTCGGCCGGGCGTACCTGTCCGACTACACGCTCGGTGGGATCGCCGAGGGCCAGTGGTACAGGCTGGTCACCGCGATGTTCCTGCACTACGGCGTGCTGCACCTGCTGCTCAACATGTGGGCGTTGTGGGTGCTCGGTCGGTCGCTGGAGGCCAACCTCGGGCGGGTCCGTTTCGCCGCGCTCTACCTGATCGCCGGTCTGGGCGGCAACGTGGCCGCCTATCTGTTCAGCAGCCCGCGGGCCGCCACCGTCGGGGCGTCGACAGCCGTCTTCGGTCTCTTCGCCGCACTGATCATCATCGAACGCAAGCTGGGTCGGGACATCTCCCGGATCATCCCGATCCTGGTGATCAACCTGGTGTTCACGCTGGCGGTGCCGGGCATCTCGATCCCCGGGCACCTCGGTGGGCTGGTCGTCGGCGCGCTGATGGCGTTGGTGCTCGCGTACGCGCCTCGTGGCCGGCGGACGCTGGTGCAGGTCGCCGGCGCGGCGATCATCCTGGTGGTCCTGCTCGCGCTCGTGCTCTTCCGGACCGCCCAACTGCTCGGCTGACAGCTCAGGGGTTCGGGCGGGCGGCACGCAGTGCGGTGGCGACCTCTTCCGGGGTGGCTCCCAGGTCGTAGCGGCCGAAGAGGTGCAGCGAGTTGCCCGCGTCGATCTCCAGGGTCTCGCTGGTCAGCCCCAACCGTGGCCGACGGTCGACGGTGATCGCCTCGACCGTCGACCAGGGCAGCAGCCGCCGGCCCGCGAACCCGTGGATGACGGTGAGCCCCGCCGGGTCCACCGCCAACCGGACCGGCACGACCAGGTCGCGTACCGCCCAGACGGCCACCGTGACCGCGGCCAGGACGGCCACCACCAGGCGGACCGGGTCGCCGTCGGCGAAGAGCAGCCCGAGGGCGACGAGCAGGACGGCGCCGGCCAGCTTCGCCGCTGGCAGACTCGACGGCACTCGCCACTGCCGGGCCCCGGTGATCTCATCCACCCGCCCAGCATGCCAGCGGCCGTCGGATTCCGGCATCTCGTGATGGTGGGGCCGGACGGTCGGTCCTGGGACGACGTAGGATCGGGACAGCCCAAGTTACCGGGGAGTAAACATGAGTGACGCGGTCATCGTCGGCGCGGTACGTACCCCGGTCGGGCGGCGCAAGGGCAGCCTCGCCGGCGTCCACCCGGTCGATCTCTCGGCGCACGTGCTGCGCGCCCTCGCCGAGCGCACCGGGCTCGACCCGGCGCAGGTCGACGACGTCTTCTGGGGCTGCGTGTCCCAGGTCGGCGAGCAGTCGTGGAACATCGCCCGCAACGGCGTGCTCGCCGCCGGCTGGCCCGAGACGGTCCCCGGCACGACGCTGGACCGGCAGTGCGGCTCCAGCCAGCAGGCGCTGCACTTCGCCGCCGCCACGGTGCTCTCCGGCCAGGCTGACCTGGTGGTCGCCGGCGGGGTGGAGTCGATGACCCGGGTGCCGATGGGCTCCAGTGTGGCCGGCGGCATGCCGTTCAGCGACCAGCTCCGGGACCGTTACCGGGGTGTCGAGGGCTTCGCCGACGACGCGCCACTGCCGTTCAACCAGGGCGTCGGTGCCGAGCTGATCGCCCGGCGGTGGCGCCTCTCGCGTACCCAGCTCGACGAGTTCGCGCTGGCCAGCCACGAGAAGGCAGCCGCCGCACAGGACGCTGGCGCGTTCGACCCGGAGCTCACGCCGGTGCCACTCGGCGATGGTGGCAAGTTCGCCGCCGACGAGGGCATCCGCCGGGACACGACCCTGGCCAAGCTCGGCGAGCTGGCCACGCCGTTCCGTGCCGACGGCGTGGTGACCGCCGGGTCCGCGTCCCAGATCTCCGACGGCGCCGCGGCCCTCGCGGTGACGACCTCCGAGTGGGCCAGCCGGCACGGCCTTCGGCCGCTTGCCCGGATCCACACCGCCGTGGTCGCCGCCGACGACCCGGTCACCATGCTCACCGCCCCCATCCCGGCCACCGCGAAGGCGCTGCGCCGCGCGGGGCTGGGCATCGAGGAGATCGGTGTGTACGAGGTGAACGAGGCGTTCGCCCCGGTGCCACTGGCCTGGCTGGCCGAGACCGAGGCGGACCCGGAGCGGCTCAACCCGCGTGGTGGGGCGATCGCACTCGGTCACCCGCTCGGCGGCTCCGGTGCCCGGATCATGACCACGATGCTCCAGCACATGCGGGACAACGGGATCCGCTACGGCCTGCAGACCATGTGCGAGGGCGGCGGAATGGCCAACGCCACCATCGTCGAGCTGGTCTGACACCGCTGGGGGAAAACGCCTCGCCCCGGCCCGGGAGGGCCGCCTAAGGTGCCAGCGTGACGACGATCGCCGGTGAGCGTGCCCCCGACTGGTCCAGTGAGCGGTGGCAGGTGCGGGCCCGGTCCTGGGTCGACGCGCGGCTGAGCCAGGCCGGCCGGCGGGTGACGGGTCTGGTGGAGCCTCGGGTGCGCCCGTGGTCGCTGGTCTGGCGGGTGCCCACCGACGACGGCCCGGTCTGGTTCAAGGCCAACAACCCCGGCACCGTGCACGAGGCCGCCCTGATCGCGACGCTCGCCGAGCTGACACCGGAACGGGTGCTGACACCGATCGCGGTGGACCCGGAGCAGGGCTGGTCACTGCTGCCCGACGGCGGCGAGTCGTTGCGCGACGTGCTGGCGCGCGACCCCGATCTGGCGCACTGGGAGCGGGCACTACCCGGATACGCGGCGCTCCAACTGGCCACCGCGCCGCGCGCCGACGAACTGGTCGCCCTGGGCGTGCCGGACCACCGCCCCGAGGCCCTGGCCGGGCTCCTCGCCGAGCTGCTCGACGATCGCGAGGCGCTGCTGATCGGTGCCGAGGGCGGGCTCAGCCCGGACCTGCACGAGCGGCTGCGGGCGGAGCTGCCGTCGTACGCCGAGCGGTGCCGCCGGCTCGCCGACATCGCCATCCCGGCCACCGTGCAGCACGACGACCTGCACGACGGCAACGTCTTCGCGGGCCCGGACGGCTACCGCTACTTCGACTGGGGCGACGCCTCCGTGGCGCACCCGTTCGGCACGCTGCTGGTGACTTTGCGGTCCATCCGGCACGCGAAGAAGCTGGCGGCCGACGACACGGGGGTGGCGCGGCTGCGCGACGCCTACCTGGAGGCGTGGACCGACCGGTACGACCGCCGAACCCTCGTCGAGGCCGCCGACCTCGCGATCGGCCTGGGGCCGGTGAGCCGGTCGCTGTCCTGGCGGCGAGCCCTGGACACCGCAGACGAGTCCCGTGCCGAGTACGCCGACGCGGTCCCCGGTTGGCTGGAGGAGCTGTTCGCCGCAAGCCCCCTTCAATCGGACTCCTGACCACGATCCGTCCAAGTCGGAAGTCGGACAGGCAGTGCGACCTGCGGCGTGGAACTTCCAAAAAACCCGCGTGACCCACGTCACCCCGCCGAAGACGTCGTTGGGCAGGTCATGGACGTCTTCTCCCGAACGTTCCTTCCGGCCGCCGCCGAGGCTGGCCTGGCCGTGCAGACCGTGAGCCGGCACATGCCGGTCTTCCGGCGCTGCGTCGGCTCCGGTGACGCCACCATCCTGGTCACCCGTTGCAGCCGCCCCGACCGCCCGGTCACCGGCGACTATCTGCTGCTGCTCACCCACCGTCGACTGGTGGTCACCCAGCAGACCCGACTACTGCACCGTCTGCGCCTGCATCTCAACACCGAGTTGCGCGAGCTGAGCAACGTCACCTGGAGCCCGGACCCGCGACTCCAGTCGGTCGAGATGGCGGCCACCGCGATCGACGGGATCCGCGAGCGGTTCCTGATCCGCACGAGTCACCCGAAGCAGGTCTGGCAGCTCGATGCGCTGCTCAACCATGCCTTTCGGACCCGCCTGCGGGTGCCCCGTGAGCGCATCCTCGCCACCATCGGTGACGCGCCGGCCGCCGCGCGGCCCAACGCGTTCCGCCCCGCCGTGGTGAGCTGACGCCCGACCGGGCTTTGCGTCGCCTTTACCTGACTCGAACACGCACCGATCGCGCCGGGTCCACCGGGTCGGCAATCATGGGCCGGTGACCGTCGAACCGCCGCACCGCGGGCTCGTCCTCGTGGTCGAGGACGAGCCGGCCATCGCCGACCTGGTCCGGCTCTATCTCACCCGGGACGGCTTCGGCGTCCACCTGGAACGGGACGGCGCGGCCGGCCTGAGCGCCGCCCGCCGGATCCGCCCGGTGGCCTGCGTCCTGGACATCGCCCTGCCGGGCCTGCCCGGCACCGAGATCTGCCGCCAGCTGCGCGAGGCCGGCGACTGGACCCCGGTCATCTTCCTCACCGCCCGCGACGACGAGGTCGATCGGATCGTCGGCCTGGAGTTGGGCGCCGACGACTACGTGACCAAGCCGTTCAGCCCCCGGGAGCTGGTCGCCCGGGTGCGCGCGGTGCTGCGTCGCTCCGCTGGCGGCCCGGAGGGCGCGGACCGGCAGCGCGTCGTCGGCCCGGTGACGCTCGACCCGGCCCGCCGAACGGTCACCGCCGCTGGCGCACCGGTGCAGCTCACCTCCACCGAGTTCGACCTGCTGGCCCATCTGATGGCCCGGCCCGGCCGGGTCTTCACCCGGGAGGAGCTGCTGGCCGGGGTCTGGGGGTACGCGGCGCACGCCGGCACCCGCACAGTCGACGTGCACGTCGCCCAGGTGCGGGCGAAGCTCGGCCCGGCCAGCGTGATCCGGACTCACCGTGGCGTCGGGTACGCGGTCGATGCCTGACCAATCCGGGCGCGCCGGGTCGCCGACCATGTCGCTGCCGGTGGTTGGCACCTCCCCACCCGCCGCACCTCGACGTGGCGGCCTGGGCCGTACGCTCACCGCCCGTGCGGTGCTGGTCACCTGCGCGGTGGCGCTGGTGTCGGTGCTGGTCACCGCGATCGTGGCGGTGCCGTTGGCGATCCGTGGCGCGGAGAGACGCGACCAGGAGGCGCTCGCCGCGCAGGCCCGGCTCGCGGCCGAGGTGCTGCGCACCCGCCTGGACCGGGGTCGCAGCGCCGACGAGGAGCGGCTCATCCAGCAACTGCGCAATCAGGGCATCGACGCGTACCTGATCCGGCGCGGAGCGGTCGACCGGCCGGGCCTGCCACCTCGGGTGGTGCAGCGGATCGGGCAGGGGCGCAACGTGTCGGTCCGGCGGGTCGTCAACGGCGAACGTGCCCTGGTCGAGGGCCGGGCGCTCCCCAACGGCAACGGGGTGGTGCTGTCCCGCCCCTCGGCGAACGGGTTGTGGGCCCGGGTGCTGCTGAGCCTCTGGTTACCGCTGCTGGCCGGGTTGGCCGCCGGCGTCGTGGCCGGGTTGCTGCTGGCCCGCCGGCTGGCCCGGCCGATCCGCGTCGCGGCCACCGCCGCCGCCCGGCTACGCGCCGGCGACCGCGCCGTCCGGGTGCCGGTCGAGTCACCGGACGAGGTCGCCGACCTGGCCGAGGCGTTGAACGGTCTGGCCGGTGCGCTGGCCACCAGTGAGGGGCGGCAGCGGGAGTTCCTGCTGTCCGTCTCGCACGAGCTGCGCACCCCGCTGACCGCGATCCGGGGGTACGCCGAAGCGCTCGCCGACGGGGTGCTCGGCGCGGACGACACCGTCGACACCGGTCGGACGATGCTGGCTGAGGCCCAACACCTGGACCGGCTGATCGGGGACCTGCTGGCGCTGGCCCGGCTGGAGGCCGCCGACTTCCCGCTCGAACCGGTGCCGGTGGACCTCACCCAGTTGGCCGTGGACGCGGAGCCGACCTGGTCCGGCCGGTGCGCGGCGGTGGGCGTGCCGTTCCGGTTGGAGACGCCAGGTCAGCCGGTGCCCGCGTACACCGATCCGGGGCGAATCAGGCAGGTGCTGGACGGGTTACTGGAGAACGCGCTGCGGGTCGTACCCCCGGGGTCGCCGGTGGTGCTCGCGGTCCGGGCGGCGGGTGCGGACCCGGCCTCCGGCGGTGAGCTGGAGGTCCGGGACGGCGGGCCCGGCTTCACCGACGACGACCTGGCGGTGGCGTTCGAACGCGGGGCACTGCACCAGCGTTACCGGGGTGTGCGCAAGGTGGGCAGCGGGCTGGGGTTGGCGCTGGCCGCCGGCCTGGTCCGCCGGCTGGGCGGAGAGATCGCCGCCGGGCACGCGCCGGAGGGCGGCGCGGCCTTCACGGTCCGACTGCCCGGCGATCCTTACCTGGCTCGAACATCGGCCTGACGCTCCGCTCGTCCTCGACGGAGATGCTGAGGGCTCCACGGACGAGAGGGAACGTCATGCCACGTTGGGGATTCGCCACCGGCACCACGGCACTGCTCGCGGCGGTCACGCTGGGCGTCAGCGGCTGTGGCGCGGCCGAGGTGGCCAGCCAGCCCGCCCGGGAGGCCGCCGTCGAGGTCGCCGCCGCGATGGGCGTGGAGGGTCAGGCGCTGACCGCGATGGGCTTCGACGCCGACGACCTGGACGTGCAGACCGTCGCCGCGCCGGCCACCCCGACGCCGGGTGCCTCCCCCACCGCCAGGGACAAGGCCCGGGAGAAGCGCGGCGAGGAGTGGCGCAAGCGCCGCCAGGCCCGGGTGCAGCTGCGCAGGAACACCCTGCACGGTGAGGCGGTCGTGAAGACGAAGGACGGCGGTACGCAGACCGTCGCCGTGCAGCGCGGCGAGGTGACCGCGATCGACGGCGACTCGATGACCGTCAAGTCCACCGACGGCTTCACCATGACCTGGACCTTCGGCGAGGACCTGCGGGTCGTCGAGCGGCGCGCCACAGTGCAGCCGAGCGAGGTGAAGGTCGGCGCGACGCTCGGCGTCGCCGGCGCGAAGGACGGCGACAAGGGCGTGGCGCGACTCGTCCTCATCCCCCGCACGAAGTGAGCGAGGGGCCCCTGAGTCGACCAGGGGCCCCTCCTTCCGTCAGTAGACGCGGGAGCCGATGAAGTCGTCGTGACCGTAGCCGACCGGGTTGGCGGCGGTACGAGCCTCGAACGACCACTGCTGCCGGGTGCTGGTGGAGCAGGTGGCCAACCGCAGCCGGGGAGCGCCCGACGACGGGCTGTCGAACGCCACGCAGAGGTTGCTGGCGGCGGCCGGCTTGAGCTGGTTGCCGACGAAGGTGAACTGCTGGGCGGCAGTGCCGTTGCAGTCGTAGATGTTGACCGCGGTGCCGGCCGTCATCGATGCGCCGGCGACATCGAGGCAACGGTCGTGGGACAGCTCCGAGTGCAGTGACCGCTTGGCCGAGTCGTACCAGAAGCCCTGGTTGCGCCCGCCGTGGCAGCCGTACGACTGCTGGGCGGTGCCGTTGCGGGAGTCGTAACCCTTACCGTCGACGCAGGTGTTGGTGGCAGGGTTGCGCAACTGCTTGAACTGCATCAGGCCCGGGTAGAGCACGCCAGCGCCGGTGCTGGCCGGGTCGACGCAGGTGGCCTGGTTATGTCCGGAGTTCCAGAACTGGGTGATGCACTGGGCGAACATGCCGTGCCCGCGGGCGTTGGGGTGGAACGACTGCCGGGCGGCGTTCTCGTTCCAGATCCCGATCTCGATGTTGAGGCCGCGGACCGAGGTGTTGTCAGTGCACACCTCGTGGCCGTGGAAGAGCCGGCTGGCGTCCAGGTAGCGGGTGCCGGTCTGGGTGGCCGCCGCGCGCAGCGCCGACTCGAACAGCGGCACCGCCTTGTTGCGGGCGAACGCGGCGTCGGCCAGGTAGAGCAGGCAGCCGCCGGAGTACCAGCCGGGGAAGTTCGGGTTGTCCTCCACGTCCGGGCTGGCCGGGCTCGGGTACGACATGAGCACCAGCTCGTAGTCCGTGCGCAGGTAGCCGGCCCTGGTCATGGTCTGTCGGATGTCGGTGAGGGCGTCCGCAACCGCCCGGCGGCTGCCGTCGGTGCGGATCGTCCACTGGTCGGTGTAGTCGGGGTAGCAGTTGCCCTGGAGGAAGACCCGGCTGACAGCGCAGTCGGTGGCGACCGGGCCGAACTGGATGGTGCCGTCTCCGTTCGCGCCGACCACCACCCAGATCAGTTTCACGTGCGTGTTGCGCGCCTTGATGCCCAGGTAGTCGCCCTGGTTCAGCTCGTTGTGCTGGGTCGGGCCGCCGGCGATGAGGTTCCACGGGGTGGCACCGGAGCAGGCGATGTTGTATCTCGCGTCCGACGGGATGCCGGTGCGGAACACCGCCTGGTCGTACGAGCGGTCGCACCAGTTGCCGTCCTGGTGGGTGCCGGGCACGTAGTTGCCGACTCCCTCACCGGAGATCTGGCTGTCGCCCATGGTGATCAGCGCGGTGCGGCGTTGCTCGATCGGGCGGATCGCGGGGGTGCCGTAGAGGGCGGTGGCCTCGGCGGCCCGGATGGCCTCGAGGTTGGCGGGGAGTGGTTGGACGGTTGGACGGTCGGCGGCGGTGGCGGGGGTGGCCGGTCCGGCGAGCATCGGTAGGACGAGGGCGGCGACGGCCACGGCGACGGTGATGGCCCGTCGTCGGGTCGCGCGTTCGGGCCTGGCGGGGATTGCAGGCATCGACGCACTCCTTTCGGCTCAGTCGCGGGACGTCGACTGAGTTACCAGAAGGTAACGTGCGGATCAATGGATGTGAATGCGTCTCGGATCCTTGCGCGCAGGCTGCAGAACCGCCCGGATCGGACTATCCGGGCGATCGAGATGCGCCGAAGCGGACCGCCGGGTCAGCGGCCCGGCGGCAGGGCGTAGCCGACGTAGCCGCGGAACTCCAGCCGCCAGCCGGCCGGGACCAGCTTCGTGCAGGCCGGACGACTGCCGGTGCAGACGATCGCGTCGACCGAGGCAGGGTCCGCCGGCGGTCGCTCCGGCAGCACCGACTGCAACGCCACCAGGTCCGGCGAACCCCCGTCCGGCTGCCGGAGCAGCAGCCACCACGGGTACTCCCAGTTGTCGTTCTGCTGCACCAGCCCGATCCGTCCGGCACCGCTGTCGCGGACCGCCGTCGCCGCCCAGCGGAACTCGTCGGCCCACTGCGGACGCCGCAGGAACCGGGTGTCCCAGTCCGAGGTGGTGAAGACCGAACCGGCACCGACCAGCCGTCGCGGAAAGCCGTACGACAGCGCGAGCACACCGGCCAGCGCCGCGGTGGCCAGCACGGTGACCGCCGTCAGCGTGGCCACCGACCGGCGGGCTCCCGGCCGACCCGGGTTGCCGCGGCGGCGGCGGAAGAGCGCGTCGAGCCAGAGCCCGGCCAGCGGCACGGCCAGCACCACGGCGTAGAGGATCAGCCGGTTGCCCCACGGCTGCCACTTGATCATCGAGGTGTGCAACAGGACGGCGGCCAACACCACCACCGCGTACGCGCGCAGCGGCCCGGCCTGCTCGGGATCGATCCGGCGCGGGCGGGCGAGTGCGACGACCGCACCGATCAACACCAGCGCCCCGGTCAGGGGGAACGCCACCCGGTCCTCGTCCGGATACCAGGCCGGCTCCGGAAAGATCTCCCGACCGAAGGTGATCGCACGGTCCTGCGGGTCGACCCCGATCGCGCCCGCTCCGTCGATGATCGCCTCGGCTCCGGCCCGGCGCAGGGGCGCCAGCGGCGTGTCGAACGCGGTGTGCCCGATCCGCAGAGCGTTGACCAGGATCGACTGCGGGTCGTGCCGTTCCATCGGGATCGACTCGCGCAGCCGGGGCGGCCCCAACGGGTGCCCGAACTCCGCGGTCACCCGGGCCAGGAACGGGCCGACCACCACGGCCGCGACCAGCAGGATCAACACCGAGGCGCCGACCGTGCGGGCCAGCCCGCCGACCGGCCGAGGCCGCCGATACCCGCCGGCCGCCGTCGGGCCGGGCGATGCCGCGCCGGCCGTCGGGTTGGGTGGTGCCGCGCCGGCCGCCGTCGGGCCGGGCGTCGCCGTGCTCGCGGTCAGCGCCAGCCGGAGCTGGGCCAACCCCCAGAGCAGCAGCAGCGGACCGACCGCGATCAGACCACTGGTCTTGGTCACCGCGGTCAGACCGGTGGCCGCCCCCAACCCGAGCACCGTGCCCCAGCCTGTCCGCCGACGCAGCCCGTCCAGCACGAGGGTCGCCGCGCAGGTCACCCACGCCGCGCAGACCAGGTCGGTCTGCGTGCTGGTCGCCTGGAGCACCACCATCGGCGTGGTCGCCAACACGAACGCGGTGAGCAGCTGGGCCCGTCGGCTGCCGCCGAGCTGCGCGGTGATCCGTGCGACCACCAGGAGGCAGAGCACTCCGGCCGCCCACTGCACCAGGTTGTACAGGTGGTCCCCGCCGGTGAGGAGGCGAAGGTGCAGCAGCAGGTACTCGGCTCCGGGCGGGATGGTCACCTGCCGGTGGATGGCGGTGGGCCAGAAGTCCAGGTCACCCTGAGCCACCCAGTGCTCCACCTTCGGCAGGTGATAGGTCTGTGAGTCGAAGTTGTTCGGCTCGGCCAGCAGCGCGACCAGCAGCTCCAGCAGGACCAGTCCGCCGATCGCGCCGACGAGCAGCCGCTCGCCGCGTCCCGCCGTACGCCAGGCGTCGAGGGCCACGGCGAGCAGGCCGGACGGTGCCCGGACGGCGCGGGTCGGCGTGGGGTCGGGACCGGTCGCACCGCGCTCGACGGCGGCGGGCGGGTCGGCGCTGCCGCCGGACACCACGGCACCGACCGGCACCGGTCGCGGTGCAGCGGTGAGCGTCGGCGCGGTACGGGTCGCGCGTCGCTGCCGCAGACCGGCTGCTGTCGCGGCGGCGGCCAGGAAGAGCAGCCACGCGGCGGCGAAGGCCGGCCGGGTCAGCGCGTGCAACGCGCCGAGAAGTTCGACGACGAGCACCGCGTACACGCCGGTGAGCAGCGCGGCGCGCACCACGGCGAGCCGTAGCGGCGCGACCGCGCCGACCTCGCGCGGCCTCATCGCGACGGTGAGCAGGAGCGCCCCGGCGGCGGGAACCGCCGCGAGCAGAGAGCCGCCAGCCGACATGGCGGGTAGTAAACACCATTCGTCTGCGCTAGCCACGCCGACAGCCCCGATGGTGGCGGCATATCGAAGGTCAACCAGCCAGGCTAGGCTGTGCCCGACGTGTTGCCGCCACCGTGGAGATTCCCTTGAAGCTCTCGATCCTCATGCCGGTCTACAACGAGGAAGAACGCATCGCGGATGCCCTCAAGCAGGCGTTGGCGGTTGACTATCCCTGCGAGATCGAGTTGGTCGTCGTCGACGACGGCAGCCGGGACGGCACCGGCGAGGTCCTCGGCCGCGCCGACGACGCACGTCTGCGTGTCATCACCCACCAGCGCAACGCCGGTAAGGGTGCCGCCATCAAGACGGCGGTCGACAGCGCGGAGGGCGACTACATGGTCATCCTCGACGCCGACCTGGAGTACGACCCGCAGGACATCCCCAAGCTGCTCGACCCGGTGCTCGACGGGCGGGCCACTGTCGTCTACGGCAATCGCACCTTTGGCAGCCACAGCGCCTACAGCTTCTGGTACGTGATGGGCAACAAGGGCGTCACGATGGCGGCCAACGTGCTGTTCAACTCGTACATCGGCGACCTGGAGACCTGCTTCAAGCTGATGCCGGTGGCGCTCTACCGGTCGCTCGAGGTGCGCTCGCGCGGCTTCGGCATGGAGGCCGAGGTGACCGGCAAGCTGCTGCGTCGCCGGATCCGCCCCTACGAGGTGCCGATCAGCTACCGGGCTCGTGGCCGGGAAGAGGGCAAGAAGATCACCTGGAAGGACGGCGTCGAGGCGATCTGGATCCTCGGCCGCGAACGCGCCCGCCGCCGTTCCACCGCGTCACCCGCGCGCTGATCCCAGAAACGCACTGATCGACCGGCGCAGACCGTCGGCATCCAGGCCGTGCCACCGGGCGTGGTCGGCCGGATCTCCGTATCGGCGCAGGTCGGTCTGATCCACCCCGAGGGCGAGCAGCCGATGCGGCACCTCCGCCATGGCCCGGCTGACGACCGCGCTCGACGTTCCTGACAGGTACGGCTCGACCAGCACCACCTCGGTCGCGGCGAGCGCCCGCAGCCCGGACGTGTCGAACGGCCGGGGAGTGTGGGTGTACGCGACCGTCACGGCCATCCCCTCGGTCGCTGCCAGGGTGGGATCGAGCATCGGCCCGACTGCCAGCACGAGCGGCGCGTTCGTCCCACCCTGCCGGATCACCCGCAACCGGTCGGCGTCCGGGTGCGCCCGGGCGTTGCGTTGCTCGCTCAGCCGCAGGTAGACCGGATCGTCGGTGATCGCCGCCTCGCGCAGCAGCGGTGCGACCTCGTCGGGGTGGCCGGGCACCCGCACCGTCCAGCCGTCGCCCAACGAGTCGAAGAGCGCCACGTCGCCGGGCGACTGGTGGGTCCGGCCCTCAGCTGACCCGTCGAACGATGCTCCGATGCTGACCATGACCGCGCCCACGCCCTGGTGGTCCAGATCCAGCTTGATCTGCTCGTACGCCCGGTCCACCAGGAACGTCGCGTAGGAGTGCACGATCGGGCGAAGCCCGGTCAGGGCGAGCCCGCCGGCCACCCCGATCATCAGTTGCTCCCGGATGCCGACATTGAACACCCGGTCCGGGTGGCGGGTGCCGGCCGGCGCGAACTGGGTGGCCGAGATGTCGGCCAGCACGATTGCGGTGCGCGGGTCGTCGTCGAGCAGCGCGGTGGTGGCGTCGATGAAGGCGTCACGCATGGCGGTCATCCCTTGTTCTCGACGTGGGCGACGACGAGGTGCGGCCGTCCCGGCCGGTGCCCGGTCAGCGCCACGTACAGGTCGGTGTGGTTGCGGCCGTCGACGGTGTCGGCGGTCCAGCCGTTGACGGTGAACCGGCTGGCGATGCCGCCCGCCCAGCCGTGGGTGGCCGACGAGTTGTCGACCACGATCGCGGTGAGGTTCGCCAGGCCGGTGGCACCGGCGTACGCGATCGCCTCGTGGTTGGAGCCCTCGTCCAGTTCGGCGTCGCCGAGCAACACGTACACCCGGGGTTTGAGCAGCCCCTGGGCCCGTAGCCCGAGGGCGCTGCCGACGGCCAGCCCGAGCCCGTGCCCGAGCGAGCCGGAACCGATCTCGACTCCGGGGACCAGTAGCCGGTCCGGATGATGGCCGAGTCGGCTCGCCGGCCCGGCCAGGTCGTCGAGCCAGGCTTCCGGGATGAAGCCGTGCGCGGCGAGCACCGCGTAGTAGGCGGCCGGTCCGTGGCCCTTGGAGAGCAGGAACCTGTCGCGTTCCGGGTCGTCGGCGGTGTCGGGGGTGACCCGCAGCACCCGGTCGTAGAGCACCTGGAGCACGTCGATGGTCGAGTGCGCGCTCGGCGCGTGCTTCTCGTCGCCGGTCAGTCGTCGGATCAGCCCGGGAAGCCGGGAGCCGGTGTTGGTGGTCACTGTGGTTGTCATGCCACTACTGTGTAAGTTGAAGTGGACTTCAACTCAAGGACCTGGTGATGCAGGATCTACTGACGATCGGCGAGCTGTCGGTCCGCTCGGGCGTGGCGCCGTCGGCGCTGCGCTACTACGAGCGACTGGGGCTGATCCGCGCCGATCGGACCGGCGGCAATCAGCGCCGGTACGCCCGCGCCGAGTTGCGGCGGGTGGCCTTCATCCGGATCTCCCAGCAGGTCGGCGTCTCCCTCGACGAGATCCGCGCGGCACTGGACTCGCTCCCCGAAGCCCGTACGCCCAGCCCACAGGACTGGGCGCGGCTCTCCGCGAGCTGGCGGAGCCGGCTGGACGAGCGGATCCGGCTGCTCACCAAGCTCCGCGACGACCTGGACGGCTGCATCGGCTGCGGCTGCCTGTCGTTGCAGCGCTGCACGCTCAACAACCCCGGGGACGCGCTGGCCGGCGAGGGCCCGGGCGCCCGGCTGGTGCTGCCCCGACCGGCCGACGACCCGACACCGGCGGGCTCGCCCGCCTGACGGGCCGGCTGCTCACCCGAGGGTGAGCAGCACCTTGCCGAAGTGATCGTTCGACTCGACGAGCCGGTGCGCCTCGGCCGCCTCGGTCATCGGCAGCCGCCGGTCCACCACCGGCCGGACCCGGCCCGCCTCGATCAACGGCCACACCTCGTCCCGTACGCCCTGGACGATCTCCGCCTTCTCCGCGATCGGCCGAGACCGCAGCGAGGTCGCGGCGACGGTCGCCCGCTTCGTCAGCAGTGCGCCGAGATCCAGCTCAGCCTTGCGCCCACCCTGCATGCCGATCACCACCAGCCGACCGCCGGTCGCCAGCGCGGAGACGTTCCGGCCCAGGTAGGACGCGCCCATGATGTCCAGGATCACGTCCGCGCCGCGACCGTCGGTGACCCGCCGGACCTCCTCCACGAAGTCCTGCTCGCGGTAGTCGATCGGGTGCGACGCGCCCAGCTCACGCAGCCGGGAGTGCTTGGCCGCCCGGGCGGTGGTCACGACGGTCGCGCCGAGGGCCGCCCCGAGCTGGACCGCGAAGGTGCCGATCCCACTACCCCCGCCGTGCACCAGCAGCGTGTCGCCCGAGCTGAGCCGACCCACCTGGACCAGGTTCGACCAGACCGTGCAGGCCACCTCGGGCAGCCCTGCGGCGTCCACCGAGTCGCAGGCCGGCACCGGGAGCAACTGCCCGGCGGGGACCGCGACCCGCTCGGCGTACCCGCCGCCGGACAGCAGCGCGCAGACCTGCTGCCCGACCGCCCACCCGGCGACCTCCGAACCGACCTCGGTGATCACCCCAGAGCATTCCAACCCGGGGTACGCGGACGCGCCCGGCGGTGGCGGATAGTGCCCCTGCCGTTGCAGCAGGTCAGCGCGGTTGACCCCGCTGGCCCGCACATCCACGATCACCTCGCCGGGGCCCGGCTCCGGGTCGGGCACCTCGGCCCAGACCAGCGCTTCGGGTCCACCGGGCTGCGGGATGGTAATCGCCTTCATGTAGTCAGTCTTACCCGATCTCGCCCGGCACCGCAGGTGCACCCTCCAGCCCACTGTGGACGCGACGGACCGCCTGGCCGTCGCATTCGGGGAGGGACGCCGGGCCGCCCGACGGGAGCCGTGGCAGACTATGCGTGGCCGTACGCCTGCGGGTGGCGGCCTGGGAGGGTTCGCCTAGTGGCCGATGGCGCTGGTCTTGAAAACCGGTAAGGCAGCGATGTCTTCGTGGGTTCGAATCCCACACCCTCCGCCACGGCGCTCGCGATCGCTGATCGACTCGGTTTCCATGAAATCGGGGTGTCCGGGCTGCCCGGATGCCCCGCTTTCCTGAAAGTCGAGTGCTGGTCAGTCGTTACCAGCGGCACCACGCCTGGTCCACGCCTCGTAGCTGAGAAGCGCGACGAGGAGCGCGGTGAGCAGGCCGAGAGCGGCCAGGCCGGGCAGATAGCGGCCGGCGGGAAGTACCAGCAGCGCCGCGACGGGAGCGACGAACTGCCTCGGTCGTACGCAGCGGACGCTGAGGCCCAGAAACGTCGCCCGGCCCGCGAGGAACAGGGCGGTCCCACCGAACAGCGCGATCGCTGGCATCCACTCCGAGGCGCCGTGGGACTCCTCGTGCGCCAGACCGGCGAGGACCTGCTCGACTCCCAGCGCCACGTAGATGGTCCCGGCGAGCAGCGGGAAGTGGGCGAGGGTGTAGGCGTTGGCGCCGACGTGGGCCCGTTGTAACCCGGACTCCATCGTCAAGGCTTGGCCAGCGGCGATCGCGGTGGAGGAGTACAGCCAGTACAGGCACACCGTGACGGCCAGCGTGAGGATCGCGGCCAACAGGATCGGTCCACGAATCCGCTGTACCCCGACGCCGGCGCCGACCGAGATCAGGGACTCGCCGAGCGCAATGATGACCACGAGACTGTGGCGCTCCGCGAAGTGGCCGGGACTGCGTACCGGCCACCCGCTCAGCACCGAAGACACCACCCCGCCGCCCAGGTCGATCGTGAGGGCCGCCGCCCAGAGCAGGAGCTGTGCGGTGCCGCCGAACACGGCGCCGAGGACGAAGGGGATCCAGGACAGCACGGTCGAGAGGGCATAGACACGGATGGTCCTGCGCAGCTGTCGGTTGCCCGCCGCAGCCCAGTGGAAGAGGGCGAGAGCGATAACCCGAAGTGTGACGTAGGCCAGCACCAGGATCAGTCGTTGACTCGTCGTGCCCGGCCCGGTCGCCCAGGCGTCGGGGATGACCAGGGCGACGAGGAAGACCGCCGCCATCGAGACCGTCACACCGGCACGGATCAACCCGAGGTCGATGCGGACGTGGTTGCCCAACCAGGAGTAGACCACCCAGGAGATCCACAGCAGCAGGAGTACGAGAAACCCCTGCGTGAGGGCCACCGGCGACGGCCGCTCGCTCATGAACGTGGTGACCCGGATGAGCCCGAAGACGAACACCAGATCGAAGAAGATCTCGAACAGGGTGGTTCGGTGTGTCTCCGCGGTCGCCACCGGCCGCGACCGGAGGATCCGCCCCATCAGGTCATCTTCACCGGTTGCCCGGTGGTAGTCCGGCACCCGGTGTCCCGGTCACTCCGGCGGGTCTGTGGGCCGTCGGGCCTCGCGGATCGTCTCCTCGGCCAGCCGCTCCACCGCGCGTCGGCGTTCCTCGGCGATGGCCTGCTCGTCCCGGCGGCGGAACGCGGTGAAGACCGCTGCCACGAAGTCCCGCCAGATGCCGGCCACGGTGTCCCCCTGAGGAACGTTGCCCGACCTCAACGGTAGCTCCGGCAAACCACCCTCGGTGAGCGCGTACTTCCGGTCGTTGGAGGGGCTGCGGCGGGGTAAGAAGGGGCTGGTAACTCCGCACACCGGAAGGACGCGTCCCGATGACCCTGGAACGACCGATTGCCCCGGACCCGTACGAGCTGCTGCCGACGCTGCCCTCGTTCACGCTGACGAGTGACGATGTGCAGAACGGCGAGCCGATGGACGCCCGGCACGCGCATGACAGCACCGGGGGTGACAACGTCTCGCCGCAGCTGACCTGGTCGGATTTCCCCGCCGAGACGAAGAGTTTCGCGGTGACCTGCTACGACCCCGACGCGCCGACCGGCAGCGGTTTCTGGCACTGGGTGCTGGTGAACGTGCCGGTCGACGTCACGCAGTTGCCCAGCGGCGCCGGCGGCGCGGCGGGCACCGACCTCGGCGGGGCGTTCTCGGTCCGCAACGACTACGGCCAGCAGGGCTATGGCGGGGCGGCTCCGCCGGCCGGTGACCGCCCGCACCGGTACGTCTTCGCGGTGCACGCCGTGGACGTCGACCGGCTGGACCTGACCCCGGACGCCACGCCCGCCTACGTCGGCTTCAACCTCACGTTCCACACCCTGGCCCGAGCGGTGATCCGCCCGACGTACCAGATCAAGGAGTGATCCGTACCCCGCGATCTTGCACGTGATGGCGGAACAGAGTGCAAGATCGCGGGGGTGGCGGGTCAGGACGGAACGCGGGCCACCGCGAAGACGGACTGCCCGAACGGGGGCCGGACGAGCTGCTCGGCGGCCTTGGTGGCGGGCAGGACGACGGTGTCGTACACCTTCACCATCGGGCCCTCCTTCGGCATCAGCCGGAAGACCTTGGTGGCCATGAAGTAGCCGATCAGACCCAGCGCGTTGGCGTAGTGGATCTTCTCGACGGTCAGGCCGGCCTCGGTCATCGCCGCCTGGAGCGTCTTCTTCGTGTAGCGGCGGACGTGCCCGGTGGCGATGTCGGCCGGGCCCATCGCGAACTGGAATGCCGGCACGATGATGATCACGGCGCCGCCGGGTCGGACCAGGTCGCGCATGCTGCGCAGCGCGCCCACGTGGTCCTCGATGTGCTCCAGGACGTTGTACGAGACCGCGGAGCTGTAGTCGCCCCCGTCCTCGTGCGGCAGCAGCATCTGCCGGACGTCGATGTTCGGCCGCTCGGCGAGGCGCTCCTTGAGCTGCAGCAGCCGGTCCGGGTCGGCCTCGGTGGCGGTGAACCGGGGCAGCCGCTGCGACCATTCCAGGGCGTAGTCACCGAGGCCGCTGCCGATCTCGATCGGGTCGTCGCCGAGGTACGGCACGGCCAGTTCGATGAACCAGCGACGGTGGTTGACAGCGGTGGCCAGGCCTTCCAGCACCTCGGACTGCACGCGCTGATCCCCAGTGATTTCTGCCATGCGTCGATTCCTCACGATATGAACTCGACCCGTGCCTGGACCGACAGAGTGAATCATCCGCTGGGACGGCAGAAGAATCGGGGCATCGGGGGTGGCCGAATTGTGGTCGGGGGGTGGGTTCGTGATCGGCGGTCGGCGAACCCGGCACATAGTACGGCAGTACCCCGAAACATGTCACGGCAGCGCCAGGCCCTGACTACCCTATGAATTGTCATGACTACTCCCGAACCGGACGTGCCCAGCGACGGTCCGGCCGCCGCGTCGTCGGCGCAGGGGGCCTCTGGTGATGCTCGGCCGTCCCGCAGCGGGAAGTGGGCCGATCTGGCCGCCGTGCTGAGCTTCGTGGTGCTCGGCTTCTGGGTCACCGGTCGCCTCTGGTTGGACCCGGGCAGTGATGTGCGGGACAACCAGTCAGATCAGTCGCAGTTCGAATGGATGATGGCGCACGGTGCGCGGGTCGTGACGCATTTTGCATATCCATTCCATTCCGACCAGATGAACGTCCCGGACGGCGTGAATCTGATGGCTAATACGTCCGTATTATCCATTTCATTGCCGTTGACCCCGATCACTCTGCTGTTCGGGCCTCGGGCGGCATTCCTGGTCTTTCTCACCCTCGGCATGATTGCCACCGCCACAGCCTGGTACTTCCTGCTCTCCCGGGTCCTGATCGGCACCCGGGGGCCCGCGTGGCTGGGCGCCGGCTTCTGCGCGTACGCGCCCGCCATGGTGTCGCACGCCAACGGGCATCCGAACATCGTGTCGCAGTTCGTCGTGCCACTGATCATCTGGCGCACGCTGCGACTCGGTGAACCGGGCCGTTGGCTGCGCAACGGGGTCCTCCTCGCGCTCGTGATCGTCTGGCAGGCCTTCCTCAACCTGGAGATCCTGCTGATGACCGCGATCGGGCTCGGCGTGGTCGTCGGCGTGCTCGCCCTCGGCCGCCCGGAGCTACGATCGCGGATCCGACCCTTCCTCGCCGGCCTTGCCGTCGCCGCCGGGGTCTCCGGGCTGCTGCTCGCGTATCCGCTCTACGTGCAGTTCTTCGGGCCGGGCGCGTACTCCGGGCTGTCCCGCCTGATCCGTGGCTACTCCAGCGACCTCGCCTCGTTCGTCGCGTACTCCCGGGAGTCACTCGCCGGCAGCCCTCGCACCGCCGCCGGCCTGGCCAAGAACCCGACCGAGGAGAACAGCTTCTTCGGTTGGGCGCTGGTGGTGCTGGTGATCGCCCTGGTGTGGTGGATGCGCCGCTCGGTGGTGGTGCTCGCGCTCGCCGCGCTCGGGTTGCTCTTCGCGGTGCTCTCGTTGGGCCGCGAGGTCCGCTTCGACAACCGGGGTACGGGTGTGCCCGGTCCCTGGGCGGCGCTGGAGAACCTGCCCATCCTGCACTCGGTCGTGCCGACGCGGTGGGCGTTGGCGATCACCCCGATCGTCGGCCTGCTGCTCGCCTTCGGTGCGCAACGCGCCCACGAGTTGGCCCGCTCGCACCCGGCCGCCCGCGGGCAGATCCGCTTCGTCACCGCCACGGTGCTCGTGATGGCCCTGTTGCCGATCGTGCCCACTCCGCTGCCCGTGGCCCATCTGGACCCGGTGCCCACCTTCGTGACCAGTGGGGCCTGGCGTCCCTACGTGACCGGTGGGCGCAGTGTGGTGACCCTGCCGTTGCCGGACACCACCTACGCGGAGCCGCTGCGCTGGTCCGCCGAGACCCGGCTGGACATGCCGCTGGCTCGTGGCTACTTCCTGGGCCCGGACACCCGTCCGAACGCCGACCCTCCCAAGGTCGCCCTGTTCGGTGCCACGCCGCGCCCCACCAGCAGCTTCTTCTCCACCATCCGACGTACCGGGGCGGTGCCGCCGATCACCCCGCAGGCCCGGGTCAAGGCGGTCGACGACCTGCGGTTCTGGCGGGCCGGCGTGGTCATCCTCGGCCCGCAGGAGCACGAGGCCGCGCTGCGTCGGGGGATGACCGAGCTGACCGGGATCCAGCCGGTCTTCACCGGCGGTGCATGGGTGTGGGACGTACGGCCGTTGACCGACTGAGTCATCCGCCCAGGGCGTGCTTCGGAAGTGCTGGCCGGCCTGCGCCGGGCCCAGCCGCCGCCCGCGGCGTTGTCGCGGTGTCCGGATACAACACCGGTATCCGGACACCGCTCCGCCTTGCCGGACGACGCCCGGACTCCGGCTCGGCGTCGACCGACACTCCCGAAACACGCCCTAACGGACGCAGCAGCCCTGGCAGACCTTCGGCCGCGGCAGGGTGAAGGCGAGGCAGCAGGTGCGCCGCTGCACGCTCGGCTCACCGGTCGGCCCCGGCACCAGCTCGATCAGGTCGGCCAGGTCGAGTGCGCCGAGCAGGGTGTCGATGCTCTGCACCGTGGAGCCGGGCAGGTTGTCGGCGGCCCGCAGGATGCCGTGTGCGATGCCGGAGGCGACCGAGCCGAGCAGCGTCCGGGTGCCCACCCGCACCTCTGACTGGATCGCCGTGATGAGCGGTGCCAGGTGGGCGTCGAGCAGGGAGGCGCGCAGTGCGCCCAGCAGCTCCGCCTCGTCGGCGACGACCCGCACCTCCGGCAGGCCGGCGAGCGCCAGTGGGTCGTTCGGCAGCACCGCCACGGTGATGCCACGGCGCAGGCCCATGGTGAGCAGCTGCCGGTGGTCCTCGAAGTGGATCAGCACGTCGGCCGGGTCGAGCAACGGCACCCGCCGGGCGGAGGCCCAGCCGAGCACGACCGGCAGTGCGGTCCAGTAGCTGTACGACTTCCAGGCCAACGCGGCGCAGGCGTGCGGGGTGCCACCCCAGCGGACGGCGGCGCCGTTCAGCAGCTCTGGCAGCCGGCTGCCGTCGATCAGGGTGGTGGCGGGTGCCCAGCCGAGCTCGTCTTCGACCACCAGGCCCCGGGCGAGCCCGGGAAGGTCGTCGGTGCCGAACATGGCGCGGAGCGCCGCGGTGACGGGGGCGAGTGGCGTGGCGGTGGCGTCGCGCCTCGGCAGCACCGCTGTCACCTGAGGTCCCCCGTCCGCGTGACCGAGGAGCGAACCTCGGCGGACGACCAGTGCCGTCCTGAGCTAAGGCTAGCCTAACCATGCCCTGTGGTCTAAGGGAAGCCTCACCTTGGCCAAATCGGGAGGCCCAGGTCACGCCGGTTTTCCGGCGGGAACAGCGCTCCGTGCCTCGCGTACTACCCGGCGTCAACACGGGGAAACGCTGCCAGAGGATCGACGTTTGTCGGTGGGTTGTCAAGCAGTGTGTCGGCAAGGTGCCAGATGCGTGTGTGCTCGGGCACAGAACGTGAAACTTATAGCCCCGGCCACGAGGAAGCTGATGACGACCTCACCCCTCGAACGGGCTGCCGACTCCTTCGCGGCCGAGCTCGCCCGGCAACGGACCGGGCGAGGGCTGTCCAAGAAGCAACTGGCCGTCCTGATGGGGTTCGACCCGTCCTACGTGAGTCACGTCGAGGGGCGCCGGCACCGTCCGACCGAGGACTTCGCCCGCCGCGCCGAGGCCGTCCTGGAGGCCAGCGGCGCGATCTGGCAGCGCTTCCGGGAGTACGACGACCTGCGGCACGCCCGCGCCGGTCAACCACACCGGGAGCCGTACCTGCCCGGTCAGTGGCTGCCGCCGGGCACCGGCCTCGTCGTGGAGCGCGAACTCGCCTCCCTCACCCACACCGACGAGGGCTACCGGTGCGTGATCCACCGCGAGCTGTACAACGCCGGCACCGAGCCGGTCACCCGTTATCTGGCCAGGGTCGCCGTCGACCGCTACCCGAACGACCCCGGCCGCTCCAACCGGCACCACCGGGAGCACCCGCTCACGTTCGCCGAGCTGCAACTGCAGGCCCGCAGGGACGACGGCGGCGGCGACCCGGAGCCGATGCACTGGCGGGCCAAACACGATCGGGACGCGTTCAAGGAAATCTGGCTGCTCTTCGAGAACGGGGAGCGGCGCTTCCCGCTCTACCCGGGCGACCGGGCCACCATCGAGTACGCGTACAGCGTCGGGCACGAGAAGTGGGGCCCCTGGTTCCAACGCGCCGTCCGGCTGCCCACCCGGCAGCTCGCCGTACGCCTGGACCTGCCGGTGAGGCTCGACCCGCAGGTCTGGGGCGTGGAAACCTCCCTCTCTGCGGAGGAGGGCCCGCTGCGGACGGCCCCGCAACGGCACGACGAGGGCGACCGGGCGATCTACGACTGGCAGACCGACGACCCGCCGCTGAACGCCCGTTACCGGATGCAGTGGCGCTTCCGCGCCCGACCGGAGACCGACCCCGACAGCGGTCCCGGCGGCGTCCGGGTCCGGCCCAGCGACCGGATGCGCGGGCTCGGCATCGTGCAACGCGGCGCCGACCTGCTCCGCCGACGCGTCCGGCCGTTCGACCTGCCCGTGGAGGAGCCGGTTGCCCGGGACCTGGTCGACCGGCTCGTCACGGCCCTGGCCCGGCTCGACGAGCTGCACCCGTTCAGCAAGGGGGTGGGGGTGGCCGCCCCGCAGCTCGGCATCGACCGGGCGGTGGCCGTGGTCCGGCCGCCGGACCGATCGGCGGAGCCGGTCGTGCTGCTCAACCCCCGGGTGGTCGACGCCGACCCGGACACCGACGAGCAGTACGAGGGCTGCCTCTCCTTCTTCGACTTCCGGGGTCTGGTGCCCCGGCCGCTCCGACTGGACGTGGAGCACGCCCAGTGGGACGGCAGCCGGGTCATCACCTCGTTCGAGTTCGGCATGGCCCGGCTGGTCGCCCACGAGATCGACCACCTGGAGGGGCGGCTCTACGTCGACCGGATGGCGCCCGGCGTGCCGTTGGTGCCGGTGGAGGAATACCGCGAGACCGGGCACCCCTGGCGCTACTGACCGACGAGGGACCGGGGCGCGTGCCCCAGGGGGCAGGGGCACGCGCCCCGGTGTGGGGGGAGGAACGTCTAGAGGTCACCGAAGGTGTCGTAGCGGATCTGCGGCGGCGGCACGTCGTCCGCGGCGAGCACCCGCAGGGTGGACCGGACCATCCGGGCCGAGCCGGAGACGAAGCAGTCGTGCGTGGTCCACGGGCCGTAGCGGGCCACCACGTCCGCGATGTCGCCCTGCTCACCGTCGAAGTCCGGGTCCTCGCTGCACGCCGGGGTGACCGACAACCACGGGTGTACGGCCACCAGCTCCTGCAAGCCGGCCAGGCCGTACAGGTCCCCCGCCTGCCGGGCGCCGTAGAAGACGTGCACCCAGCGGGTCCGGTTGTAGCTGGCCAGCTCCTCCACCAGGGCCTTGATCGGCGCCAGGCCGACCCCGCCGGCGACGCAGAGGATGTCCCGTTCCGAGGAGCGGTCCAGGGTCATCGACCCCATCGGCGCCGCGAGGCGGAGCAGCTCGCCCGGTCGCACCCGACGCACCAGCGCACCGGAAACCCAGCCGGCACCCGGCGACCGCACGTGGAACTCCAGCACGTTGTCGTCGTTCGGGGCGTTCGCCACCGAGTAGTTCCGCCACACCCGGGGGTGGTGGCGCGGCACCTCCAGGCTCACGTACTGACCAGCCTTCCAGCGCAGCGGGTGCTGCAACGCCCGGCAGGTCAGCACGGCGGTGTCCGGGCCGTACCGCTGGTGGGTCAGCACCTCGGCGTGCCAGAACGGCGGGCCGTCGTCGGCCGCCGCCCCGGCCACCATCAGGGCGGCGATCGCGGCGTACGCCTCGCGCCACGCCTGGTCGTACTCCAGGTTCCAGCCGTCGCCGGCGGTGCTGCGCAGCGCGTCCAGCAAGGCGACTCCCATCGTCGCGTAGTGCCGGTCATCGACGTGGTACTTGCGGTGGTCGCGGCCCAGCGCCCGGAGGAACTCGTCGAAGCTCTCCGGGTCGTCGACCGTGTGGATCGCCGCGATGATCGCTTCCAGCAGGCGGTCGCCCTGGCCGCTCATCTGCACCGGGAAGAGTTGCCGCAGCGCGGGGTCGAGCAGGAACACTCGGGCGTAGAAGTGGTCGGTCAGCCGGGCTCGGTCGTCCTCGACCAGGGTCCAGCTCTCCTTCAGCAACCGCGCGAGGTTGTCCACGGGCGCTCCTTCTCCAGACGGCAACGGATCGGGCGCCCATAGAATCTCCACGGAGAGTGTCGACTGGTCGCACAGAATGTGCGATCGGCTCATGCTGGCCGGTCGGCCGTGCCCCGGGCGCCGCCTGTCGGGCAGAGTGGTGCGGTGACCGTTGAGCTGACCCGCCCGGTGTCCCGCCGACTGCTGGGCACCGAGACGCTGCTCGTCCTCGGCCTCTCCCTCGGCCAGTCAGCGGTCTACGCGGTGGTCTCGATCATCGCGAAGCTGACCGCCGAGGGTCCGCTCTCCAAGCAGACCGCCTCGCTGAACACCTCGGCGTCGAGCCGACCCTGGCTGGACCTCACCTACCAGTTGCTCGGCATCGTCTTCGCGCTGCTTCCGGTGCTGCTCGCCGTACACCTGCTCACCCGGGACCCCGGCGACCCGGCACGGGCGCTCGGCCTGGACGCGCGGCGGCCCGGTCAGGACCTGGCCCGTGGTGCCGGCCTGGCGGCGCTGATCGGCCTGCCCGGGCTGGCCCTGTTCTGGGTGGCGGCCCAACTCGGCATCAACGCCACGCTGGTGCCGGCGGCACTCCCGCAGGTCTGGTGGACGGTCCCGGTGCTGATCCTCGCGGCCGTGCAGAACGCCGTCCTGGAGGAGGTGATCGTGGTCGGCTACCTGGTCACCAGGCTTCGCCAGCTCCAGTGGCGGCTCGCCGCGATCATCGCGGCCAGCGCCCTGCTGCGCGGCTCGTACCACCTCTACCAGGGCTTCGGCGCGTTCGTCGGCAACGCGGTGATGGGCGTGGTGTTCAGCCTGTTCTACCTGCGCACCCGGCGCGTGATGCCGCTGATCATCGCGCACACCCTGCTCGACGTGGTCGCCTTCGTCGGCTACGCGCTGCTGCCCCGGGAGTGGTTCGACTGGCTCTGACGACTCAGCGCCGGTCGGGCCGGTAGACGGCCACCGCTCGGGACGCGAGCCGGTCGGCCGCCGCCGCGTCACCCAGCGCCGCCGCCAGCACCGCCGCGCCCGGCAGCAGCCGGGCCACCAGCCGCAACGCGACCCAGCCACCGGCCTGCGCCGTGAGCGGGGCGGCCAGCCGCCAGGCGGCCTCCGCAGCCCGCGGCCAGGCCCCCTCGACCGGGTCGCCCGCCGCCTGCGCGGCAGCCAGGGCCGCCTCCGCGCTCGCCGCGTCCGGGTGCACCTGGGTGAGGACCAGCAGCTCGACGGCCCGGTCGGGATGCGCCGGATCCCTGCCGTACGCCGCGGCCAGGTGCAGCACCAGGTTGGCGTGCGTCCACAGCACCGATGTCAGCTCGGCCAGCGGCGCGAAGAACCCGGCCAGGGCCGCGGTCGCCCCACC
The DNA here is from genome assembly GCF_900090275.1 of Micromonospora zamorensis. Classification (NCBI taxonomy): domain Bacteria; kingdom Bacillati; phylum Actinomycetota; class Actinomycetes; order Micromonosporales; family Micromonosporaceae; genus Micromonospora; species Micromonospora zamorensis. Next base: position 6,117,137 of record NZ_LT607755.1, on the reverse strand, counting down.
CGCGCCCGCCGAGCGGACGAACCGCCGGGTGGCCAACCGGGCCAGGCCGTCCGCCGGCGCGTCCGGATACCGGGCACGCAACCGCCCTGCCCAGTCGGCCGCGCCGGGCCCGAGCGCCCGCACGGCCGCCAGAGCCAACAGCTCCGGCGCGAAGCCCGGGTGGTCGAGCACGCGCGCGGCGACCGCCCGCAGCTCCGATTCCGGGGTACGCGCCGAAGCCGGCTCGATCTGCTGCTCGACGGGAGATGCCAGCGGCGTGTGCTGCTCGGCCGCGGGCTCGGGGACGGCTTTCCTCGGCGTCGTGCTCTTGCGAGGGGATGCCGTGCGTTTGGCGGGACTGGCGACGCGCTTGCGCGGTGCCGGTGTGGTCGGGGTCACCTCGACGGTGGCCTCGGCTGCCTTCTTCGGGGCGGCCTTGCGAACGGAGGTGGTCCGGGCCTTCGGCTCGACAGGTGCTGCTTGTCGTGGCGGGCCGGCGTCCGCCGTGGCGGCCTGCGGGCGTGGCTGCTCGGGGGTCGCCGGGCGTGGCTGCTCGGCGTTTGCCGGGTCTGCCTGCTTGGCGTTCGCCGGGTCTGGCTGGCTGGTGCTCGCGTCGACGCTCGGGGGAGCTGGTCGGTCGCCGTTCGCTTCGCCGGTCGGCGGCTGTGGCTGCTCGGCGCCCGCGTCGCTGGTCGGGGCACGCCTGGGCTGTCGGGGCAGCGGCCGGTCCGGATCCGGTGGTTGGAACAGCACCGCCGGGGCGGGCTTCGCCCGGCGGGGGCGCTGGCTCGCCGGAGCGGCTGGCGGCGGCACCGCCGTCTCGGCGGGCTGCTCGGCGGCAGTCGGCGGCGTGAAGGTGGCCCGCGGGGAGCGCCGACGCGCTCTTTCAGCAGGCTCTCGACGGATCGGCTCGCTGGGCGGCTGCTCCTGCATATCGATGGAGCGTAGTCCCGATCACGCTGCCGCACAGCGGTGAAACACGAGAGCGGGCGGTCCCGGTGGGCGTACCCCGGAAGTCGTTTTGCTCCCGGTGGGTGGCGACCTGTATCCTCGGGCGCGGTGGTCTGCGGGCCACCAGGGAGACTTCGCCTAGTCTGGTCTATGGCGCCGCACTGCTAATGCGGTTGGGGTCTTAAAGCCCCTCCCGGGTTCGAATCCCGGAGTCTCCGCGCGAAAGTCAGGGTGTGTACACTGGCTGAGCACGAGCGCCCGTAGCTCAATGGATAGAGCATCTGACTACGGATCAGAAGGTTAGGGGTTCGAGTCCCTTCGGGCGCACAAGATCAAGAGGGGCCTGGGCTGCGGAAACGCGGCTCAGGCCCTTTCTGCTGTCCGGCTTGTTCGGACGATGGGTGTCACGTGGGTGCCACTCGGGTGTCATCACGCTCCGTGACGACGGGTTCTGTCGGGGGTGTTTACCTGCGGTTCCTCATGCTTGACGGGTGCCTGAGGGTCGGAGTATTAGCCTCTGGTCGGGGTTGCGGGCGGTTGCAGCGGCGGCCGTTCTTGCGGATCTTCGCGCGGGTGCGTTGGGCGGCGGTGAGGACGAGGTGGGCGGTGGCGTCGGCGCAGCGTCGTTGGGCGTGGGGTAGGACGCTGGTGTAGGTGTCGGACGTGACGACGATGCTGGAGTGGCCGAGCATGTCCTGCAGGGTCTTCAGGTCAGTGCCGGCTTCCTGAGCAAGGGACGCGGCGCCGCTTCCGCCCAAAGCTGTCACGCCGGCAGAAGGCCGTGAACCGCACCCACCCGAAAATCCGCGCCCGCGGCGAACGCGTGATCGTCACCCTCAAGACCTGAAAGATCCTGAACAAGCTGCGCTGCTGCCCACGGCGAGCGACCCCCATCGTGCAGGCCATCCTCGTTCTGCACCGCGTCGAAGCCAACCGCTACCCAGGATGAAAAGGCTCATTCTGTTGAAAGAACCTCTCGACCGATGGCTCCACGTCTTTATCCCATGCTGTCCGCCATGGACGTTACGACCCTGTCATCCCGAACCGGGCTCTACGCCTCGCTGAGATCACCTCACTGACTGACATGCTGTATCTCACGATCGACGGTGGCGCCATGCCTCGAATGCCATGCAAGGTGTCCGAATTGGCGTGGAAGGAGGTTAGATGCACTCATATCTGAGCTGCGCAGGGATCTTCTCCTCCTGTGATCATCGGCTACAATCTTGCGCGCACGGGGGATGGCCGTGGTCGGCTACGGCACGGGGGGAAAATCGTGAGCACGTCTGTACGTCACAGCGGGAGTGTGTTCTCCCGCGGCAATCCTGCATACCCCAGGCGACCCGCTCCGAACCCGAGAATCAACCACCGCATTTCCGCGCCGAGCTATAACACGGTCGTCATCGTTCCGGCGCGGAATGAAGAGGCCGGAATCTTGCTCTCCCTCAAGTCGCTGCACAGGCAGACTCGGCGGCCCGATCTCATCGTCGTGGTGGTCAACAACTCGACCGACAACACCGAGCAATACGCCGCCGGGTACGCGGGTGACCCGAGGACCCCACCGACAGTCGTTCTCACGCTGAACGACAATCCGCACAAGAAAGCCGGCGCCCTCAACTACGCCATGGAGTGGCTGCGAGTGCGGGTGGGCGGTCGCCTGGACGCCGTCCGGCACGTCCTCGCCATGGACGCAGACACCGAACTGCATCCCAACTTCCTCGAGCGAGCCATCAACGTGATGGCCTCCGACCAGAAGATCGGTGGGGTCAGTGCCGCCTGCTTCGGCCGTACCGGCCTGTGGGGCAGCCTCTGGCAGCGATACCTGCTCGGCATGCAGATCCTTGAGTACGGCCGTGCGGCGCACGCGCGGTATCGAACCAACGTCCACACCATGTCCGGCGCCGGGTCCTTCTACCGGGGTACCGCCTTGCAGTCCGTGATCGATCGGCGGGGTCAGGTCTTCTGGGAGGACCACCGCAACCTGGTCGAGGACTACGAGACCACTCTGGCGCTCAAGGAAGCCGGCTGGAAAGTGACTGCGAACGAGTTCTGCATCGCATACACCGACCTCATGCCGACCCTGCGCGAACTGGTTGTCCAGCGCGAACGCTGGACCCGCGGCACTGTCGACGCGCTCCGCCTGCGGGGGTGGAGCGCGTTCACCCGGCGCGCCATCGTCACCCTGTTCTTCAACTTCTTCGGTTTCGCGTGCTTTCTGATCTGGGGATCGGCGTACTGGACCTCGCTCGCTGGAGGTAATTTCCAGCACTGGCCGGCCATCTTGCTCCTGACTGCTTTCTGGGCCGTTTATTCGGCAGTGGCGGTCCGTCAGCTCGGTTGGAAAGCGATGCTCGTCCAAGCGTTGCTGATTCCGGGCATGCTGTACACGCTGCTAAACATGTACTGGTCCATCTCCTCGGTCCTAAAGTCGTATTTTACTCCCGTTCCCGCGTGGAAATAGGGACGGTCCGGGGATGAATTCGCTCAAGGGTGCGGGTGTTATCGGGGTGCTCGGCTTGATTGCCGTTGCGGTCAAATTCGCGGCCGACGTCCCTTACCTTGTATTCATCGTGACGGCCATTCTGATGGTTGCCGCAGTGTTCGTCTACCTTGCGTCACGCAAGCGTAACCGTCAGGATTTGGAAACCGCCGAGTTGTCCGGCATTACCCGAATGCTCGGATTGGACGGAATCTCCGAAGCTAGGCGGGGACGCGGCACGCGACGACGTGGCGGGTCGGTGTTCGTGCCGGCGCTGCTCGTGGTCCTTCTCGTAGCCGGAGTAGGTCTCACCGGGTGGAACCTCGTGCGCCCCGAGTTCGAAGGGGCGGATCCCGATTCCGCGTCCGTGAACGGTCCGCTCCCCGGCCAGCGCTCAACGAAAGACAAGAAGCTCCCCAGGCATCCGGACGATACCTTCTTCGACAACTTCCATTACCGCGCCCACAACGACCCCGCGCTCGCCGCGAACGGGTGGCAGGTTCGCACAGAGGGCGGTGGTCCCGGTATTGCCGACTCCTGGACCGCCGACACGCTCAGCTTCCCGGTCGACAAGAGCGCCAAGGGTGGCAAGGCTCTGCAGTTGCAGGCCTCGACGGACGGTACTAAAGCGGGCACGCGCCAGACCGAACTTTTCACCACGGAAAGCGGCTTTTTCCGAGGGACGGTCGCGGCCCGCGTGTTTTTCACCGACAAGCCAGTGACCGGGCGCGATGGAGACCATCTCAACCAGGCGTTCTGTACCATATCGCCCTTGCATACCTCGGCGGACTACAGCGAGCTCGACTTCGAGTACCAGCCGAACGGAGGCTGGGGTACGGCCGGGCCCAAGATTGACATGGTCAGCTGGCGCAGCTCGACGCCGGGCGACCGGGCGACGGACGACTACAAGGGAAGCCTCGCCGGCTGGCGCACCCTGATGATCACCGTCACGGACCAGAAGGTTACCTACTCGGTTGACGGACGCGCGCTGTTCATCAGCACAGGCAAGACCGTCCCACGCGAACCGATGCGGCTCATGTTCAACACCTGGTTCATCGATCTGCCCTTCAAGGGCGGCCGCACCCACAACATGCGAGTCAACTGGGTCTACGCGAAAGCGAACAAGGTGATGTCGGTGGCTCAGGTGCAGAAGGAAGTCGACCAGTTTTACACCAAGGGCGACCACCACATAAACACCCTGACGCCGAGCTGAGCGCAGGGCTACTGCGGCAGCCGCCATTAGCTGTCTGACCAGGGTGGACACTGCGGGTGAGGCGGGTGAGATGGGTGCAGCCGCCCTGATGACCATGTGTGAAGACAACCCATCACCAAGACCGACGGGATGGAAGATGGCACCGGCCGGGTGGGCCAGCCGCTCAGCTCGGGGGCATTGGCTTGCTGTGTGGCTGCTCGGTGGCTGCTCGTACGCCGAGGAACTCGCGCGGACATTCGCGGACGGGCACGGAGTCACCCGCACCAGAGCAGGAGCCTGAGCCATAGAAGTGCGTGACTGAAGCGCCGGACCTGCGGGGATGTTGCCGGATTGGCGCGGACGCAAGGCGGACGCGCGCGGACTTGTGACTCTGCGCAAGATCCTCTGACTACGGATCAGAAGGTTAGAGGTTCGAGTTCCTTCGGGCGCACCACTTAAGCAGGGAATATAGCCAACCGGCCCGGACGAGCCGCGATCGTCACAGCAGTGAGGCGGCGGTGGGTTCTGGGGTCGTTGCCGCGCCCCGAGCCGCGGATCAGCTCGTCAAATAGCCCAGGTCTCGCACCACCTCGCAGAACGCGACGGGGCCCAGGCCATCGCACCCGCGTACGCCAGTCAGGGTCTTGGGTTGGTCCGGGTCATGCCAGTTATATCGAGGCGTATATGTGATCTCGACTGTCTGCGGCCAGTCGCGCAGGACCGAGGTGTGGTCGTCGCCGAAGCGCCAGCCCTTCGAGGTGAGCACGAACAGTTTCCGTGCGTCGACCTTCATACCGGCGAAGGTAGCCAGGTCTACCTCGCCCGGTGTTGCCAGCTCGCGGCCCAGTTGGGGGAACGGCTGGATGATGGCGTAGTCGGCGAAGATCTCCGACCAGGCGGCCCTGTCGTCACCGAGGTGCCACGGGTGCGGCACGGCGACGGTGGCCGTGTCATCGAGCTGCCATGCCTGGTCGTGCAGGTCGGCGAACGTCCGGTCCTCGGCGACCCGGAAGCTGACGGTGCCGTGTTCGCCGGACGCCGCCCACACCAGCCGGTGGGTGAGCTGCCACATCAGCGGGTGATCCAGGAACAGGGCGCGGAACTCGGCCGCACTCCACCGGCGCCCGGTGACCATGGCGTCCTCGATGGCCCGGATCCGGTCGCCGCCGATCTGCTTGACCTCCTTCTTCAGGTCAGCGAACCGCGCGTACGCCGCCGGCGCCAGCACCGGATCGTCGGTGGCCGCAGGGCGCGGCAGCCGGGACAACCGGCGTCCGTCTGAGGCCGCGATCCACGGTTGCAACTGCTCGTCGAGATCCACCGTGAAACGGCGTGGCCCGTAGTCCAGGATCGTTCGGCCGTCGGCGTCAAGACCCAGGTCCGGCACGATCCGGTCGGCGAGTTGCTCGGGGCTCAGGCCGCGGGCGGCGGCTGTGCCGGCGAGTCGTTGGGAGGCGTGCTCGCGCAGACCGGCGGTTGACGCTCTGCGGCTGAGCCGATGCAGCTGGGTCAGGGCGAAGTCGGTGCCGATCGCGGCGAGCACGTCCATCGCGGCGCGGATCCGGGCGCTGGCGGACGACCATTGCGGGAGTACGGCCACCAGGTCGGCGACGGTGGTGTCGTCACCGAGCGCGGCGATGGACACCAGCGCGATGCCGCTCTTCGGCGAGTATTCGGCCGCCCGCCACTGCTCGAGGACGGCCCAGGCGAAAGCGCCCAGCTGTCGTGGCTCGCAGATGTCACGGGCGGCAATGAGCTCCGGTCGCGGCTCGGTGATTGTGGAAAGGGCGAGCAGCACACACAGCCGGTGGACCGCCTCCGCAGCCAGTGTCTCGCCGGTGTCGCGGACGGTGACCTCGGGAAGCTTGGCGGGGATCAGCCATTCCGGCAGGTCCGGTTCCTGCGGCAGCACGCCGGCCAGAACCGGCGGCACCACGCCCTGCGGGCCGGGGGAAGGCAGACCGGCGATCGCGTGGACGCGGGCCCGCCCGTCGTCGTCGAGGGCCGCCACCGACTGGGGGTACGCGAGAACGTGGTCGCGCAGCAACTCGATGACGAGTGGCTCGGTGGCGCTGGTGAGCAGTGCCCGCAGCGCCGTCCCGGGATCGCGCTTGGCCGCCGCCAGCAACGCCGGCCGGAAGTATTGGCGCTCGACCCGGTCCACGACGAGCCCGAACGCCTCTTCGGTCGGGATCGCGGCCAGCGCGGCCACGGCCCGTCTCACATTGTCCGCGCCGTCGATGCCACGGTAGTAGTCCTGCTGGTCCAGCATCGTCGCCCACCCGGCGCCGAGCCCGGCCCCGCCGTTCGCGACGATCTCCTCGGCCCGGGCGCGGCCCGGCCCGGCCAGGTGCGGGATCCAACGCGGCTCGGTGAGTACCATCGCGCCGAACAGGTCACGCGACACCGCGTCGTCGCGCTCGGCGAGGACACGCAGAACCCGCAGCGGGTAGCGGGTCAGCACGCCCGACTTGAGCAGGTTCCCCGGCCGCCACGGCTTCTCGTCCAGGTGGTCGCGGACCAGGATCCGCATCGCGTCGTCGCTGGGTGTGCCGGCGACGAACCGGGCCGCATCCGGGTTGAGCCGTGTCGGCTGGTTCAGGCCGCTCCATTCGTGCAGGTAGAGCAGTTCCAGATAGAATTCGCCAGCCAGAAAGGTGACGGCGGCCGGTCCCACACCGTCCAGCACCGTGAGGGCGTCCCCGGGTTCCTCGAAGCCGAGCAGCGTGGGGCGGATCGCGCCGCGCAGTTGCTCGAGATGCTCGGTGCGGCTCGCGGCCAGCAACAGGATCCCGGACATCGTGCGGTGGTCGGCCTGGATCCACTCCTCCCGGCCGGGCTCGTCGAACCAGGCCGCTGCCGCCGCGCAGTCCTCGTCCACCCAGTCCTGCCGGGTCGGCATCAGGTAGGAGGCCAAGATGCGGCCGGCCGGGAAGCTCCGATGCCCGGCCAGGACGGATTCCGCCTCCCTGTAATCCCGGTCCGACGCGACCGCGAGGTGACGCCGGACCGCCCGGGCCACCGCGTACGTGGCGCCGAGGTCATCGCCGCGCCACCCCTGCTCGTAGGTGTCGCCCTCGGAGGCGCGGGTCCAGAGCTCACCGGTGTGGCAGATCTGGTTCGCCGCCACGACGGCCCGGACCGCGAACAGCAGCCCGGCCCGGGCCACCCACCCGTCCACCAAACCCTGCCCGTCGGCGGGCACATTGCGATAGACGAGCAGCAGTGCCGCCACCGCGGCGGCGATCGGGTCGTCATCTAGTGTCCGCAGATGCCGCTCACCGGCGGCAAGCAGCGCCGTGTCGAAGACGGCGTTGCGGCCCAGCACGCTGGCGCGTTGCTTCGCGGCCTTGTCCGTCGCGAGGAGGTCCCGAAGCCCCTGCTCGGCGCCCGCCGGATCGGCAATTGCTGGCCGCCACCGGCCACCTCGCCGCGGATGGACACGGCCCGACCAATCCTTCGGCATGTGCCAGGCGTCCTCGTCCGGCATGACGAACCTGCGCATAAAGCCTCCTCGTCCACAGTTCGCGGGGAGGGTAGTACATCGGTATGACACAGATCGTCCACAGCGGACGGTGTTCCACGGGGCCGCAGCGCAGCGGAAGTGTGCGAGGGTCTTTCCGTCATCGGACCGGTTTCTGAGGGTGACGGAGCCCCGGACCAGAGTGAGGATCGGGTTGCCTGCCGGGGTGATGTCCTGCGTCGGTTCAGGTCGGCGCCGAGGTTCGTCTCTGCGCGGTTCCAGGCCGGCACCGGTAGAGCCGGCGCGTTACTCAACTACGCCGTCTGGGAGAGCGCGGCCCACTACCGGACGGCTTGCGAGGCTCCGAGCTGGTCTGGGCGATCATGCGCTGGGCGCCGACTCATTCGTCGTTCCCGGACCAACCGCGGGGTAGTTCTTCTCGAGGAATTCGCGGTAGCCAGTGGGCCGGTACCCGATCAGCCGCTCCAGATCGTCGGTGTGCTTGCTGAACGATCCGAGGCCGACATCTGCGACCCAGGCCGTCAGGAACTCGGCGACCGGGCCGGGAACGTCCTTCTGGAGGTAACTTTCGAGGAATTCTTCAACCGGGACGGGCAGGTAAGGCGAACAACTCTCGGCTCAAGCAGGCTTGAACGGCCTCTCAGTCGGTGCTGTTGAGTGCGGCAACCAGCAACCGTTCCCGCGCTCCCTCGAAGCCGGTCGGGCACCGTTGTCAGTCGAGGACCGTCGCCGAGCGCCCTTCGTCGACCGTGTACGCGCCTGCGGAGATCGCGCCGAGGCTCGTGGGGTTGAGGGTCAGCGAGACGACGCCGCCGGGCAGTACGCGCGAGCTCTCTTCGACGGTTGCGAACGTCGCGGGCGTCGATCCGTCCGGGAACAGGCGCTTTCCTGTGCCGACGATGACCGGGAATTGGAGTAGCCGGTAGATATCGACGAGTCCTGCCTGGTGCAGCGTCTGCACGAGTTTCGAGCTTCCGTGAACCTGGAGCTCCTTGCCGGGAAGCTCCTTGAGGCGGCGTATCTCGTCGGCAGGGTCACCGCGTAGGACCGTCGTCGGGTTCCAGTCGGCTTCATCGTCGGTCAGCGTAGAGCTGACGACATACTTTGGCAGCGTGTTGAGCTTGGTGGCAATCAGGCTGTCAGGTTCGGTGACCTTCGGCCAGTACCCGCCGAGCAGGCCGAAGCTGGTGCGGCCGAAGAGGAATGCGTCGGCCTCACGGAACCAGCTCTCGACGACTTCGTTGGTGTGCGTCGAGGCGTGCGGAACGAGCCACCCGCCGCGGTCGAAGCCGCCGGAGCGGTCCTCGTCGGGATTTCCGGGTCCTTGCATGACGCCGTCGAGACTGACGAAGATGTTGACGCTGAGTAGCACGGTTTTCCTTCAAGTTCTGGTTGCGGAAAGCCGGCCAGGGCTGGCTGGCAGACGGACGCTAGCTGCCGGGCCCAGGGCGGGTCTTGTACAGGAACGACATCGCGGCAAAGTGGTCCGCCTGCAGCTCGCGTGCGGTGCACCCGACGTAGCGACGCAGCGCATGCGCGAGGTGGGCTTGGTCGAAGTACCCCAACGTCTCGACGACTGCGCGCCAGTCAAGGCCGTCGCGCAGCATCGTGGCTGCGGCGTTTGCGCGGTCGATCTGCCTTACGGCGGTTTGCGATAGTCCAATGATCGCTCGGTAGCGACGCTGCAGGGTTCGCTCGGTTGGGCTGGCTTCGGGATGCTCGGCGATTTGCTCCTCATCCCCGAGTTGCGATCGCACCAGCAGACCCGCGCCCTGCAATCGCCGGACGAAATGCTCGACGTTCTCGAACGTCGGCGCCTCCCAGCTTTCGCCGCCGATGACGATCCTGCCCGATTCCGTCACTGGGAACGGCACGTACCCATCGACGATCGAGGCTGCAGGATGCGGCCGAAGAACCGCGCCGAATGCGAACCGGACCCCGAGGAACTCGGTGCCCGGCGGGACCGGTGCCGTAGTCGCCCTCGTTTCCGGCCCGCGCAGGCTGGCGAGTAGGCGTCCCTGCGCCCGCGAGAGGATCAGATGCCAGCAGGTGCGTGCTGCGGACGTCATCGTCTCCTCCGCGTCAGAGCGGGTGCACCACACGCGGTCGACGAGGCTCACGTCGATCTCGGTGTCGCGATGCTCGAACCGCAACGCCACGGCCTCCTCCGTCTTCAATCTGCCGAGGTTCCCTCCTGAGGCTAGCGACGTCGACAATCAGGACCGACAACCTCCAGAAGCGCAAGAAGTACGACCGGAGTTCCGTGAGGGAGCCTGTCCGAATCGTCGAGGAGGCGGGGAGACCGGTCGCGCAGATCGCCCGGGACGTAGGGCATGCTCAAGGCTGGGCCGATCAGGTCCGGGCCGGGCGCGAGGGCCCCCTGCGCGACAACACCGCGCGTACCGGCAGCCCCAGAGGGCAGGGAACTGCCGAGTCAGCCCTAGCCGCCAGCCTCCGCCCCCCGCCTCTCACGAACACCTGAGACGATGCGGCATGCGCACACGCCTACGCATGGTCAGAGTGACAACCAGGCCCGTTCAGGTACGAGAGACAGCTGCCGTTGACCTACCACGGAGCGCGGAAGCGGCCTTCTCGTTCATGTGGGACCCGGCATCTTCTCTCAAGCTCTTTGAGGCGGAGGTAGCCGTGGCTCTCCCAGGTCGGGAGGGAGTCGGCGAAATCCAGGCTTTCGTAGAGCGGACCCCAGGTGGCCGATTGGGTGTCCTGCACGAGGTGACTGAGCTTGATCCCGGCCGTCGCGCAGTTACCCGTACCCTTACCTCCTGGTGTCCTAGTTGGAGCGCACTCACCATCGAGGCGCTCGACCCTGACTCATGCCGTCTGACTCAGGAGTTCTGGGCAGATGTTCCGGCGGGTGTACACGCAGCGCAGGAGCAGCAGCTGCGCGACGGGTTCCGACAACGGCTGGAATCGATGACGCGTCGGCTAGCTGAGTGGGCCGCCAGCGGACTCTGATAGTCCCGCCGAAACCGTTCGGCAACTCGATGCCATCCCGCGATGTTGAGGGATCTGCTAACCACGGCCTCACCTGTTGGTGTTGAGACGGACGATGGTTCCGTTGAGGGCGGTAGCGAAGAGCGTCCACGCGGCGTACGGGGCCAGTGCGACGGCCGCAACGCGGTCGGTTTGCGAGGCGCGGCGAAGCAGCACGAAGTTGGAGGCGTTGAGCGCGGCGATTTCGGCCAGCGCGACGGCAGGCTTCTGGGCCTTGAAGAACAGCGCGCTCCACCCGAAGTTGAGGGCCAGGTTGAGTGCGTAGGCGCGGGTGAACGCGGCGCGGTCGGCTTCGCTGGTGCGGTCCAGCACACGGGCGCCGGCCACTGCGATCAGCGCGTAGAGCGGCGTCCATGCCAGCGGGAACGCCACGGGCGGGGGTTGCCAGGTTGGCTTGCGGAGCCGCTGGTACCAGCGCGAGGAAGCGTCGGTGACCGTCGCTCCTGCGGCGGCCGTCACGGTGACCGCCGCTGCGGTCTTGACCAGGGTTGGTAGTCGCATGATGTTCAGCTACCCGGCCTGCGACGGATCAACCGCGCCCGGTTACCGACTCAACATCCGACTGGCAGCGCCGCCTCGATGCCGATGCCCGCTACTGTCCGGCAGCCAGTCGGTGTTCTCGCGGGCTGACACCGCGGTTGCGTTTGAAGGCTGTGCTCAGGGCGAAGGAACTGCCGTAGCCGACGTGCCGGGCGACGGCGCCGACTGTGGCTCCTGGCTCACGGAGCAGGTCGGCTGCCAGGGCCAGTCGCCACTCGGTGAGGTATGACATGGGCGGTTCGCCGACGAGCGCGGTGAAGCGGCGGGCCAGCGCCGCCCGGGAGACCCCGGTCCTGGCGGCCAGCGAGGCGACGGTCCAGGGTTGGGCCGGGTTGTTGTGGAGCATCTGCAGAGCCCGGCCGACGATCGGATCACTGTGCGCTCTGTACCAGCCGGGGGCTTTGGCCGCAGGTCGGGCGAACCACTCGCGCAGCGCGGCGATGAGCAGCAGGTCGAGCAACCGGTCGAGGACCGCTTCCTGCCCCGGGTCGTCCTTGACGATCTCGGCGGCCAGCAGCGGGACCAACGGGGAGTCCCAGGAGTGGCCCGCGACCACCAGCAGCGGTGGCAGTGCGCTCAGGAGTCGCTGGCTGACCTCGCCCCGCATCGTGTAGGTGCCGGTGAGCAGCGTCGTCGGGCCGTCCGGGCTGTTGCCCCAGGTGCGTACGCCCAGCTCCATCATCTCGGGCAGTTCCTGCCCGTCCGGGGTCGTGCAGAGCTGGCCCGGATGAATGATGACCTGCGGTGCCGTGGTCGGGTCGTCGGCGACCGTGTACGGGTCGGGGCCGCGAATGATCGCCAGGTCGCCGGGACCGAGGCGTACGGCGGCAGTCTCGTCGGCGAGGACCCAGGCGTCCCCCTGGACCATGGCCACCAGGGTGAGTGGCGCCTGGTCCTCGATCCGCATCGACCAGGGCGGGGTCAGGACCGAGCGGAGGAGGAAGGCGCCCTGGGCTCGGGGTCCGTTGAGGAGACTGGCGACTGCGTCCACGTAGACGATTACACACAGAGTCGCGAGCTTTGGCTATCCACAGTCTCACCCCGCTGCATTTCAATGATCCCTATGACGAAGGAACGAGAGCGGAAGACGGTCCTGGTACTCGGCGGAACCGGCAAGACCGGCCGCCGCATCGTCGAGCGGCTGCAGGGGAGCGGAGTGCCTGTTCGGGCTGGTTCCCGCTCCGCTGCCGAGCCGTTCGACTGGGCGGACCGGGCGACCTGGGCGCCGGTGCTTCAGGGGGTCGGATCGGTGTATGTGTCCTACTACCCGGACCTGGCGGTGCCGGGCGCGCCCGAGACGGTCGGGGCGTTCACCGAGCTTGCGGTGACGTCCGGGGTCTCCCGGCTGGTGCTGCTGTCCGGTCGCGGTGAGGACGAGGCAGGGGCCAGCGAGAGACTCGTCCAGTCGGCCGGGGTCGAGTGGACGATCCTGCGGTCCAGCTGGTTCAGCCAGAACTTCAGCGAGGACTATCTGCTCGAGCCGGTGCTGGGCGGCGAGGTCGTCCTGCCGGTGGGGAACGTGCCCGAGCCGTTCGTGGACGTCGACGACATCGCCGAGGTGGCCGTGGCGGCCTTGACCGAGGACGGGCACGCGGGGCAGGTCTACGAGCTGACCGGTCCTCGGCTGCTCACCTTCGCTGAGGCGATCGCCGAGATCTCCACAGCGACGGGTTGCCGTATCGATTTCGTTCAGGTGCCCCCCGACGACTACGCGGCGGCGCTCACTGCGGAGGGCACGCCGCCCGGGGTCGTGGAGCTGCTGATGTACCTGTTCACGACCGTGCTGGACGGGCGCAACTCCCATCTGGGCGACGGGGTCCTGCGCGCCCTGGGTCGACCGCCCCGCGACTTCGCCGACTACGCCACCGACACCGCCGCCACCGGCGTCTGGGACAAAGGATAGACATCATGAGAGTTGCGCAGCAGGTGTCACTGATCGCCGCCGCCATCACCAGCGGACTCATGGCGGGGTTGTTCGCCGCCTTCGCCTACGCGGTCATGCCCGCACTCAGAACGGCCGACGACCAGACGTTCGTCGGCGTGATGCAGCGGATCAACGTGGCCATCGTCAACGGCTGGTTCATGCTGAGCTTCCTGGGCGCACTGGTGTTCGCCGCACTCTCGGCTCTCCTGGCCTGGCGCGGAGACGGCCGTCCGGCGCTGCCGTGGATCATCGTCGGGCTCACCCTGTACCTGGCGATGTTCGTCATCACCACCGCCGTCAACGTCCCGCTCAACGACAAGCTGGCGTCGGCCGGCGATCCCGGCCATATCGCTGATCTCGCAGCCGTACGTGCGCACTTCGAATCGAGCTGGGTCACCTGGAACATCGTCCGCGCGCTGGCCAGCACGGCCGCCTTCGGCTGCCTCTCCTGGGCTCTGGTCGTCTATGGCCGCGCCACCGGATGATGCTTCTAAAACGGGGTGAGGGCTTCACAGACCTCGCGGGCGACGTATCGCTTGAGGCAGAGTTCCGAGGGTCGCACCCGCCGCCGACATCTGGCTGACCGGGACGGGAGTAGCCGCATGGCAGCGCCGTCGCAGATGAGCAGACGACTGACGTTCCTGTTCGCGGTGGCGGCGGGAGTGGCCATCGGCAACCTGTACTGGGCGCAGCCACTGCTGGGCTTCATCGCAGGCGACCTGCATACCGCGACCGCGACGGCCGGCTGGCTCGTCACCGCGACGCAGGTCGGGTACGCCGTCGGCGTGCTGCTGCTCGTGCCGCTCGGCGATGTCCTCGACCGTCGTCGGTTCGTCCCGTTGATGCTGTTGGCCTCGGCGACCGCACTGTTGCTGTGCGCGCTGGCGCCGTCGATGGGCGTACTCCTGCTCGCACTCGGCCTGCTCGGCGTGACGACGATTTCCGGGCAGGTCCTCACGCCGCTCGCCGGTGATCTTGCCGGTGCTGCCGACCGCGGCCGGTTGGTCGGCACCGTCGGATCCGGGACGCTCACCGGGATCCTGGCCTCCCGCACCATCAGCGGGTTCGTCGCCGAGGCCGCGGGGTGGCGTGCGATCTTCGTCCTCGCCGCAGCCGTCGCCGTGCTGCTCGCGGTCCTGCTCTACCGCGCGATTCCGCCGCTGGCACCGCGGACGCGCATGCCGTACCCACAGCTTCTCGCCTCGGTCGGCGCGGTGGTCATGCGCGAGCGAACGGCTCGATGGACGCTGGTCCTGGCCGCCACCGGCTTCGCCGCGTTCTCGCTGTTCTGGACGGCGCTGACGTTCCTGCTCAGCGGCCCACCGTTCCGGTATCCGGCGCCGGTGATCGGGTTGTTCGGGTTGGCTGGGCTCGCTGGTGTCCTCTCCGGCCTGCGCGGCGGTCGTCTGCACGACCGCGGCTGGTCGTTGCCGGCCACCGGTGTGGCCTGGGTGCTGGCCCTGTGTGCCTTCGTCGTCGCGGTGTTCGCCGGTCGGTCCGTCGTCCTTCTCATCACCGTGATCGTCATGATCGACGTTGCTCTCCAGACGCAGGCTCTCCTCAATCGGGCGCGGCTGTTCGCCCTCTCCCACGAAGCCCGCAGCCGGCTCAACACTGCGCTGGCCGTCAGCAACTTCATCGGCGCGGCTGTCGGCTCCGCCGTCGCGACCACGCTCTGGTCCGTGGGTGGCTGGGCAGCGGTCACGATCACGGGTACGGCGCTCTGCTGCTTCGCGCTCGCCGTGTGGGCGTTGGGACGTCGCGGTCCGCTCGTGATCCGCTCCGCCCTGCCCGATGGCGCGGCAACGGACCGCAGAGACGCCCCAGCAACCGCCTGACGTGCGCACCTAGTAGTCGTTGGCGGGTTTGAGGGTGAGCAGCGGCTCGGCGAACACGGGTGCCGGCGCGTCGGGGTCCGCGGCGACGGCCTCCTCCAACCGGCGGAAGCCGACCTCCAGGTCGTCGGGGCTGAGCTGCGCGAAGAACGAGAGAGTACGCAGGCGCAGCCGTTCGAGCATGTCGCCGTAGGTGCCGGAGGACGGCTCGGTGACAGTGTCGAAGCTGGCGACGCGCCAGCCGAGGGACGTGAACATCGCGATGACCTCGTGCAGTGGCTGAAACAGGGCAGCGTCCGCCTCGTACCCGTGGGGGAAGTGCGCCAGCCACCACGGCCGGGGATGGTGGTCGCTGAAGTTCGCCCGCAGCAGCAGCCGGCCGCCGGGCCTGATCACCCTGGTCAGCTCCCGGGCTGCCCGGGGCTTGTCCTGGACGTGGTGCCAGGACAGGAACATGAGTGCGTAGTCGACGCTGTCGGACGCCACCGGCAGGTCCTCGGCTGCGCCGGCCAGATACCGCACGTCCGGGTGCTGGGGTTGTGTCTGTGCGACCTCGCGCATCCGGACCGATGGCTCAACACCGGTGACCGGCCCGAACGCCTCCGCCAGCGCGGGTGTGAACCTGCCGGTCCCCGACCCGACGTCGAGCCCCGTGAGCGGACGCCGATCGGGCAGTACCGCTTCGAAGGCCCTGATCCATTCTCGCAGTTGCTGCTGGGCGAGTGCCCGGCCTCGCGCGTAGTCCTGGTGCTGCTCAGTGTCGTAGTCGATCGACCTCATCGCACCTCCCGAAGCAAACGGGCGGCCGAAAAGCGCCGCCTTGATATATCGAGCCGATACATCGGGACGATATTCGACGTCACATCACACCACAAGGTGTCTCCGCGCCTGGGGCCCGGCCGTGCGGGGCTCACGCGCTACCGGTAGCCGGGTGTGCGGGGCAGGCGTCACCGAGCCGAGCCCAGGCGACGCCCGAGGGCTTCGGGTGGTTTTCTGAATCCTGATGCGGGTCTGGCCGACTCGGCCGGCCGCGCTGCGGCGGGCACTCCGCGTCATGGGCAGCCGTCGATGTTAGCGCGCACGAGGGGCCTCGCTCAAGGGTCCGAGTGGCGTCCGGGCCGGAGGCAGGGGGTGGTGTCTGCGGATGGTGATCACGTCCAAGGATCACCGTGCGCCATCGACCGATGTTCCCAGCAAGTTACGACTTGACGAACGCCATGTTATCGCTCACAGTCGATGCTTAAGGGCGACGACACCTCTGGCTTACCGGGCGAGCCTGCTTCGTCGACCTCGAATCAGGCGTGCGCCAGGGCATGCAGAAGTCTTGTTAGCGCTAACTACTACGACGCATGTGCCCGGCCACGCGTCGCGGTGCGCCCATCTTCGGGCAGGCCGCTCGGCTCTTGGTCATTGAAGGAGGATCATGTCTGCCCTTGATAGGTCTCCATCGATCGCGCCGCCGGCGCGGCGGCGATGGTGGTTGCCCCGAGTTCTCGCTGCTGGCGCGATGGCGGTGATGGTCGGCGGTGTCGCCGCAGCAGTGGTGTCGTCACCCGCCGCCGCGGCGACGGTCGACACGACCGCGTGGTACGTGTTGGTCAACCGCAACAGCGGCAAGGCCCTGGACGTCTACAACCTGGCCACGAATGACGGCGCCCGGATCACCCAGTGGGCCCGCAACAACGGCAACCAGCAGCAGTGGCAGTTCGTCGACTCCGGGAGTGGCAACTACCGGTTGAAGTCCCGGCTGTCCGGCAAGGTGCTGGACGTCTCGGGCTTCTCGACGGCCAACGGCGCCAGCATCGTGCAGTGGACTGACAACAACAGCACCAACCAGCAGTTCCGGTTGGCAGACTCGGACAGCGGCTACGTCCGGCTGATCAACCGCAACAGCAACAAGGTGATGGAGGTGCAGGGCGCCTCGACCGCAGACGGCGGAAACATCGTGCAGTACGACGACTGGAACGGCGCGAACCAGCAGTGGCAGCTCGTCCGCGTCGACGGTGGCGGCAACCCCACCACGCCGCCTCCGACGACCCCGCCGCCGGGTGGCACGTGCGACCTTCCCTCGACGTACCGGTGGTCCTCCACCGGGGTGTTGGCCAACCCGAGGTCGGGTTGGGTGTCGCTGAAGGACTTCACTGTTGCTCCGTTCAACGGCCAGCAGCTCGTCTACGCCACCACGCACGACTTCGGGTCCAGCTGGGGTTCGATGAACTTCGGCCTCTTCTCGAACTACTCGCAGATGGCCTCGGCCAGTCAGAACGCGATGAACTCGGGGACTGTGGCGCCGTCGTTGTTCTACTTCGCGCCGAAGAACATCTGGGTGCTCGCCTACCAGTGGGGTGGGCCGGCGTTCTCCTACCGGACCTCCAGTGACCCGACCAACCCGAACGGTTGGTCGTCGCCGCAGACGCTGTTCACCGGAAGCATCACCGGTTCCGGCACCGGCCCGATCGACCAGACTCTCATCGGCGACGGTACGAACATGTACCTGTTCTTCGCCGGGGACAACGGCAAGATCTACCGGGCCAGCATGCCGATCGGGAACTTCCCGGGCAGCTTCGGCAGCAGCTACACGACCATCATGAGCGACACCACGAACAACCTGTTCGAGGCCCCGCAGGTCTACAAGCTCCAGGGTCTGAACAAGTACCTCATGATCGTCGAGGCGATCGGCTCGCAGGGCCGCTACTTCCGCTCGTTCACGGCCACCAGCCTCGGCGGTTCGTGGACGCCGCAGGCCGCCAGCGAGAGCAACCCCTTCGCCGGCAAGGCCAACAGCGGCGCCACCTGGACCAACGACATCAGCCACGGCGAGCTGCTGCGCACCAGTGCCGACCAGACGATGACGGTCAACGCCTGCAACCTGCAACTGCTCTACCAGGGTCGTTCCCCCAGCTCCAACGGCGTCGACTACGGCCTCCTGCCGTACCGGCCGGGTCTGCTGACCCTGCAGCGCTGAGTCATGACGCAGGTCTGACTCGTCGCGGGTTGTCGGCCTCCTGAGATCGTCGTCCTCGGCGGGTTCGGGCAGGCCAGGTAACCGAAGTGGTGGAGAAGGCCCCCGGCGGAGTGATCCGCCGGGGCTCTTTCCACGAAGTGCGAACATGCAGGCGCGTGGATCTTGCTGGCGGCCCGACCTCCGTCGCCGCCCCACGATCGACACCCCCTTCGGATTAGCGGGCGTGGATAGAATCGGCCCGTGGCTCGTGAATACGACACCCAGCTCATCGAGTCGGTCGCGGTCCGCCGCGCCCGGATGCGTGAGCTGCTGCTGTGGGGCCGGCAGCGCCGGGTCCGTGCCACGGGTGACGGGTTCAGGTGGCTGCGGATCGGGCTCGTGTTGGCGGCCGTGGCCTGCGCCGGGTGTGTGGGCTGGTCCTTCCTCAAGGACGTCATCGCCGATCAGCAGAAGGCCCGCAACCCTCCGACGGTCCAGTCGGAGGGCACGCGATGACCCAGGCACAGTCGCCCGCCGCCGCAGGCCAGCTCAGCCGGGTGACCCTGGCCGGCGCGCGTCGACGCATCGACCTGGTGCTGCCGGCCGACGAACCGCTCGGCCTCCTCCTGCCCGAGATCGTCGCCATGGTCGGCCACCGACCGATGGACGATTCACGGGGATACCAGATCAGCACCCTCGACGGCACGGTGCTCGATCCGGCCGGCAGCCTGCGACAGGCGGCCGTCCCGGACGGCGCGATGCTACGGGTCGACCCGATCTCCGAGGCGCCGCCGGCGGCGATCGTGCACGACGTCGCCGACGAGGTCGGCGACGACCTTTCCCGGAGGTACGGCCGCTGGGGCGTTGCCGCCCGGATGTGGACCGCTACCGCCGTGTGCCTGCTCGCCGCGACGATGGCGGCCGTGCTCGCCGCCCCGCGACTGGGGGCCGCGCTGGTGAGCGCGATCGGCGGCGTGATCGCGCTGTCCGGCCTCCTCGTCGGGCTGGTGGCCAAGCGGGCCGTCGGGATGGCGGTGCTGCTCAGCGGTGCAGCGATGGCGATGAGCATGGTGCCCGGGCTGACGAACGGGCAGACCTTGCGCTGGGCGCTCTGGGCTGCCGGCGTCGGCTGCGTCGTGCTCGCCGTGGGCACGGTGACGGGCAACCGTCGCGCCGGCGTCCTCGGTGGCGGGACGGTGCTGGCCCTGGTGGCTGGTTGGGGCGTACCGCTGGCGCTGGACACGCCTGCCGAGCGTGTCGCGGCGGTGCTGGCGATCGTGTCCGTCGGAATGCTGGGGCTCCTGCCCCGGATCGCGATGGTCGCGTCCGGGCTCACCCGCCTCGACGACCGGCGGAGCAACGATGAGCTGGTGAGTCGCGTGACGGTGGAGGCCGCTGTCGACTCCGCGCACCGCGGGCTGGCCGTGGCCGCCGTGGCGACGGCGACGTCGGCGACGCTCGGCGGTCTCGTCCTGGCGGCCGCGGCGGGCCCGTGGGCGCTGGTGCTGGCGGCTCTGGTGGCGAGCGCTCTGCTGCTGCGGATGCGTGCGTTCCCGCTGGCCGTCGAGGTGGTGGGGCTGGTGACCGGTGCTCTGGTGATCGTGGGCGGCCTGTTGACGCGCTGGGTGCGGGACACCCCCGACGCGTGGTGGGGTCCGGCGCTCACGGCGCTGGCCGTCTGCGCGGTGGCCCTCGTGATCCTGGCGTACCGGCCGCCACCGCACGCGCTGGCCCGAGCCCGGCAGTACGCCGACCGCGCCGAGGCGTTGACCGTGATGGCACTGGTGCCCGTTGCGGTCGGGGTGTTCGGGCTCTACTCGCGACTTCTCACCACGTTCTGATTGAGGCGGTGGCATGAGCGCTCCACCGGTGCCCGGCCCGACCCACTCCGGGGGGCACGGACCGTACCCACCACAGCGGCGGGTGCAGGACGGCTCGACCACCCCCGCTGCCGCTCCTCGCCAGCCGGCGTCGGCACCGCAGGCACCGCCGCAGCCCGCGCAGGCACCCCGACCGGCACCGACGCCCCGGGCACCTGGCGATCCTGCGGGGTCGGAGCCGAACGACCTGTCAATCGTCCGGCGGATCCGTGCCGGCGATCCGCCACTGCGGCGAATGTGGCGCAGCGCCAGCAGAATGTTCACCAGCAGCCGGGCGACCCGGGCGCTCGCCGACCTCGCCGCCGAGGTGCAGGTGCCGGTGCACACCGGCCGGCGGATCGCGGTGGCCTCCGTGCATGGTGGGGCAGGAAAGACCACGGTGGCGGCGGTGCTGGCATCGGTCTTCGCGGCGCGCCGGTCCGATCCGGTGCTCGCCGCCGACGCCGACCCGTACGAGGGCTCGCTGACCTGGCGGCTCGGCGTGCCGAGCGAACCGCCCCTGGACCGGCTGGCACCCGACCTGATCGGGGCACGGGGCGGTGATCTCCGCGCGCTCGAACCGTTCCTTCCGCGCACCGGCACGGGCCTGTGGGTGCTGCCGAGCGGCACCGCGAACCCGACCCTGTGCAGCGAGGTGACGCGGTCACTGTCGCGCCTCTTCGCTGTCGCCGTCGTCGACTGCCCGCCTGGCCTGGAGTCGCGTACCGCGGCGGCGGCCATGTCCGACGCGCACTCGGTGGTGCTCGTCGCCGCGGCGACGCCGGATGGGGTCCGGGCCACCTACCAGGCACTGCGGCGGATCATCGACAGCGGGTACGGGTCGTGGCTGGCACGTGTGGTGGTCGTCCTGAACTCCAGCAACCCCGATGGCCGGGCCGCCCTCGTCGACGACGCCGCGCGCGAGCTGATCGAGCAGACAGCCGTACCGGTGGTGGTGTTGCCCTACGACCGTCACCTGGCTGCCGGCGCGCTCATCACGCCGTCGCGGATCGGTGAGGCGACGCTCGTCGAGGCGACCCGCGCGGCCGCGTTCGCCCTGGCTGCGGCCAGGCGGATGTAAGCGGAGGACGCCCGATGTCGACGCGCATGGTGCACCGCCCCACCCGGATGGCCCGCCCGGCATCCACCATGGACCCGCTCGTGCTGGACGCACCACCGCAGCTGCCCGACGGCCGATCCGCGGTGGGGCTCCAGGCGCTGCTGCCGATGGCCGGGGCGGGGGTGGCGATGAGCATGATGATGTTCATGCGCGGCTCCGGCTTCGCGGCGTTGGGTGCGGTGGTCATGGTCGTCGCGCTGGCCGCTGCCGGGGCGATGTACCTCACCCAGCTCGGCAAGGCCGGTCGGCAGCGCCGGGTCCAGCGCGAGCGGTACCAGGACTACCTGGAAGAGCTACGCGAGCAACTGCGCGAGGACGAGCAGCGCCTCCAGGAGCAGGCGACAGTGCTCGACCCGCCGGTCAGTCGACTGCTCGACGTCGTGCGCAGCCCGGCGCGGTTGTGGGAGCGCCGCCGCGCCGACATCGACTTCCTGCGGGTACGGGTCGGCATGGGCGCGCTGCCCGTCCGGCCGATCCAACTGCGCGAGCAGAGCACACCGACCAACCCCCTAGACCCGTTCATGCGCCACGAGGCCCACTCGCTGATGCGCCGCTTCGAACTGACGCCGGGGCTGCCGCTGCGGGTCGACCTGGACTGCGCCGGCGATGTCAGCGTGATCTCACCGGACCACCAGGAGGTGGTCGCCCTCGCCAGCGCCATCCTCGTCCAGGTCGCCGCGTTCCACGCCCCCGACGACGTGACGCTCGCGATCGTCACCACCCCGGAGCGGGCGGTGACCTGGCAATGGGCGCGCTGGCTGCCGCACCTGCTCGACCGGACGTCGATCGGCCCGAGTGGCCCGACCCCGCTGCTGGTCACCGCCCCCGAGACGCTCGCCGAGCTGCTCGCCGTGGACCTGGAGGAGCGGGCCACCAACGCGCTCAAGTCCTTCCGCCACAACGCAGGGCGCGCCGAGGCCCGTACGCGCTCGAGGTTGCTGGTCATCGACGATGCCCACGGCGAGGTCGCACGCGGGTTGGCGAGCCCCGACCAGTTCGTGAGCCTCGGGAGCCTCGGTGTCACAGTCGTGCACCTGCTCGCCGACCGGCTGCACGAGCCCGGCGACATCTCCCGGCGGATCACCATCGACGGCAGCTCACTCGTCCTGGAGGACCTCACCGCGTCGCCGCCGATGACCGTGACCGGCACTGTCGACGAGGTGCCGGTGCCGCTCGTCGAGGGCCTCGCCCGGGGGATCGCACCGCTGCGGCTGTCGGCCGACTCCTACGACGACGGCACGGGCACCCCGCCGGCGGACTTCCAGGATCTGCTGGGGCTGTCCGATCCCACGAACCTGGACCTCGCCACGCTGTGGCGGCCGCGGGGCGAGCGCGACTTCCTGCGCGTACCGATCGGGGTCGACCCGGTGGGACGCCCGGTGCTGCTCGACCTGAAGGAGTCCGCGCAGCTCGGGATGGGTCCGCACGGGTTGTGCGTCGGTGCCACCGGGTCGGGCAAGAGTGAGCTGTTGCGGACGCTCGTGCTCGCCCTGGCGGCGAGCCACCCGCCCGACCGGTTGGCGATGGTGCTCGTCGACTACAAGGGTGGCGCGACGTTCGCACCGTTCGCCGAGATGCCGCACGTCTCCGGGCTGATCACCAACCTGGTCGCCGACGCCGCGCTGGTGGAACGGATGTACACCAGCCTCGACGGCGAGGTGCAGCGCCGCCAGCAGTTGCTCGCCGACGCGGGCAAGGTCACCGACATCGTCGAGTACCACCTGCTCCGCGCGGTGCAGGGCGAACGCAGCACCCTCCCACCGCTGCCGCATCTGCTCGTGCTCATCGACGAGTTCGGCGAGCTGCTCGCCGCCAAGTCGGAGTTCATCGACCTGTTCCTCCGGATCGGGCGGATCGGCCGGTCCATCGGGGTGCACCTGCTGCTGTCCAGTCAGCGGGTCGAGCAGGGCAAGATGCGCGGCCTGGAAAACTACCTGGCCTACCGCCTCGGGCTGCGCACGCTCACCGAGATGGAGTCGCGCACCGTTCTCGACACGGTCGACGCGTTCCAGTTGCCGCCGTTGCCCGGCAACGGGTATTTGAAGGTCGACGTCTCGATCTACCAGCGGTTCAAGGCCGCCTACGTGTCCGGCCCGCTCACCGACGGCGCCGAAGCCGAGTTCGCCCCGATCGTCGGCCCGTTGGCGAAGCCGATGCCGGTGTTCGGCACCGTCCGCCGGGACACCGATGACGACGCACCCGAGGAGCCGAAGGCGACCAGACGCACCACCGGCCCGACGCTGCTGTCGACAGTGGTGGAGCAGATGTCGATGAGCGACCAGCGTGTCCAGGCGATCTGGCTACCGCCGCTGCCGGCCGCGCTCACCCTCGACCAGGCGGTCGGTGGGATCCGCAGCACCCCGGACGGGCTCCGCCTGGACATCGCCGAGCAGGCTGCCACCGGGCTGCCGGTGCCGCTGGGCCGCCTCGACGACCCGGCCCGCCAGTGGCAGGGCCCCTGGCTGATCGACCTGGCCGTGGGCGGGGGCAACGCCCTCGTACTCGGTGGACCCGGCACCGGCAAGACGACAGCGCTGCGCACCCTGGCGCTGGGCCTGGCCACCACCTACCGTCCGACCGACGTCGGGATCTACGGCATCGACCTGCTGGGCAACGGATTGGCCGGCCTGGCCGAGCTGCCCCACGTCGGCGGCGTCGCCAGTCGAGAGGACCGCGAGCGCATTCGACGCACCGTCGACGAGGTGCACGCGATGCTCGCGCAACGTCAGCGCATCTATACCCAGCACCAGTTCGACACGATCAACGACCTGCGTGCCGCCGACGAGCGCGTACGCGCGGAGGTCGGCTGCGTCGACGTGGTGCTGTTGATCGACGGGTACGGCCAGCTCAACGCCGAGTTCGAGAGCCTCGAACCCAAGGTGCACGACCTGCTCGCCCGGGGTGGCCGCTACGGCATCCACGTCATCGGCACCGCCCGGCGGTGGAACGAGGTGCGCGCCGCGCAGCAGGTCGCCTTCGCCAACCGGATCGAGCTGCGGCTCACCGAGCCCGCCGAGTCCAGCATTGACGGCAGGCTGGCCCGGGGTATCCCGGCGGACCAGGCCGGCCGGGCGCTGACCAGCGGCAAGCTGTTCGCCCAGGTTGCCCTTCCGCGCCTGGACGGCCAGCCCGACCCGTCGAACGCCGGCCTGGTCGCGGCCGTGCAGTCGGTACGAGGATCGTGGTCGGGGCCCGTGCCGCCGCCCGTCCGGGTGCTGCCCGCGGTGCTGCCGGTGGCCGACCTCGCCGGCACGCCGGCCGGGCACGGGGTGGTGCCGTTCGGCCGGTTCGAGAGCGACTTCACCCCTGCCGTGCTCGACCTCTTCGGCCGCGACCAGCACCTCCTCGTCCTCGGCGATCCGCGGACCGGCAAGACGAACCTGCTGCGGCTGGTGGCCGAGGAGTTGATGGGGCAGTTCACCTCCGACGAGCTGGTGTTCGCCGTGTTCGATCCGCGTCGGGGGCTCGCCGACGTGGTGCCGGAGTCCTACCTCGGTGGTTACGCCACCAACGCGACACTCGCCCAGCAGTTGTCTGCGGCGGTGTGCAAGGAGCTGGCGAAGAGGCAGCCGTCCGAGGCGGCACGTCCACGGATCGTGCTGCTCATCGACGACTACGACATCCTCGCCGCGTCGGCCAGCCAACCGCTCGGCGCGTTCGTCCCGTACGTGGCGGCCGGGCGCGACACCGGGCTGCACGTCGTGATGACCCGCCGGGTGTCCGGCGCCTCACGTGGCCTGTTCGAGCCGTTCCCGCTGGCCGTGCGCGAGGCCGGCTGCCTGGGCCTGCTCATGTCCGGTGACCGGACGGAGGGGCAACTGTTCACTGGCGTACGGCCGATGGTCCTACCGGCGGGGCGCGGGCAGCTCATCCGCCCCGGGCACCCCCCACGCATGACCCAGACCGCGTACCTCGGCGAGACCAAGGAGCACTGATGACGTACGACACGGTGGCCCTGTGCCGCGCCGAGCCCGACGCTGCCGCGATGCTCGGCGCCCTGCTCGCGGTCGGGTCCGACCTCAAGATGGACACTGTCGACTCGGCCGGGCTGGTGCAGTTGTTCGACCCCGGCGACGGGCGGCTGCTGCTGACCGTCGAGACCGCGCGACTGGTCCAGGTGCCAGGGGAGGCGGAGCGGCTGCTCGGGGTCACGCTCGACGACTCCTTCGGCGGCCGCGTCTGGTGGGTGGAGAGCCGGGCACCCGACGGCGACCCGCAGGCCGCCGAGGTGACCCGCCGCTTCACCGCCGCGCTCGTATCGATAACGGGAGGGCTGACATGGGCGGACCGATGACGGGGACGACCGACACGATCAGCGACAAGGCCATCGTCCTGCACCAGCACCGTACGGTGGTCGGCCTGTCGCCCTGGCTCGCCGAAGCCGCTGTCGACGCGGTCCGCAACGGGCTGATGCTCCAGCTCGTCACTCCGGCCGACGGCTTCATCACGTACCCGGTCGAGGTGATGCTCGCGCAGGCACAGGGGCAGTGGGTGGTGCGCGCCGACGACCAGTACCGCGACGGGCTCACCGGCCTGCCGCTGCAGTGGGACGGCCACCGCTTCTCGTCCGCCAACGGCTCCCAGGGCGCCGGGGCGCTGCCGGCCTCCGACCCGTGGACCGGCGGCCTGGAGATCCAGATCGTCACGCTGCACCCGGCCACCGAGGCCCTGGACCTCGGCGCCAGCACCGAGGCCGCCGTGCGCGCTCTCACCGGCAACGATCCGGCCGGGTGGGGCGTCGCCGAGCCGGTGACCGAGACGTGGTCGCGCCGCGACCTCACGTCCTTCTGTCGTACGCGCGCACCGGCACCGACCAGCGTGGCGGTCGTCGGCGGCGACAACCGGTCGGCGCTGCTCGGTGTCCTCACTGTCGAGCGGGTCGACGTCGGCGTCCGCGAACAACTCCGGCTGGCCGGCCCCCCACTGTCGGCTGTTGACGAGGCGACGATCGAGGCACTCGCCGAGAAGCTGGCGTCGACCGTCCGCAGCATGATCGTGGCCGTGCACCCGGGCCGGTCCGGCGGAGTGCGGTCCAGCACGCCGAGCCTTCCCGCGCTGCCGTGGGGCATCCTGGTCGGCCGTCAGGAACAGGCGCTCGACTCCGAGCCCGAGGTGATTCCGGGCCGGGCGCTCGGCCGGGGGGCGCGGCGAGCCTGGTGGTACAGAGTGGACACCGGGCCGGGCGCCCCGTACGAGAACCTTGCGGCAGTGCTGCGCAGGTACGGCCTGCGTGCCGACCGCCAAGGCACCGGCTGAGGGATCAACGAGCCGTTGCGCGAGATTCTTCGCCGACCGCTTGTCAGCATCACCTGCTCAGCTCCGCCGCCTAGTACTCCAACGTCACTTGGCTTCGGCGTTGAGCGTGGCGGGCATGCTGAAGGCGGCGACGTGACGGGCACCGATGAAGGCGTTGCTCTCTACGATCTTCCCGTTCTCGATCCGGAGTACGTCGACGACCAACGCCTCGTAGTGCGGGCTGCCGGGCCGGCGGAGATAGTTGATCAGTGCCGGGCGCCCGTTGGCCGACGTGGGGAACGTACGCCAGTCGAGCGGTCGGCCGAGGAACTCCGCGGCCGCGTCGATCCCGACGACCGGCGGCTCGGGCGGCATCGTGATCCGTACGTCCTCGGCGAGCAGTGCCCGGAAAGTCTCCGGGTCCTTCGCGTTGGCGTAGCGGCGCAGGATCTCTTCGTCCTCACTGGTGAGCTGCGGGCGGCGCCAGTCCTTCGGGTCCGACGGAGCGCGCCGCCGGAGGGTGTGGCGGGCCCGCTGGAGGAGGCTGTTGACGGCCGCTACGGCGGTGTCGAGCGCGGCGGCGATCTCCTGCGGCGTCCAGCCGTAGACGTCGCGCAGCACGAAGGCCGCCCGCTGCCGCGGCGGCAGGTACATGAGCGCTGCGATCACGGCCAGCTCGACGGTCTCCCGGGCGGCGAGACCGGTCTGCGGATCGTCGGCCAGCAGGGCGTCGGGATAGGGACCGAGCTCGGTGGACCACTCCAGCGGATCACCGTACGGTACCGTCCGGTGACCGGCCGCCTTGCGGCTGTCGAGGAAGACGTTCGTGGCGATCCGGTAGAACCAGGTGCGCGCCGACGCCCGACCCTCGAAGCGGTCGCGAGCCCGCCAGGCGCGCAGGAAGGTCTCCTGCACCAGGTCCTCCGCGTCGGTGACGTTCCCGGCGAGGCGGTAGCAGTGGACGTGTAGCTCACGCCGGTGCTCGTCGAAGGCGCGCTGCAGCCAGACCGCCTGCTCATCAGGCGAGTCGGACATGTGATCTCCCCGGGGCTGACTGGTCCTCACAACCGTACTGACGACCGCGGACCCATCCGTCATCGGTCACCGATGACGATCGCCGACTCGGTCGTCTGTATCTGTGACCGATCCCCACTCCACGAAGGAGATAGCCATGACGGCAACCCCCGCGTCCAGCGCCGCCGCGCCCCCGGTCGTCGACCGGGAGACCTGGCTGCGCGAGCGCGACGAACTGCTGGTCCGGGAGAAGGCCCATACCCGCGAAGGAGACGCGATCGCAGCCGCTCGTCGTCAGCTGCCGATGACCTTGATGCCGACGGTGACGGTGCGGGGCCCAGGCGGGGACACCCCGCTGGTGGAGGTGTTCGAGGGCCGCCGGATGCTCATCGCCTACTTCCACATGTGGCACGACGGTAAACCGCACGAGCATCAGTGTGAGGGGTGCACCTTCTCGACCTGTCACATGCAGATGCTGGACTACCTGCACGCTCGGGACGTCACCTACGCCGTGTTCTGCGAGGGTCCCTACGACGAAAGTGCCCCGTTCGCGGAGTTCATGGGCTACAGGTTCCCCTGGTATTCGGCGAAAGACTCCGACCCGGCTCTGGCCGACGGTCGTGACTTCGGGTTCATCGCGTGCTACCTGCGCGACGGCGACAAGGTCTACGAGACCTACTGGACCACCGGGCGGGGCGTGGAGGCATTGATGACCACCTACCACGCCCTGGACCTCACGGTGTACGGCCGGCAGGAGAACTGGGAAAACTCGCCTGAAGGCTGGCCGCGGGTCACCGGGCACCCGTGGCGTCTCAACGGCCGCCCCACCGCGCAATGGTCACGCCCCGGCGTCGCACCGCGATGACGTCCTGATGATCGCGATGATCATGCTCGGGTCGGCCGCGGTGTCAGCCTGCTGCTGCGTCGTGCCGCGGGCGGGCGCTTCCCGCAGAGCCCGAATACTTGCGGGTGCGACAGTGGCTGTCGTGGCCGCGGTGACCCTCGACGCCGCACCAGTTGTGCAGCACGCGGGCACGCTGCTGCTCCTGGCCTTGGCGGTGGCAATCGTCGTCGGCGGTCCGACCGAGCGCGGCCCGGAGCTGGAGTGGCACCGTATGGCCGGGGGCCGTGCTCATGGCGCTCGCGCCGCCACGGCGGCTTAATTCTGCTGGATGACGACCGTACTCGTCCGGCTGCGCAATCGACCGATCACGGACCTGCTCCGTTGGGAGCACCTGGCCATGGGGGCAAGCCTCGCGGCCATGATCTTCTTCATGAGCTAGCCGAGCAAGCCAGTCGGCAGATCAGATGACGTTGGAGTACTAGTTCTTGATCGGGGTGCCGTCCTCGGCCCAGCGCTGGCGGCTGAGCAGCTTGCCCTGGTCGTCGAACTCGACACGGGCAGCGGGGTTGCCGTTGCGGTGCCACTCCTCGTGGACGCCGACAGCTATGCCATAGCGCACACTGCCCTCCGCCTTGCGCTCGCCACTCGGGTACCACTCGGCGGAGGGGCCGTCCTCCATGCCCTTGAAGTACGTGGTGAGGGCGATGACCTGACCCTGCGGTGAGCGTTCGACCACCTCGCCGGTGAAGAGTTCGCCCTGGTGGGTCACCCGCAGGTCGTCCTCGATTTCAACGTCGTCGTACTCGACTCGCATGTGCCTACTCCGGGGGGTGACGGATCCCGAGTCGTCGTGACCACGGCACAGGACCAGGGCCGACACCGCCTCGAGGGTGGCCGCCGCACTCGCGACGGCCCTAGATCGGCTCGTGTGCGTGGTCGATGAACGAGCTCACACTCTCCGCCTCGGCGCGGGTCTTCTCGTGCAGGCCCTGGTCGTTGGCCAGTCGATCGAAGTAGCTCTTCTGGTCGGGGCCCCCGAGATCAAGAATCGTCGGGATGGTGATGATCGTCAGACGCCACTGCAGACGAGGAGTGGCTTCCTTGAGCAGGTCGACCACTCGGGCCCGCTCCCAATCGTCCAGATGCTCAGGCCCAACGCCGCGGAGCCATCGAACCAGACTCTCCGTCGCCCCTTGCACGATGAAGAAGACCCACGACCGACCGATGCTGTCAACGACCTCGTCCGGTGGCGTCGTCCAGCTGGCACCGAAGACGTCCTCCGGGTCCAGGTACGCCTCGGCCCAGTCGCGCACCCTCTCGGGCGTGACGTCGGCGAGGGTCGGCATCGACTGCTTGAGCCCCGCGTAGAGGATGAACCAATAGTCGTCGAAGAACTCCTTGGGAAGCCCCCAGTCGGTCTCGTCGCCGTAACGGTCCCTGACGTCCACCAGGTAGGCGAGACACATCTCCAACGCCTGTAGGGCTTCAGCCCGCTGCTGTGGGTCGGGCAACAGCTCTCGTGTCGCCTTGCCACGCTCGACGGGATCCGCCAGCCGCCACGGAAGTGGCAGGGCGGCCAGCAATTCGGGGGCAACCCAGGGACCGGTCACAGGAAATCAACTCCGTAGGGCCTGAGGAAGTCACGCGCGGCGTCGAGGTTCGGCAGGTGTTCGCCGAACCAGGCAGCCGGCTTCTTCATCGGGTGCGCCGGGTCGACGGCGGCCCGTTCCACCGCCTGGTGCAGCGTGTTCATCTGCTCACCCGACAAGGTACGCCCGCCGATCGTAATCGGTACGTTCTGGGCGGCGAGCCGTTCGATCGCCATTTGCGGCGGGTTGTTGCCAGCGCGACTGAAGAGCCCCGTCCAACCCTCGTCGGTGCCGACCCGGATGCTGACCTCCCGGCCCGGCGCGGCGTCACGCCACTCGAGCATGCGTTCCAACTGAGCGGGGTCGGATCGGAACTTGTTGGCCACGGTCTGCGCGGTGGCCTTGACCTCGACCACATGCACGTTGCCGTCAGCGGTCTGGTAGACGAGATCGGCTTCGGGGATGCGACCGGTGTCGACGACCGTGCCGTTGCCCAGGTTGACCCGTTCGCCAGCGACGACATTCAGACCGATCCTGCTGCCCGGCGCCAGGTCACCGCTCTGGAGCACGTCGTTCGCGGCGCGCAACTCCGTCGCCGCGCCATCGAAGGCGGAGCGGTCCCCGCTGAGGTTGTCGAGCATGTCGCGGAAGATGTCTCCCTGCCGGTCGACGCTTCCCGCCAGCCGACCGGAGTCCTGAAGGTCCATGAAGTCCCGGACGGCCTGGTTGGCCATACCGTCCGGCAGGTCGGTACGGGCGAGCAGGTTCTCCACCTGGGCCCGCGCTGCAGGACCCAGACGCTCGGCCTGATCGACGAACCGCTGCTGCTCGGCCGGGGTGAGATCCCGCCCTCGGTCCGGGCTTCCCCCGCCCGGTGTGGTGTCGTCGGGGACGTTGCCGGGTGTGGTGTCGTCGGGGACGTTGCCCGGCGTCGTGTCGTCCGGGACGTTGCCCGGCGTGGTGTCCTCTGGAAGGTTGCCGGGAGGCGTGTTGTCCTCCGGCAGGTTGCCCGGCGGCGTGTTGTCTTCCGGCATGTTCCGCACGGGTGGCGTGTCTTCGGGCCCGTTACGGACGGGTGTGTTGTCGCCGGGGAGGTTGCCGGTTGTCGACTCTCCCGGGGTACGCCCACCGGGTGTGTTGCCGGGGCCGTTTCCAGCGTCCATGTTCATCGGGTTGCCGCCGCGGTCGTTCGGCATCTCGACGTCGAAGCCGCGTCCGACCGGCACGTCGCCGGCAATGGCGGGCAGGGGCCCGATCTGCGGAATCTGGATGTCGAACTTCTTGGCGAAGTTGATGGCGACCTCGCCGACCGTGGGCAGGTTGTCGAGCCAGTTGCCGGCGCGGACGAGCCCGGCGCCGATTCGGGCGGCGGTCGCGCTGCCCCGGATGCTGTTGACCGCGGCACCTGCGCCGCGTACGCCGGAGCCGGCCCCCTTGGTGCCGATGACGGCGGAAACGATGTTGAACGTGGCGAGGCCGCCGGCCCTCGACTTGTCCTCACTCCACATGTCGTAGGCGATGATGCTCTTGCCGGCGTTGAGGAGAAGGTTGCCCGCCTCGCGCTTCTCCAGGAACGGCATGCCGACCGTCTGGTCGATCACGATGGTGACCGGGTTGATGTAGATGGAGACCGCCCAGACGAACTTGCCGAGGCCCAACCATGACTGGCCGGCGGTGCCCCAGCTCCACTCGCCGGTCGTCGGGTCGCGGCCGATCAGCCCGCCGAGGTCTTCGAGCATGGTGACGAAGCCTTCACCGATGCCACCGAAGAACGCGCCCACGTCACCGAGGAACCCGCGGTCGTGCTCCTCGTTGCTGCCCCAGGGCAGGGCGCCGTCCTCTCCGGCCGCGGCGTTGAGCGTGTCGGCGTTGAAGCCGTACTCGCCGTCGTCGGCTCGGCCGTCGGCGTTGTCGGCGCGGTACTGGCGGCCCCCGTACAGGGCGTTGATTGTGTTGGCGCACTTGCGCTGCGCCTCGAAGAACGCCGCGACCTGCGTGTTCACCGCAGAGATCAGCCCGTTGTGCTGGTTGACCTTGCCCTCGTCCTCACGCCAGTCGTCGTCGTCCTTTGTCGACTCGACGAACTGCTCCGCCTGGCCCTTCAGTGCCGCGAGCTGGGCCTTGATCTCCTTGACCTCGCTGGCGTACGTGGCCAGGGCGGTGCCGACGGCTTGGACGTCCTCACCGACCGAGGCCGACACGGTGCGTATCGGGCCGGAGGCGGCGAACAGTTGTGCCGCCTCCGGTGCCTCGTATACCGCGGCCAACCCCTGCCAGGTGGTGTCGATCGTCTGACCGGTGTTGGCAAAGTCGACACCGGTCGTCTTGATCGTCTGTGCGTGGGTGGCCAACTGCTCCATGTTGCCGGGGATCTGGGGGATCTCCCCCGGATTGATCATCGCGGCACCGCCCCACGGCCCGGCCCCGGCATCGTCGCCGAGGGGTCGGGTGCCGCCGAGGCACTGCGTTGCGCGTTGGCGGCCATGTCCAGATCACCCTGGACGTAGGCGTTGGTCGCCTGTGCCGCCGCATTCATGCACGCCCCCGTGCGAGTGAACACGAACTCGAGGTCCGTTTTGATCGACTCAACGAAGCCCTGAAGTGCCTGGCCGACGATCTCCGAACTCGACTGGACGGCGGAACCCTCCAGCGCCGAGTTGAACTTGGTCATCTGCCCCTCGAACGGGGCGGCCGCGGCATGGGTGCGATTCAGGACGTCGCGCACTCCACCGGGGGAGATATCCCAGGCGCTCACGCTTGTGCTCCCTCGTCAACACTCGATGGAAAACAACTCAGCCGATGGACTGCACCGCCGTGCGCGCCTTGGACAGCGTGGTCGTCGCCGTCTCGTCGTTCTTGACCATCGTGGTCTTGACCAGATCGATGATCGTGCGCACCTCGCCCGCGGCGCGGTTCCACCGATCCTCGACGGTCCGGTATTCCTCGGAGACGCCGTCGGCCTGGAAGTCGGCCATCGCGGCCGACACGTCGGCGCTGCGCTGCGAGATCACGGCCTCCAGCCGGGCGATGATCCCGGCGAGGTCGCTCTGGACCTGCTGCGAGGTGCCCACGTCAAAGCTGCGTCGATCTGTGCTCATAACCTGTCACTCCCCCGGGAATCAGCGGCTGCTCGAGAACCTGGCCGCGTCGAAGTTGGCGGTGCCCGCCGCCGACGACGCGTTGTCGGCCATCTCGGTGTCACCCTGGCCGAACGCGGAATCCATTCCGCCCTGACCGCCCAGAATCGCGCCCAGCGCGGAATTGAGAGAGGCGGTGATCGAATCGGCGTTGGCCTTGAACGAATCGAATGCCACCCGCCCGGCACCGTTGAAGTTGCCCTGCAGCGGTTCAGCGGCAGCGATCAACTGCTTGATCAGGCTGCCGAGATCATCAGACGAACCCTGGGTCTGCTTGGTGAGGCTGCCGAGAGTCTGCGCTCCCATGTCGAACTTCATGCCGCTCCTCCCCGTGCCGGGATGAATAACGTTCGCGGTCAATGCTACGTCACCCGCGCCACCCGGTTGGACATCCACCGGCCGCGATAGATCAAATAGCGGTTGTCTCGGCGGGGCCCCGAAGATGGCCACGCCGCATCGGCAGATGCACGACTCAGTCGGTTGGTGCACCGCTCACACAGGTGAGCACCTGGCTCTTACCGCGAGTGGCGCTTGCTGTGGTTGTCGCGAACCCGTGGGCTTCGAGCAGCATCGTGGTCGAGGTGAGGTTCGCGGTGGCATGTGCGGCTGTGGGCCGTTCGCCGAACACGTAGAGCCGCCCACCAGGCGTCAGCAGGCTCCGCATCCGTTCGATCTGCTGTGTTGCGTCGCCCAGCCAGAAGATGCTGACGTTCACTGCGAAGATCTTGTCGAAACGGAGCGAATCGAAGTCCGCCGACTCGAATCCGACACATCGAATTTCAGCTCGGCCGGCGTTGATATGGGCCATGTTCCGTTTGCTGGCAATTCGCACCATCGTCGCGGCCCGGTCGATGGCGACGATCCGGCCGGTCGTGAGTCGGCTGGCGACCAGAGAAACGGCGGCCCCCCGACCGCATCCGATCTCCAGCACCTTGTCGTCGGATGCGACAGCCATCGTCTGGATCGCCCAGCGCTGCCGGTGGGCGGTCGTCGGCCGCACCGGCTCGTCCGGCGAGGAGGCGGCATCGCCGGTGGCGGAAGCCGGATCGTGGATGGGCAGAGTGCGCTTCACAACGTCACCCGTGGTGCCTGCTCTGCTCACGCATCTGATTCCACCCTGCCGGACGCGTCGGTGCACCGTGTCCTCGATCACCGGTGGCGCGTCCGGCACGCGGAGGCGCGCCGATCAGCGCGCGGGTAAGGGCGCGATGTCCGGTAGGCAGCCGGGCGCCGACCTGCGTGGCCCCGATGGCCTGCGGCGCCGCCATCGGCATGAACGCCAGGCCCGCCGGCACTGAGGTACTGAGGTCCGGTCCGGGGCGGCGGCTCAAGCGGCCGCCACCCCGGACCGGGCAGTGTCTCAGGCGATCCGGTAGGCCCGCTGGATCGTCTCCGTCACCGTGTTGCCGGCGGTGTCGGTGGCCGTCAGACGCAGCGAGACGAACCCGGCTCGCCGGGGGTGACTGATGAGGGCGACGTTCCGGAGCACCGGCAACGCGATCCACGTCCTGCCGTCGTCGAACGACGCGGACACGCCGAGACTGCGGTTGGCCACCGCCGTCGAGCCCGCCTGCCGGTCCAGCGCCAGCGGGATGGTCGTGATCCGGCCCGCCCGGCCCGTGTTGGTGTCGTCGAGCACGGGCGTCGACCGGACCGTCGTCAGCGGCAACCGTTGCGGCGACGTGGTGTGCGCCGACGTGAAGGTCCAGGCCACCGAGACCGACGTCGACAGGGTGTCCGGTGCGCCCCGGGTGGCCGTCGCCTCCAGCCGGTAGGTCGCCTTGCCGGCGGGCACCGCGAACTCGGCCCACGGGCTGTCCGAGGTGCCGATCTCCTTGCCGTCACGCAGTAGCCGGATCTGCACCGGCCGGTCATCGCGGTTCGCGGGGCGACCCGTGGCATCCCCGAACAGGGGCAACGACGCGACCGAGATGGTGTCGCCGTCGCGGCCCGCGTACCCCAGGGGCGACAGCGTCGGTGCCTGGGCCACGGTGGGCCCGAAGGGCGCCGCGTTCCAGGTCTGGGTGTACGACCGGCCCGCCGTGAAGGTCGACGTCTGCGTGGTGGAGTTGTCGCCCTCGACGAACGTGGACGTCCAGCTGATGCCACCGTCGGTGTTGTGGTACTCGGTGCCGCGGAACGGCAGGTCGACCGGCGTCCTCGAACCGATCGGGCCCGAGCCGCCAGGCGCCGCCGCACGGTGCAACCGGACGGCCGTCGTCGCCGTGGACTGGCTCCGGTAGGTCGTCCGTACGGTGGCCAGGTTCTTCGGTGAGAGCTTCCTGGTCAGGCCCGTGAACATGTCGCCCGGGCGGACGTACGCCAGGTCGTACGTGTAGGGGCTGTTCCGGAAGGTGCCGTCCCTGCCCGGTCGGGCGAGCCCGACACCGAGCGTGGCGGTGAACTCGGGTGCCGCGACCGCGGGCCCGATCCGGCCGAAGAAGACGTCCGCGAAGGACACGCCGCTGAGCTGCACGCCGGGATAGCGGAAGCCGTCGTCCCAGTTGGCGCTCACGTTGATCGAGATGGCTGCGGCGTCGCGCTCCGGCACGGTCAACGCGACCGGTTTGGCGTTACGGGCGTCGAGCGCCTCGGTGACCGGGCCGCGTACGTCCAGGACCGGCTGCACGAGCAGGGTCGACACGTCGGCCTCGTGGATGGTGCTCCAGAGCGCGTAACGGCCCGTGGGAAGGCGCAGGATTCCGCCGCCCGGGGCCACGGCGAGGGTGCTGAACTCTCCAGTGGCTAGGTTCGCGGCCACTGTCGTGTACTCGGTGGCCGGCCTGCCGTCGCGTCCGGTGTGGTCGAGCCGTACGTCGTAGCTCTCGATCTCGCGGTTGAGCGCGAACGGCGTCCGTACCCGCAGATCGCCGGCGCCGGTCGCGGTCAGCGCCCCCTGGTAGACGCCGTCCGGGGCGTCCACCCGGGTGTCCACGGTGATCGTCGCCTGGGCGCGGCCACCGGCCGGCACCACCAGGGTGGTCGGGCTGACGGTGAGCATGCCGGACGGGGCCGGGGCGATGCCCAGCGTCAGGGTGACCGGCGCGGTGCCCGTGTTGCGATAGCCGACGACCTGGGTGACCGGGGTGTCGTCGGCGTGCGGCCAGCGCTGGACCGGGAAGTCGATGGCGGCGACCTCGGCGGCGACCGGTTGGGCGACCGCGCGCGCGATGTCGACCCGGCCGGCGCCCTGCTCGTAGATGGTGTCCTCGCCGGTCGGCTTTGCCGAGTCCATCAGGGCGGCCTTGAGCTGCGGGCCGGCCCAGTCCGGGTGCTGCCCGGCGAGGATCGCGGCGGTGCCGGCCACGTGCGGAGTGGCCATCGACGTGCCGGACATGGTGGCGTACTCGCCGCCGGGCGCGGCGGCCACGATGTCGACGCCGGGCGCGCTGATCTCGGGCTTGATGTGGTTGTCGCCGATGCGCGGACCCCGACTGGAGAAGTAGGCCCGCTGGTCGTCGGCGTCGACCGCGGCGACGGCGAGGGCGTCGTCGGCGGAGGCCGGCGAGGACACCGACTTCGGCTTGCCCTCGTTGCCGGCCGCGACCACGAAGAGGGTGCCGTACCGGTGGCTCAACTCCTGGACGGCGGTCTCCAGCGGGTCGAGTCCGGGCGCGTCGTCGCCGCCCACGCTGAGGTTGACCACCCGCGTCTGCGGCGCGAGCCACTGCATGCCGGTGATGATGTCCGAGTCCTGGCACTCGGTGGTGGCGCAGACCTTGCCGACGAGCAGCTTGGCCCCCGGTGCCACACCTCGGTACCTGCCGCCGGACGCGGCGCCACTGCCGACGATGGTCGACGCCACGTGGGTGCCGTGGCCGACCGCGTCGCCGGGGTCGTTGCCGCCGGTGAAGTCCCGGACCTCGGTGAGGTGCCCGGCGAAGTCCGGGTGGTTGGCGTCGATTCCGGTGTCCAGCACGCCGACGGTGACGCCGGTGCCGTCGAACCCGGCCTGCCAGGCCGCCGGCGCACCGATCTGCGGCACGCTGCGATCCAGGGAGACCTTGCGCTTGCCGTCCAGCCAGATGTGGGTGACCCCGGTGGTGAGGGTGCGCGCGGAGGTCGTCCCGCGGGTCAGCGAGGCCCAGAGCGTTACCCGGTCGTCCCGGCCCGCCCGGACCGCGAGCGCGTGGGCGGCCGGCAGGTCGGTCCGCACCCGCCCGTCACCGCCGACGGTCGCGGTCCGCGCCTGCGCCGCCTCGTTCTCGGGGTACGCGACCAGCAGCGGCAACTCGGCTGCCCGGTCGTCGTAGCCCAACTCGCCGAGCGCGGTGAGGTCGAACAGCCGCCGGTCGAGCCGACCGTCGCGCAGCAGTGGCATCGCGTCGACCGGGATGACGTACTGGTGACCGTCCTCCCGACTGCTCACGAACCGCATGCCGGCCCGTCCCTGCGCCCGCTGGATGTCCGGCCGCCCGTCCGCGTCGAGCGTCACCCGGTCACCGGTGATCAGGGTGAAGGCGCCGGAAGTGCCGGAGCCGGCGGCCGTCGGCCTCGTCTGCGCGCTCGCCGGTTGGGCCGCCAGGCCTGCAGCGACCAGCGCGGTCGCGAGTACGCCGGCTGTCAG
Source organism: Micromonospora zamorensis (assembly GCF_900090275.1). Classification (NCBI taxonomy): domain Bacteria; kingdom Bacillati; phylum Actinomycetota; class Actinomycetes; order Micromonosporales; family Micromonosporaceae; genus Micromonospora; species Micromonospora zamorensis. Next base: position 6,079,432 of record NZ_LT607755.1, on the reverse strand, counting down.
GGCGCGTCGTTGCCGTCGTCGCACATCGTCCTCTCCGCCACGGGCCTCTCCCGGGACGGCACGATGACGCCTGGCCAGGGCGGCAGGTTGATCACAATGCTGTGATGGCGGTCACATTCCTGCCCCGCGCCGACGTGACCGGTCGGCCCGGGCGAGTTGCATGCGCGGTGACCAGGGGACGAGGCGTGGGAGGGCACCGGCCGGATGCGTGATGCCGAGGAGTTCGACGCCCTCTACGCGGCCTGTGCGGGTCGGGTCGTGGGTCACGTGTACGCGCTGACCGGCAACCGCGCCGAGGCGGAGGACGCCGTCGCCGAGGCGTTCATGCGGGCCTGGCAGCGTTGGCGGACGGTGCGGGAGACGGACAGCCCGGAGGCCTGGGTCCGCCGGGTGGCCTCGCGGATCGCGGTGAGCAGCTGGCGCAAGGCCTTCAACCGGGTACGCGCCCACCGTCGGGCCGCCGTCGACCAGGGCGTGCCCGGGCTGAACGAGGACCACGTCGCCCTGTTGCAGGCGCTCCAGCAGCTCAGTGCCAACGAGCGCCGGGCCGTCGTGCTGCACCACCTCAACGATCTCAGCGTCGCCGAGGTGGCAGCGGAGATGCAGGCGCCCGTCGGAACCGTGAAGACGTACCTCGCCCGAGGTCGGAGAGCGATGGCCGGGCTGCTGACCGATGCCCACCAGGAGGAGACCTCCCATGGCTGATCCGCGCGAGGACCTCACGGCGATTGCCGACGAGGTTCGGCGAGTCACCACGCTGCCCGGGGCGCAGGCGTTGCGTCGCCGCAGCGACCGGCGACGGCGACGCCGGACGGCCGCCACCGCAGCCGGGCTGGCTGTCGTGGCCGTTGCCGCAGGCACCGCGCTGTCGCAGGTGCGGGCCGACGTCGACACGCCCGATGTCGGCCCGGCCAGCCAGGCCCCACCGGCTGTCGTGCCATCCGTGACCGCCACCGCCGGTCCGCAGGAGATCCTCGGTGGCAGGCGTCAGGTCCGGATCGTGATGCCCGGCATGAGCGGAGCCGCGTTGGTGATCGGCCCTGGCACCGACCAGGTGCGGGCCGCCAGCGAGCCGGGCACCGACGACGTGTCGCTCTGGGTCCTACGCCCGCAGGGCGACAGGTACCAGATCGCCTCGGCCACGGGTGCCGGTGCGGTCTGCATGACCGTCGTGCACGACGCCGCGCCGGGCAGCGTGCGCGGCCGGGGGTGCGACCCGGCCGCCGAGACGCAGCTCTTCCGGATCGACCAGGTCCCCGACGGCAGCTACTCGATCTTCCAGGGCAAGCGCTACGTCCAGGTGGTCGACGGCACCAACGCCCTGGTTCCCGACCTGCCCGAGGGCCTGACCACCACGTACGAGTTCGAGGATCGCGGACCGGCCCGCTGAGCAGACCTGACCGACGGGATCAGAGCCAGACGACGATCCCGGTCAGATCGTTGAGGACCGCGGCCACGCCGGCCCGGATGGCGGCCGCGCAGCGCTCGGCCGTGAACGACTTCGGGTCGTACGTCGAGGACGCGCCCAGCCCTTCCCCGCGGAACGACGCGCCGTCCCAGTCGACCGCTGTGACGTTGTGGGTGGGCTCGGCCAGTTCCGCGCCCACCACCAGGAACTTCTCGTCCAGGTGGCTCGGGGTGACCAGCGCGAGGGGGTCGATGAGGTCGTTGCCGGCGCCGACGATGAGGTCCGGGCCCATCTCCATGGCCTTGGCGATGCTGGAGACGGCGTCGTGCGCAGTGCCGACGACGATCGTCCGGAGGTCGACGTGCTCGTCGTCGGCCCACTCCTTGACGGCTGTCACGAGCACCTTGGTCGGGTCGTCGTCCCCGGAGGTCAGCAACACCACCCGGTAGTCCTTCGGCGGGTGGACGCCGTCCCAGGAGCCCGGCTGCGGCGTGATCGTCGCCTCCGGAGCGGGTGTGGTGGACGGGGCGACGAATCCTGGGCCGAGAGTGCCGATGGCGGCGGGCTCGGGGTGTGGCTGTGACCAGTCGTCGCCGGAGTCGCAGCCGGTGATCAGGGCGACGGTCGCGGCCAGCATGGCAACGGCCCGGAGCGGGGGGCGCAAGGCGATCGTCCTTTCGAGTGGTGGCGGAAAGTGCGCGTACGTCTTCCTATTCCTATCTCAATTCTGGTCGCCAACTATCCGTGGATGGGTGCTCGGGCTCTTTGTTTTCCGGCGGTTCGTCGGCGCGCGGGCTGGTGTTCACCCGCGCCGTGCAACGTGCACTGGCCAACCGAGGGAGTCGCATGTCAGGGCGCGTCCGCCGTACCGTAATCGTCGCCGCTGTCGGGATCGCCGCAGCGGTGATTCCTTTTCTGGGCGCCGGAACCGCGTCCGCGCACGGCTTTTCGTCGACCGTGTACGCGAAAATCTCTGCGGGAGACGAGGGTCACATCCGCACGGCGTTGGAGCTCGAATACGACCTTCTCGTGGTGTCCGCCGCCGATTCCGCTGACGCCGATCCGCTCTTCCAGGCGGGAACGGCCGCGTTCGAGGCGGGTGACGCCACCGCCCAGGCGACGGCCCTGAAGAGCCATGCCTCGACGGTCCTCGCGTACGTCGCCGACCGCTTCTCGGTCACCTCGGGAAGTGCGGCCTGCCGACCGACCGAGGTGGGCGACGCGTCGATCGGCGAGCGCGAGGGCGTGCCGTACGCGGATCTGCTGCTGGACTGGACCTGCCCTGAGCGGGGCGACGAGCACGAGGTGCGCAGCGGTCTCTTCCCCGATGGCGAGGGTTACGTCAAGGGCACCAAGACGATCGTCACGTACGAGATCGACGGCCGGTCGGGCAGTGCGGCGCTCGACGCCGACCACCCGACCTTCTCCACCGGGCAGGCCTGGTACCAGCGGTTCGGCGAGTTCTTCCTGCTGGGCGCCGAGCATCTGCTCTCCGGGATCGACCACATCCTGTTCCTGCTGGCGTTGATCGCGGGATCGCGGCGCCTTCGCGAGATCGTGCTCGCCGCCACCAGTTTCACCCTGGCGCACTCGGTGACGTTCATGCTCGCCGCCCTCGGCCTGGTCGAGGTGCCGGCGGCGATCGTGGAGCCGGTCATCGCGTTGTCGATCGCCGTCGTCGCCGGCTGGCACCTGTGGGGGATCTGGCGGCGCGGTGCGCACGCGGCCGACCTGGAGACGGCCGGGGCCGGTCACTTCAGCCTCGACCGAGCGGGCTGGATCCGCCTCGGGGTGGTGTTCTGCTTCGGCCTGGTGCACGGTCTGGGCTTCGCCGGCGCGTTGGGCATCGACGAGGCGTGGTCGTGGACCCTGCTGTGGTCGCTGCTGGTGTTCAACGTCGGCATCGAGGTCGTTCAGTTGACGATTATCGCTGCCGTTTTCCCGCTGCTGTTCGTGCTGCGCCGCCGTGCGCCGAAAGCCGGCCTCTGGGCGACCGGGGTTGTTTCTGCGGGGGTGTCCATTATGGGATTGATCTGGTTTGTCCAGCGCATTTCTGGATCATGAGTAGGGCTAAGTAGTTCGTGAAGTGCAGTCTTACGCAAGATCACGTTCATGGTTGGTTCATCAGGCGGCGAAAGCGTGGATCTGCTTCCCCGGCGTCGGGTGAAGGCACAATCCATTTCTCTATTTGAAAAGGGAACAATGTCGATGACATTGAAGACCTCGACACGGGCCTCCGGGCTCGTGCGGCGGCGTCTGGTGGCCGGGGTCGCAGCCGGCTTCCTGGGAATGGGCGCGGCCCTCGGCAGTGGCCTGCTGGCCACCGCGAGTGCGGCCGAGTCCACCACGATCAGCAGCGTGGTCCTCGGCGTCGGCGCCAACGAGACCCAGCGCATCGTGAGCTGGTATTCCTCGGCCGACACCGCGCAGAAGATCCAGCTCGCCCCGACCGCCGAGATCGTCAGCGGTGAGTTCCCGGCCGGCGCCGTCAGCTTCGACGCCGTCGGTGCGGCGAACACCTCCACCACCGGCTTCAACCGGCACGCCACGATCAGCAACCTGCGGGAGAAGACGGCCTACTCGTACCGGGTCGGCGCCGAGGGCAGCTGGTCCCCGACGTACGCCTTCAAGACGCAGGACTTCGAGGGCGACTACGACTTCCTGTTCTTCGGTGACCCCCAGATCGGCTCCTCCGGCGACCGGCTGAAGGACCAGGCCGGCTGGGAGGACACCCTGAAGGTGGCCACCGCGGCCAACCCGAACGCCGAGCTGCTGGTGTCCGCCGGCGACCACGTCGAGAGCGCCAACGACGAGGGGCAGTGGACCTCGTTCCTGGCCCCCGACCAGCTGCGCCAGATCCCCCTCGTGGCCACCATCGGCAACCACGACGTCGGTGGTAAGTCGTACGAGCAGCACCACTTCACCCCGAACACCGACCGCTCGTCTGCGTACTACAACGGGGACCAGGCGACGCGGTCCGGCGGCGACTACTGGTTCATCCACAAGGACGTGCTGTTCATCGACCTGAACAGCAACAGCTACGTCAACCCGGCGGACGGCTCCGCCGGCGGCGACGCGGCGCACGTCGCGTACGTCACCGACGTCATCAACAAGCACGGCTCCGAGGCCAAGTGGAAGGTGCTGGTCTACCACCACTCCATCTACTCGCCGGCCAGCCACGCGACCGACACCGACAACAAGCAGCGGCGGGAAGACTTCACCACCGCGTTCTCCAACCTCGGCGTCGACATGGTGCTCCAGGGCCACGACCACAGCTACACCCGCAGCTACTCCATCAAGAACGGCCAGAAGGAGAACCCGGCCGAGAAGCCGGGTTCCGCCGACGTGTTTCCCGGCCCGGGTGGCGTCATCTACGTGACGGCCAACTCGGCCTCCGGCTCGAAGTACTACGACATCAAGAAGCCGGACAACACCGGCACCGGCATCCGCGGCAACGGCCCGGACCCGCTGGACCCGAACAAGTACTGGTACAACTCCGTGCAGAACCAGGAGCACGTCCGCAGCTACGTCAAGGTGCAGGTCCGCGGCGACAAGCTGGTCCTCGCGAACGTCCGCAGCGGCACCTGCGCGGCGCCGAACGCGGCGGTCGAAAAGGGCCTCTCCTGCGTCAACACCCCGGACGGCCAGCCGGTCGGCTCGATCGTCGACAACGTGACGGTGCACCCGTTCCACGGTGACGGCCAGGCCATCCAGGTCAACGTGCCGAACCCGGCTCCGGGCGAGTTCGGCTGGACGATCGACGGCTACAACGGTCTGGTCGACCTGGGTACCGCGCAGGAGCGCGACGGCACCTTCTTCGAGGCGACCGGCAAGATCAACCCGATCCTCGTGTCGGACAGCCGCCGCTCGCTCGCCCCGTGGTCGATCTCGGCCAACGTCGGCGACTTCCAGGACGCCGAGAAGAAGTTCTCCGGCTCCTACCTGGGCTGGACCCCGTACGTGCTCGACGGCGGCGCGGGCGCCGAGGCCGGGGCGCCGATCCTGTCGTCCTATGACGACCAGGGCAAGGGCCTCTCGGTCTCCAGTGGGCTCGGCGCGGCCGCGCAGGGTCACCCCCGGGGCGGCGCCAAGCTCGGCGCTGACCTGGATCTGAAGATCCCGGACAACATCGCGAAGGGTAGCTACCGCACCACCCTCACGATCACTGCCCTGAGCAGCTGACCGGACGTTCCACTCGGCGGGGTAGGCACCTTCGGGGCCTACCCCGCCACCCATGTGCCACCCTCCCAAGATCACCTCAAGGAACCGACATGTATCCGTCCGTAACGCGCTGGAAGACAGTCCTTCGTACCACCGCGCTCTCCCTGCTCGCCGCCGTCGCGGCCGTCGGTGTCGGTGCCGGCCCCGCCTCGGCGGCGGACGGCAACGTCGCCTGGACGGTCCGGACGGCCTCCAACGGCTACGGCGAAGCCCGGTCCAGCTACAGCTACAACGTCAATCCCGGTGGCGCCGTCGAGGACGCCATGGTCGTGGCCAACCGCGGCCCGTCGCCGCTGACCCTGTCCGTGTACGCAGCCGACGGCTTCACGACCGACGCGGGCCAGCTCGACCTGCTCACCAAGGACAAGAAGTCCACCGCGGTCGGCGCCTGGGTGAAGGCGAAAGCCGAGAGTGTCGTGATCCAGCCTGGGAAGACGGCGCAGGTCCCCTTCACGATCGGCGTTCCGGACAACGCCACGCCCGGTGACTACGTCGGCGGCATCCTCACCGCGCTGACGCAGGCCGACCAGGCCGAGGGCATCAACGTCGACCGGCGCCTCGGCATCCGGATCAAGCTGCGGGTCGGCGGTGAGCTGAAGCCGAACCTCGCGATCGAGGACCTGCACGTGACGTACGCCGGCTCGGCCAACCCGTTCGGCAAGGGCGACGCCACCATCACCTACAAGGTGCACAACGTCGGCAACGCCGCCCTGTCCGGGCAGCAGGCGGTGTCGGTCTCGGGCCCGTTCGGGTTGCTGCGGGTACGGGCCAGGGACATCGCCGCGCCGCCGGAGCTGCTTCCGGGTGAGAGCTGGAACGTGACGGTGCCCGTGCACGGCGTCGCCCCTGCCATCTCGCTGGCCTCGACCGCGACCCTCACGCCGCTGCTCACCGACGCGTCGGGCTCCACCACCTCGCTCAAGCCGGTCACGGTCACCGCGCACGGCTGGGCCCTGCCGTGGACGTTGGTGCTGGCGCTCGTCGTCCTGGCCGCCGCGCTCGTCGGGGCGTACCTGTATCGGCGCCGCAACCGGACGCAGCGCAAGGTGCGCGAGGACGCCCGGGTGCGCGACGCCGTAGCGCAGGCGCTGCGCGGCCAGGAGCCGCAGACGTCCTGATCCCAGCTGTCGTCAGCGCCGCTGGCTGTGGTTGCCGGCGGCGCTCGCGCGGCGGGTCAGACCGACAGCGACCGCGATCACCGCGATCACCAGCACCGCCGCCAGCGCCGGTGCCCAGGTCGGGGCGGTGCGCAGCAGCACCGTGCCGAGCGCGGCGCCGAGCACCAGCCCGGCCAATCGGCCGACGCCACCCACGTCGGCGAACCGGTGCGGGTCGACGATGCGACGTCGGACCAGCTCGGTCAGCGAGCCGGTCAGATAGGTGGTCGACGCGCCCTTCACGCCGGCACCTACGGTGATCACGCTCTGGATGCCGCTCGACACGGCGGCCATCCCCAGCAGCACCAGCCCGAAGCCGTACCCGGGACGGGCCGAGCAGGCGAACCAACCCACGGTGAAGCCGAGCAGCAGCACCGCCTCGGCCGAGGTCACCACGGCGGTACGGCCGTTCCACCCCGGTGGGGTGCGGCGCAGCGGCAGCGTGGCGGCGGCCACCCCCACCGCGTAACCACCGACCGCCACCACCGCACCCATCAACGAGCGGGCGTCCGCCGTGGCGAGCGCGTGGCCGAAGTGCACCAGGTTGCCGGTGACCACGCTGGCGAAGTACCCGTTGAGCCTGGTCAGGCAGATCACGTCGATGCAGCCGGAAGCCGCGGCCAACGTCACCAGGAGCCAGGCCGTGGCCCGCGTCGAAGGAGCGCGCACGGTGCTGCCTCCCGTCGTCCTGCCACCAGCCCTGGCCCGGCGCCGACTGCCTCCGGGCACGCAGCCATTCCCGTGCCCGTCCCGACTACGCCCGTCGGGGCACGCCGCGAGCGGACGGTCGCCCTTGTGGGTGAACGGCACCCGGCACCGGGGTCACGTCTGTCCCCGAGCCGGCATGCTGCGACGGTGACGCCGGCACGGGAGGGGAATCCACATGGTTGACGGGGATGTGCCAGAGCGGATGCAGGCCGCGGCCCTGGACGATTTCGGTGGGCCGGAGGTGATCACCCTCCGCAAGTTGCCGATCCCCGAGATCGCCGACGACGAGGTGCTGATCAAGGTCTGGAGCGCCGGCGTGGGGGTGTGGGACGTGTACGAGCGGCAGGGCGTGCTCGTACCGGAGGGCTCTGCCCTTCCGATCGTGCCCGGCTCCGACGGTGCCGGCACCGTCATCTCGGCCGGCAGCAAGGTGTCCAACGTCGCTGTCGGCGACCTGGTCTACGTCTCCGCCACCACCCGGCCGAAGGGCGGCTTCTACGCCGAGTACGCGGCAGTCAAGGCGCAGTACGCGGCCAGGGTGCCCGATGGCGTACCGGCGGAGCACGCCGGCGCCATGCCCACCGACGCGCTGACCGCGCTGGCCGGACTCGACACCGTCAGCCTGTCGACCGGCGACTGGTTGCTGATCTTCGGCGCGAGCGGCGGTCAGGGACACCTGGCCGTGCAGCTGGCCAAACGGCAGGGACTGAACGTGATCGCCGTGGCATCCGGTGCGGACGGCGTCGCCCTGGTGACCCGGCTCGGCGCCGACGTTTCCCTCGACGGCCACGGCGACATGACCGACGTGCTGGCCCGGATTCGGGACGCGGCGCCGGACGGGGTGAAGGCCATCCTGGCGATGGCCGGCGGTGCGACCCTCGACCGGCTCACCGAGGCGCTGGCCGACGGCGGGGTCGTCGCGTTCGCCCACGGGGTGCGGCCGGAGCCGCAGGAACGGCCGGGCGTCACGGTGCGGGCCTACGACGGCGAATCGAGCCCCCGACAGTTGCAGCGCCTCAACGAACTCATCGAGGCCGGGCCTTTCGTGGTGCACGTCGCGGAGAAGTTCCCGCTGGGCAAGGTGCGGGACGCGCACCAGCGCCTGGAGACCTCCTACGCCGGCAAGCTCCTGCTGACGGTGGCCTGAGACCTCAGGGCGTGCGCTGTTGCGGCACGCGTACCGATGCCATGCCGGCCGCGGTCGCGGCCTGGATACCCAGGTCGGTGTCCTCGAAGACCAGGCACGACTCGGGCGCTACGCCGAGGTGTTCCGCCGCGAGCAGGAATGCCTGCGGGTCGGGCTTGGCCCGCGTGTAGTCGTCGGCGCAGACCAGCACGTCGAACCGGTCCAGCAGACCGAGCGCGTCGAGGGAGGCGGTGACCGAGGCGCGGGTGCTGCCCGAGACGACGGCGAACGGGACCCGCCGGTGCGCGTCGTGGATGTGCGCAAGCACCTCTGGCACGGCCGCGAGTTGCGGCAGCAGCTCCTCGTAGTAGCTCTCCCGGCGCTCGACGACCGTCGCCACCGGCATGCTCAGACCCTGCTGCTCGTTGAGGGCGACGATGATGTCGGCCGTCGGCCGGCCGCCCCAGGCGTAGAAGAGGTCCTCCGGGAACTCGCAGCCCCACTCGCCCAGAGCCCGCTGCCAGGCCACGTAGTGCAGCGGCATCGAGTCGACGATCGTGCCGTCGCAGTCGAACAGGTACGCGGCGAACTCACCGGGAGGCAGAGGCAGAGTCACCGGGGAAGGGTACAGCGCGCGCCGGCCATCGAGCTCCGCTCACGGGCTCGTGACGGCTTCCAGCTGGCGGAGCAGGAACACCCGCTCCGGTTCCGTGCCGACCAGCGCCAACGCGCTGCGGTACGCCGCCGCGGCCTCGTCGTACCTGCCGAGGCGGCGCAGCAGGTCGGCCCGCGCCGCCGGATAGGGATGGTGGCCGCGCAGCCGCGGCTCGTCGGCCAACTCGTCGAGCAGGGCGAGCCCCGCCTCCGGCCCGTCCCGCATCGCCACCGCGGCGGCCCGGTTCAGCGCGACGACCGGTGAGGGCACCAGGCTGAGCAGGACGTCGTAGAGGGCCACCACCTGCGGCCAGTCGGTGCTGGCCACGTCGGCGGCCTCGTCGTGCAGCGCGGCGATGGCGGCCTGCACGCCGTACGGGCCGGGCGCCGGGCCGGTCAGCGCGACCACCACCAGCTCCCGCCCCTCCTCGATCATCTGGCGGTCCCAGCGTCCGCGATCCTGGTCGTCGAGAAGGGCCATGGCGCCATCCGGCCCGGTACGCGCGTCACGTCGGGCATGGACGAGCAGCATCAGGCCGAGCAACCCGGCGACCTCCCGCTCGGCGGGCAGCAGCCGACGCAGGATCCGGCCCAGCCGGATGGCCTCCTCGGCCAGGTCGATCCGTTGCAGATCCGGGCCGGAGCTGGCGGCGTACCCCTCGGTGAAGACCGAGTAGACGGCCTGGAGCACCGTGGGCAGTCGACCGGGCAGCTCGTCGTCGCCGGGCACCCGGAACGGGATGCGGGCGTCCCGGATCTTGCGCTTGGCCCGGACCAGCCGTTGGGCCATGGTCGCCGGTGGAACCAGGAAGGCCCGCGCGACCTCGGCCGTGGTGAGGCCGGCGAGGAACCGCAGGGTGAGTGCTCCCCGGTCCTGCGCGGCCAGGGCCGGGTGTGCGCAGGTGAAAAAGAGTGCCAGCCGGTCGTCGGGCAGATCGCGGTCCGCGTCCGCGGGTGGGGCGTGGTCGGCCCGCTCGGCCTCCGCCCGGAGGACGGCGAGCCGCGTCGCCAGCACCCGGTCGCGACGCAGCCGGTCCACGGCTCGACGCCGCGCCGTGGTGAGCAGCCAGGCGCCCGGCCGGCTCGGGACGCCGTCGGTCGGCCAGTGCACCAGCGCCGCCTCGATGGCCTCGGAGGCGACCTCCTCGGCCAGGTCGAGGTCACCGAAGCGGCGCACGAGCGAGGCGAGCAGTCGGCCGCGTTCCTCCCGGAACACCGCCTCCACCGACGACCCGACTGCTGCCCTCTCGTCCGGCACGGTCAGGCCTGCATGTCGATCTCGAAGATCGGACGGACCTGGACCGACCCGCTGCCGATGGCCCCGGGACTGCGGGCCGCCCAGTCCAGCGCGGCGTCGAGGTCCGGCACGTCGATGACGTCGTACCCGCCGAGCAGCTCACGGGTCTCGGCGAACGGCCCGTCGGTGATCGTGCGCTCGCCGTCCGGGCCCACCTGCACTGTCGTGCAGGTGGTCAGGTCCTGCAAGGGGTGCCCGGAGACCCAGACCCCGGCGTCCTTCATCTCCCGGTCGTAGCGGATCCAGTCCTCGAAACTGCACCCGTTGTCGACGACCTCACCGTCGACCATGGGGCTCATGAACAGCAGCATGTACTTCACGTTTCGGCTCCTCTCGGTGCGGCGTGTCGCCGTACAGCATGACGACGAACGACCCACGGGGATGTCGACACGGCACGTCAGGTTTTTTCCGGGCCGGAGTTCACGCGTCGCGCGGCTGTGCCCAGTCGCGTTGATCGACCCGCCGCTCGAACCAGGTGACCCCGATCAGGAAGACGGTCAGCAGGGCGAGCGCCGCCAGCGGAGGCAGGGACCGGCCGATCGGCAGCAGGGCCAGAGGCAGGAGCGCGGCGACGACCTGCGTCGGGTGGACGACGCGCACGGTCAGCCGGCGGAACACGAGCCTGCTGATCAGGTAGACCGCTGCGCCACCGTAGAGCGCGGTGGCCGCTTCCCAGCCCAGCGGGTCGGAATGACCGGACTCCTCGCTGAGCTGGCTGATCACCTCCTCGATGCCGAGCGCGACGTAGATCGCACCGATGATCAGCGGTGAGTGCCCGATGCCGTACGCGTCACCAGCCACGCCGGCCCGTCGCTCATCCGGCACATCGCTGACGGCCTTCCTCGCGGCGGGCGCCAGCCGGTCGAAGTAGAGCCACCACAGGCAGACAGTGCTGGTGAGGCCGAGCAGCGCGGCCACCACCGCCGCACCGACGGGTGCCATCGTCCGTGGCCCCGCACCGGCGGAGATCAGCGCTTCGCCCAACGCGATGATGAGCACCAGGCCGAACCGCTCGGTGAAGTGGTCCACGCTGCGCAGTTGCCACGGCCGGAAGGCGGAGGCGATCCGGGCGCCGCCGATGTCCACCAGCAGCGCGACCGTCCAGAGCGCCGTCTGAGCCGCGCCGCCGAGCAGCGCGCCGCCGACCAGCGGGAGCCACGCCAGCACCACCGGCACGGTGAAGAAGCGCAGCGTCGAGCGCAGTGGCGGGTTCGTCGCGCTCACCCAGAACAGGACCACGAGCTGCACCGCCCGACCGACCACGTAGGCCAGGGCGAGGGCGAGCGGGGCGTCCAGCAACCCCGGACCCTGTTTCCACGCGTCCGGCAGCACCAGCGCGACCACGAAGATCGCCGCCATCGCGACCAGGGTCGCCGCGCGGACCAGGCCGACGTCCGCGCGGACCAGGTTTCCCACCCAGGTGTACGGCCCCCAGGAGTAGAGCAGCAGCAGCAGGAGGAGCAGCCCCTGAGCCAGGGTCAGCGCGGTCGGCGACCCGGCCATGAACGTGATGACCCGGGTGAGCGCGAAGACGAAGACCAGGTCGAAGAAGATCTCGAACATCGTGGTCCGGTGCGTCTCCGCAGCCCGCACCGGACGCTCGTCGAAAATCCTCCCCATCCTGGCATTCTGCCCAGGTCGGTCGCGGGTTCATCCGCTCTTCCCGCCGGGCGTCGGCCTCAGGCCGAGGCGTCGGTCCGCCGCCGGCTCCGCTCGGCCCGCCGCCGCACCTGCTGGTACGCGCCGGTTAGCCCCATCGCCCGGCGTACCTCGATCAAGGTCTGGCGTACCTCCAGGCGGGTCCGCTCGGTGCCCTCGACGATCAGCCGGTCGACCAACCCCCGGTCGGCTTCGATCTCAGTCCGGCGCTGCCGGATCGGCGCCAGGAACCCTTCGAGCGCGGCCACGAGCCGTTCCTTGACCTCCACGTCACCCACCTGCCCGGCCCGGTAACGCCGGGTCAGGTCGGCAACCTCGTCGCGGTCCGGATTGAAGACCTCGTGGTACGCGAACACCGGGTTGCCCTCCACCGTGCCCGGCACGTCGGCCCGTACCCGGTTGGGATCGGTGTACATGCCGAGCACCTTCCGACGCACGGTGGCGGCATCGTCGGAGAGCGCGATCGAGTTGCCCCGGCTCTTGCTCATCTTGGCCGCGCCGTCGGTGCCCACCAGGCTCGGTGTGTCCGCCGGGATCAGCTCGGGCACCGGGAAGACCGGCCCGTAGAGATGGTTGAACCGGCGCGCGATCTCCCGGGTCACCTCGACGTGCGCGGCGTTGTCCCGACCGACCGGGACCACCTCGCCCTTCACGCAGAGGATGTCCGCGGCCTGGAGCACCGGATAACCCAGCAGCCCGTACGGCATCTCCTCCTTGCCAGCGTCGCGGGCCATGTCCTTGAGCGACGGCACCCGTTCCAGCCGGGGGACGGTCACCAGGTTCTGTAGGAGGGTGTTGAGGTCGCCGACCTCCGGGATGGCCGACTGGAGGTAGAACGTGGCGTGCTCCGGATCGACGCCGGCGGCGAGGATGTCGGTGACCATCTCCCGGGCGTTGCCGGAGACCTGGTCGATGTCCTCGCGGCGGTTGCGTGTGGTGAGCATGTGCAGGTCGGCGATGATGAAGAAGCTCTCGTAGCGTCTGTGCAGCCGCACCCGGTTAACGATGCTGCCGACGTAGTGACCGAGATGAAGGCGGCCGGTGGGCCGGTCGCCGGTGAGCATTCGTGCGACGGACATGGTGGTGTGCCTCTCGTATCCGAGGTTGGGTGACGCGTGGGCGCGCGCCGAGTGGGGCCGATGTTCAGGCCCCCTCGGTCAGCGGGATCGGCTCAGCGAGCCGTCCGCCATCGCGCGCCGGCGCGGTATCGCAGACCACCGGCACGGAGGACGTTCAGAAGTTGCTCACGGCCGTCGCCGGAGCTGGTCGGGATCCCGGGCACCGCACCGAGCGGGAGGCCGTCGACCTTGTCGACCGCCTCCGACGTGCAGCTGCCCATCCGGACCACGGCCTCACATTACCCGCGGGACAGCCCCGGGCGGGGGAAGGTGACCGCCGGCGTAGTAGCTGCCGACGCGCTCCCGGTACTCCGGGTCGGCCGGATCCGCATCGAACGGCGGTGCGTCCTTGATCTGCTCCTTGGTCCGGTCGACGTGCACGACGCGTTCCTGGTGATCCACCCGCTCCACAGTGCCGGCGGGCAGCAGCACCTTCTGGCCGAAGATCCAGGGCCCGGTGTCCACCACCAGGTAGCCGGCATCCGCCTCGTTGCTCGCCTCGTCGATGGTGCCGATCCGCCCGTCACTCGCCTGGACCTGGTAGCCCACCAGGTCCACCGGCGTGCCGGGGCCGGGAGCGTCCGGACCGTCGTGCCCGTCGTGCCCGTCGTGCCCGTCGTGCCCGCCGTGCTGGTCGTCGGGCGGGGTGACCGAGGGGGTGGTCTGCGTGTATCCGCCGGCCAGGGCGGACGGGTCACGCCAGGCCCAGGGATTGAAGATCGAGGGTTGCATGGGGCACCTCCGGGGGGACGGTCCTCAGCTGTCCTGTTTCGAAGTGCCCATCCCGCTGCCGTCGGAAACAGACCGGGTCCCCTCCCAGCGCGGGCGTGTCTCTGCTGATAGGCCAGGTGAGCAGGTGCGCTGGCATACTCGGCTGCCATGGTGCTGTCGCGAGGTTGGGCTGTCTTCCTGGTCGGGGTCGGGATCTGGACCTGGGTGATCTGGCCTAGGTTCGCGATCGCCATCTGGCAGGACCCGCGGTCCTGGGCGTCGGGCACTGTCGCCGACGGCGCCGCCACCAGCTTCCTGTGGGTGCACGCGCTGCTGATCGCGGCCTCTCTCGCCATTGGCACGACGGTCGGTGTCCTCGGCATCCGCGCCTGGTTCGCCGCTCGTCGGCGGCAAGCGGCCTGACCTGCCCCGCCTCTCGGTGCCATCGGCTGTCGCAGAACCGATCGGGCCTCAGTCCGAGCTCGGCGACCGGTCGGCGACGCGAATGTGACGCGCGCCGCTACCCGTGGATTTGACGATCAAACCCGGGGACGCGTAACTTTCTCTCTGTCAGCGCGAACGGGGCAAACGGGACGAAAGTCCTGAGGGCCCGGAACGAGCTGGCAACCGGGTCAAGCAGGGGTTCGCTCCTGCGGGACACGGTCCGGGCGGGGCTTGCCGGATCGGCCGCGAGGCGGATTTGGTGCGGCGAAGCCGACCGGGTAAGGTTCACGACCGGCAGGGCACCGGGCGAGACTGCGGGAAACCGCAGCGGCCGGTTCTGCCAAATCCGACGACCTGACGCAGCGGTCCGCTGCTGCGTGAGTGCGCCGGTGCCAACCCGTACGAAGCATGACAGACCGGGACACACGGTTTGACACGGCGAAGACGGTGAGGTAACGTAGTAAAAGTGCCCGGCGCGAGAGCGGCGGGGACGCAGAACGAAAAGCCCCGGTTGGGGTTCCACTGAGGTGGGGCTTCTGGTCGGTGTGTGGTTGTTCTTTGAGAACTCAACAGGGTGCTTGTAAAGCCAGTGCCAATTATGATTTATACCCCGGACTGGTCAGTTTTTGCTGGCTGGTTGGGATTCCTTTGGCAACATTTGTTTGTTGTCAGGATGCTGTTCAACTAATTTTTTGTTGGAGAGTTTGATCCTGGCTCAGGACGAACGCTGGCGGCGTGCTTAACACATGCAAGTCGAGCGGAAAGGCCCTTCGGGGTACTCGAGCGGCGAACGGGTGAGTAACACGTGAGCAACCTGCCCCAAGCTTTGGGATAACCCTCGGAAACGGGGGCTAATACCGAATAGGACTTCCGGCCGCATGGCTGGGGGTGGAAAGTTTTTCGGCTTGGGATGGGCTCGCGGCCTATCAGCTTGTTGGTGGGGTGATGGCCTACCAAGGCGACGACGGGTAGCCGGCCTGAGAGGGCGACCGGCCACACTGGGACTGAGACACGGCCCAGACTCCTACGGGAGGCAGCAGTGGGGAATATTGCACAATGGGCGGAAGCCTGATGCAGCGACGCCGCGTGAGGGATGACGGCCTTCGGGTTGTAAACCTCTTTCAGCAGGGACGAAGCGAGAGTGACGGTACCTGCAGAAGAAGCACCGGCCAACTACGTGCCAGCAGCCGCGGTAAGACGTAGGGTGCGAGCGTTGTCCGGATTTATTGGGCGTAAAGAGCTCGTAGGCGGCTTGTCGCGTCGACCGTGAAAACTTGGGGCTCAACCCCAAGCCTGCGGTCGATACGGGCAGGCTAGAGTTCGGTAGGGGAGACTGGAATTCCTGGTGTAGCGGTGAAATGCGCAGATATCAGGAGGAACACCGGTGGCGAAGGCGGGTCTCTGGGCCGATACTGACGCTGAGGAGCGAAAGCGTGGGGAGCGAACAGGATTAGATACCCTGGTAGTCCACGCTGTAAACGTTGGGCGCTAGGTGTGGGGGACCTCTCCGGTTTCCTGTGCCGCAGCTAACGCATTAAGCGCCCCGCCTGGGGAGTACGGCCGCAAGGCTAAAACTCAAAGGAATTGACGGGGGCCCGCACAAGCGGCGGAGCATGCGGATTAATTCGATGCAACGCGAAGAACCTTACCTGGGTTTGACATGGCCGCAAAACTCACAGAGATGTGAGGTCCTTCGGGGGCGGTCACAGGTGGTGCATGGCTGTCGTCAGCTCGTGTCGTGAGATGTTGGGTTAAGTCCCGCAACGAGCGCAACCCTCGTTCGATGTTGCCAGCGCGTTATGGCGGGGACTCATCGAAGACTGCCGGGGTCAACTCGGAGGAAGGTGGGGATGACGTCAAGTCATCATGCCCCTTATGTCCAGGGCTTCACGCATGCTACAATGGCCGGTACAATGGGCTGCGATACCGCGAGGTGGAGCGAATCCCAAAAAGCCGGTCTCAGTTCGGATCGGGGTCTGCAACTCGACCCCGTGAAGTCGGAGTCGCTAGTAATCGCAGATCAGCAACGCTGCGGTGAATACGTTCCCGGGCCTTGTACACACCGCCCGTCACGTCACGAAAGTCGGCAACACCCGAAGCCGGTGGCCCAACCCCTTGTGGGAGGGAGCCGTCGAAGGTGGGGCTGGCGATTGGGACGAAGTCGTAACAAGGTAGCCGTACCGGAAGGTGCGGCTGGATCACCTCCTTTCTAAGGAGCACCTTCCGACGAAAGTCGGTAAGGAGCCCGCACTGCCCGACTGTGGTGGTGGGGTGCTCAGATGGCGGAGACACTGGCAAGTTTTGCCCTGGCAACGGCCGGCGGCGCCTAGTACAGCCACTTCGGTGGTGGGAACGGTTGCTGTTGGTGCGGCTGGGGGAGAATGTGAGCACCCTGTTGGGTCCTGAAGGAACAACCATCGTGTTGTTGTTTCAGAGACTTGGCCAGCCCTCCGGTGTGGGGGCTGGGAGTCTGCCAGGCATGGCCTGGCTCCACATACCGCCAACTGTTGTTGGGTTTGGTGTGGGGCGGATCGGGTTGTGGGTTGGTCGTTTGTTGAGAATTGCACAGTGGACGCGAGCATCTTTGTGGTCAAGTTGTCAAGGGCGAACGGTGAATGCCTTGGCACCAGGAGCCGATGAAGGACGTGGGAGGCCGCGATAGGCCTGGGGGAGCTGTCAACCAAGCTGTGATCCCAGGGTGTCCGAATGGGGAAACCTGGCACCAGTCATGTGGTGTCACCCACACCTGAACACATAGGGTGTGTGGAGGGAACGCGGGGAAGTGAAACATCTCAGTACCCGTAGGAAGAGAAAACAATTTAGTGATTCCGTGAGTAGTGGCGAGCGAAAGCGGATCGAGGCTAAACCGGCTGCGTGTGATACCTGTCAGGGGTTGCGTGGTCGGGGTTGTGGGACCCTGCTGAACAAGCTGACACTTGTTCGAGAAGTTACAAAGTTAGTGGCTAGTCGAACAGTCTGGAATGGCTGACCGTAGACGGTGAAAGTCCGGTAGGTGAAAGTTGCTGACCTTCTGTGGGTGTTCCCGAGTAGCGGCGGACCCCTGAAATCTGCCGTGAATCTGCCAGGACCACCTGGTAAGCCTAAATACTTCCTGGTGACCGATAGCGGACAAGTACCGTGAGGGAATGGTGAAAAGTACCCCGGGAGGGGAGTGAAATAGTACCTGAAACCGTTCGCCTACAATCCGTCGGAGCCTTGCGGGGTGACGGCGTGCCTTTTGAAGAATGAGCCTGCGAGTTAGTGGCATGTGGCGAGGTTAACCCGTGTGGGGGAGCCGTAGCGAAAGCGAGTCTGAATAGGGCGATTCAGTCGCGTGTCCTAGACCCGAAGCGGAGTGATCTAGCCATGGGCAGGCTGAAGCGCGGGTAAGACCGCGTGGAGGGCCGAACCCACCAATGTTGAAAAATTGGGGGATGACCTGTGGTTAGGGGTGAAAGGCCAATCAAACTCCGTGATAGCTGGTTCTCCCCGAAATGCATTTAGGTGCAGCGTCGCGTGTTTCTTGCCGGAGGTAGAGCACTGGATGGTCTAGGGGGCCCACAAGCTTACCGAAATCAGCCAAACTCCGAATGCCGGTAAGTGAGAGCGCGGCAGTGAGACTGCGGGGGATAAGCTTCGTAGTCGAGAGGGAAACAGCCCAGATCACCAGCTAAGGCCCCTAAGCGTGTGCTAAGTGGAAAAGGATGTGGGGTCGCATAGACAACCAGGAGGTTGGCTTAGAAGCAGCCACCCTTTAAAGAGTGCGTAATAGCTCACTGGTCAAGTGGTTCCGCGCCGACAATGTAGCGGGGCTCAAGCACACCGCCGAAGCTGTGGCATTCACATTTTAACCTCGCTTGGACTTGATTCCTTGTGCAGGTGTGTGGATGGGTAGGGGAGCGTCGTGCCGCGAGTGAAGCAGCGGGGTGACCCAGTTGTGGACGCGGCACGAGTGAGAATGCAGGCATGAGTAGCGAAAGAAGGGTGAGAAACCCTTCCGCCGGATGACCAAGGGTTCCAGGGCCAGGCTAATCCGCCCTGGGTGAGTCGGGACCTAAGGCGAGGCCGAGAGGCGTAGTCGATGGACAACGGGTTGATATTCCCGTACCCGCGAAAGAGCGTCCCTGATGAACCTCGTTGTGCTAACCACCTGAACTGACTGATGTCTTCGGACGGATGTCGGGGAGGCTGGGAACCTGATGGGTAGTAGTCAAGCGATGGGGTGACGCAGGAAGGTAGCTGAGCCCGGCCGGTGGTTGTGCCGGGGTAAGCGTGTAGGCCGTGTTGTAGGCAAATCCGCAACACATTTAAGGCTGAGACGTGATGCCGAGCCGATTCAGGTGAAGTCAGTGATCCTATGCTGCCGAGAAAAGCCTCTAGCGAGTTCTTAGCGGCCCGTACCCCAAACCGACACAGGTGGTCAGGTAGAGAATACCGAGGCGATCGGGCGAACTGTGGTTAAGGAACTCGGCAAATTGCCCCCGTAACTTAGGGAGAAGGGGGGCCGGAGACGTGAAGCCCCGCGCGGGTGGAGCGTTGTATGGCCGCAGAGAGCAGGGGGAAGCGACTGTTTACTAAAAACACAGGTCCATGCGAAGAAGTAATTCGATGTATATGGACTGACGCCTGCCCGGTGCTGGAACGTTAAGGGGACCTGTTAGCTCTTCGGGGCGAAGCGGAGAACTTAAGCGCCAGTAAACGGCGGTGGTAACTATAACCATCCTAAGGTAGCGAAATTCCTTGTCGGGTAAGTTCCGACCTGCACGAATGGCGTAACGACTTCCCCACTGTCTCAACCACAGGCCCGGCGAAATTGCAGTACGAGTAAAGATGCTCGTTACGCGCGGCAGGACGGAAAGACCCCGGGACCTTTACTATAGCTTGACATTGGTACTCGAATTAGTTTGTGTAGGATAGGTGGGAGCCGGTGAAGTCCATACGCCAGTATGGGTGGAGGCAATCTTGAAATACCACTCTGGTTGATTTGGGTATCTAACTTCGGACCGTTATCCGGTTCAGGGACAGTGTCTGGTGGGTAGTTTAACTGGGGCGGTTGCCTCCTAAAAGGTAACGGAGGCGCCCAAAGGTTCCCTCAGCCTGGTTGGCAATCAGGTGTTGAGTGCAAGTACACAAGGGAGCTTGACTGTGAGACTGACAGGTCGAGCAGGGACGAAAGTCGGGACTAGTGATCCGGCACTTGCGAGTGGAAGCGGTGTCGCTCAACGGATAAAAGGTACCCCGGGGATAACAGGCTGATCTTCCCCAAGAGTCCATATCGACGGGATGGTTTGGCACCTCGATGTCGGCTCGTCGCATCCTGGGGCTGTAGCAGGTCCCAAGGGTTGGGCTGTTCGCCCATTAAAGCGGTACGCGAGCTGGGTTTAGAACGTCGTGAGACAGTTCGGTCCCTATCCGCCGTGCGCGTAGGATACTTGAGAAGGGCTGTCCCTAGTACGAGAGGACCGGGACGGACGAACCTCTGGTGTGCCAGTTGTCCTGCCAAGGGCACGGCTGGTTAGCTACGTTCGGAAGGGATAACCGCTGAAAGCATCTAAGCGGGAAGCCTGCTTCAAGATGAGGTATCCCACCCACCTTGGTGGGGTAAGGCCCCCAGCTAGACGACTGGGTTGATAGGCCGGAAATGTAAGCCCGGTAACGGGTTCAGTTGACCGGTACTAATAGGCCGAGGACTTGACTACTAAGCTGCTACGCGTCCACTGTGCAACTCTCGATAAACGAACAACAGACCACTGTGTTGGTGTTGTTTGACATGTCGATAGAGTTACGGCGGTCATGGCGGAGGGGAAACGCCCGGTTACATTCCGAACCCGGAAGCTAAGCCCTCCAGCGCCGATGGTACTGCACTCGTGAGGGTGTGGGAGAGTAGGACGCCGCCGGACAATCTTTCCAGAAAGGGTCACCCGTTATCGGGTGGCCCTTTCTGCGTTTCCCTCACATGTTTTGCGTGGTCTCGAGGACGTTGATCGACTCGGTTTTCGTAAAACCGGGGTATCAGGCCGCCCCGGATACCGCGGTTTCGGTGTTCCCGAGTCGATCAACGGCCTCGCGGCGTGGCAGCGACCCTGAGGGTCCTGTGGTGGCTGGCTCCCGGGTGCGGCGGCGTGGTGTCGGTGTCGGTCATAGGCCCGTTCGAGAAGATGTGGCATCCCGCCGCGGATCGGTTCCGTGTCGAGATCCGGGTGCAGGACGCACGGGTGGTGCCGATGCCGCCGCATGGTGGCCGGCGCCACGGCCAGGGCCGTGACGCCGGCGAGTAAGACCTCAGCGCAGGCGATACCTCAGCGGGTGAGACCCTCAGCGCGGGTGAGACGTCAGTCCCGGCGAGACCTCAGCGCGGGTGAGACCTCAGGAGGGCTTCGGCCCGCAGACGTAGCGGGGCTCCGCGTCGTAGCGCCAGGTGAACTTCTCCCGCTTGACCACCGCGCCACCCTTCTTGATGACGCGGAAGGCGTCCTGGGTGAAGCCGTTGATGCCGTTGGTCGCGATGCACGAGGGGCCGGGCTCCAAGTGGATCAGCTTCGGCGTGGTGATGTTGCGACGCGGCCCATACTCCGTCTTCACGCTGTCGTAGATCTTCGTGCTCCAGATCGACACCGTGATCGTGCTCGACGTGTACGAGGTGTCGATCAGAACGCCGTGCTCGGTGTTGTTGCGGAACTTGAAGTCCAGGTCCGGCCAGAAGATCGTCGACTCGATGACCGCCGGGTACCTGTCGAACCAGTACGAGTGCGGCTTGTGCTCGACGTCCTCCAACCCGGCGTAGTAGGTCGCGTTGAACAGCGTGGTGGTGAACTGTGAGGTGCCGCCGCCGACGCCCGGCACCAGTTTGCCGTTCAGGATGACCGGGGCGTCCCGATAGCCCTGTGCGTAACCGCGTTCGCCGGTGTGGCCGTTCAGGGAGAACGTCTTTCCGGGTAGGACGACCGTGCCGTCCACGTCCTTGGCGATGGTGGCGATGTTCTGGCTACGCGACGAGGCCAGACCACCGGTGAATCGGGTGGTGAAGGTGGACACCCGTTCCTTGATGCCCAGGCTGGTCAGCTTCTCCGCGGTCAGCTCCGGTGGCGTCGGCTTCAACTCGCCGGTTACCTCACGACCCTCCGACTTCGGCAGCACCGCCAGCAGTTCGGTGCCCAGGGTCGCCGTGTCCAGCTGCTGGCCGGAACGCCCTTCGGTGATGGTGGGACGGCCACCCGCGATGGTCACTGTGGCGTCCTTCGCCGGCACCTCGATGGCGTTCAGGTCATCGCCGAGCGCCGCGCGCAGCCGCTTGACGTCCACCGACGGCGTCAGCTTGCCGGCCTTGTCGGCGGTGAACCGCAGGCTCTTCGCGATGGCGGCGGGCGGGACCTTCACCGACCCCTTGTCGGTGCGCAGGGTGACCGGCGCGGCGACCGCCGGCTTCGCCAGCTCGGTGACCAGCTTGTCCAGCTCCTCCGGCGTGGTCGC
Source organism: Micromonospora zamorensis (assembly GCF_900090275.1). Lineage (NCBI taxonomy): Bacteria > Bacillati > Actinomycetota > Actinomycetes > Micromonosporales > Micromonosporaceae > Micromonospora > Micromonospora zamorensis. The sequence continues at coordinate 6,057,459 of NZ_LT607755.1, read as the reverse complement.
CGGGTGGCTCTCCACCAGGGGGACGGTGACCGGGTTTCCGGCCAGCCAGGCGGCGCGGACCACCTCGGCGGACCGCTGCGGATCCAGGGCCAACCCCGGTTTGGGCTGCACCACCTTCGGCGTGGTGCCCTGGTAGCTGATCGCCGGCATCGTCATGCCCTGGGCCTGGTCGCCGAGCACCTTGCGGAGCGCGTCGTCCAGCCGGCCCGCGTCGACGGTGACCACCGGCTCGACAGTGCGGGAGCCGACCAGCCGGCTGACCGGGTGCGCGTCGGCCTCGGCCGCTGCCGCGACGGTCGCCGGCACGTCGACGGCGAGCCCCACGTCGGCCGGGTTGATCTCGGCGGTGCGTCCGTCGACGGTGACCGTCAGCGGTTTGGCGAGCGCTGCGGCCCGCCGCTCCAGCTCCGCCCGCAACTCCCGGTCGGCGTCCGCGCGGCTCCGGCCGCCCAGCTCGGTGCCGAGCACGCTGGTGCCGCGGGGAACGTCCCCGGCGTACGCCCAGGCGCCGGCACCCGCGACAGCGGCGAACACGCCACCGGTGACGCCGGCGGCGAGCAGCATCCGCATCCGGCCGGGGCGGCGTGGGCCGCCCTCCGGCTCGCCGGGGACGGGCGCCGGCCCGGCCGCCGGTCCGTCGTCCGGCCAGGTGACCGCGGTGACCTGCACGGTGGGCCGGTCGTCGGCGGGTGGACTCTTTTCGCCGTACAGCGTCACTGCAACCTCGATCGCCAGGGTGCCGCGGGAGTTTCCCCTCCCGGAGGCACCTACGGTAACGAATGCGCGGCCGTCCTTGGCGGCTACGCCCACCAGGCCCAGCTACCGCGTGTCTCCCGGCGTGTCGTGCTGGCCCCGGGGGCGCTGCCGGTGGCGAACCGCAGACGTGGCACGGTGGCCGGGTGGACACAGCGGAACGGGTGTTGGCGTACGGGGGAGGCTGGCTGGACCGGGCGGGCCCGTTACGCACCGATCCGGCCCGGATGAGTGCGCTGCTCACCGAGTCGACCACGGTGGTGCTGCCCATGTGGCGGGACCGCTGTCTCGTCGACGGGGACGGGCCGGTCCGGCTCACCGCCGAGCGCGCGTCGCTCGTCCGGTCCGCCGCTGGTGAGACCGTCTTCCTGGGGCTCGACGGGGACGCGGCCGTGTTCGCCGCTGACCTGTCCGGGCTTCCCGAGCGGGCCGCCGTCGAGATGGCCGGTGCGACGCGGTCCGTCGACGTACGGGCACTGGTCGGGCGCCTGAAACCAGGCGACGCGGCCGTCCAGGCGTACGGCAGGGGGTTGCTGCACTGGCACCGGCAGCAGCGGTACTGCGGGACGTGCGGTGCGGCGGCCGTGGCCGGTGGCGCCGGGCACCTGCGGACCTGCACCGGCGGTGAGTGCGGGCGGATCCTGTTTCCCCGGATTGAACCGGCGGTCATCGTGTTGATCGAGGCGCCCGGCCCGCCGGGGCGGTGCCTGCTGGCCAGGCACGCGGGTGCGCCGGAGGACGCGTACTCGACGCTGGCCGGGTTCGTCGAGGTCGGCGAGAGCCTGGAGGACGCGGTCCGTCGGGAGATGGCCGAGGAGGCGGGCGTGACCGTCACCGACGTGACCTACCAGGGGTCGCAGGCGTGGCCGTTCCCCGCCGGCCTGATGGTGGGCTTCCGGGCCACCGTCACGTCCGAGGAGGTACGCGTCGACGGCGAGGAGTTGCTGGAGGCGCGTTGGTTCACCAGGGCTGAGCTGCGGGACCGGATGGCCTCCGGCCGGAGCCTCGGTCGGGTGGACGCCATCGACCACCGCCTTCTGAGTGACTGGCTCGTGGAGGGCTAGCCCGGCCCGATCGCTGGTGCTCCGGTTGGTCGACGGGCGGTCACCGCCATGATCAGAGTGGTGACGATGGCGGTGCCCAGAGCCGCGAGGAGGAGATCGGCGACGGTGCGTGGCCGTATCGTCGCCGCGACGGTCACCAGGCCGGCCGTGCCCACCCACAGCGGTGCCGCGGCCCACCGCACACCGGCTGCGAGGCGGTCGTTGAGTAACACGAACACCACCGCGTAGAGCGCGCCGATCGCAGCGAAGAACGGTGCGTACCGGCCGAGGTGGGCGTAGACGGGTCCACCGGCGAGGCGGAAGGCCAGCCCTCCGGCGAGGATCGACGCGAGCACCAGTACCAGGCCGCAGGTACCCGTCACCGTGAGCGCCACCGTGCGGCTGCGGCGATCACCGCGGGCGAGACGCGGCAGGGCGAGGACGGCGGCAACCTGGGGTGCCCAGAGCGCGCCCTTGCTCAGGACCGTGCCGACCGAGTACGCCGCCGACCCCGTCGGGGGAAGTAGTTGCCGGGCCAGGAGCAGATCGGCGTAGGAGACGACGAGCATCGCCAGGGTCGCGCCGCAGCCGGCGACCACCTGAGCGGTGGTCAGCCGTGGTGCGGTGGACGGTCGTCCGGGTGCGCGGGCGAGTCGGGCCAGCACCGCCGGGGCGAGCGCCGCGGTCAGCGCGCCGACTGCCAGCGCTCCGGTCAGGCCCGCGCCGAGCAACAGCCCGGCGATCACGCCGCCGTAGCGGCCCACGGCGAGCAGGGCCATCCCCGCGGCGAGTCGCAGGAAGCGCTGGCTGCCCTGCAACTCCCCCAGGGAGCGGGCGGAGAGCACGATCGCCGCCGTGGTGACCGCCAGCAGTGCGGGCACCTCGACCGGGAGGTCAAGAGCGGCGACCAGCAGTGGCGTCGCCACGATGAGGCTCCCGGCGCACACGGCGGCCGTGACTGCGGTGAGCCGCCGGGTCTCGGAGGTTCCGTGCCGGGCGTGGTGCACGGCGACGGCCAGTTGCAGACCGAGCCCTGGCACGCTGACGATGGCCACCAGGCCGAGGGCGGTTGCGAGTGCGCTGAGGTCGGCCGGGTCGAGCCGCCGGGCGGCCAACACCGGGACCAGGTAGGCCAGGCCGTTGACGAGGACGCCGGCCAGGGTGACACCGACTCCCGCCGCGCCCAGTCCGTTGGCCCGTCCGCCGGTCGGCTCCGGCTCCGCGGTCTCCTCCGGACGGCCGGGTCGCCGGGCGCTCACGTGATGTCGGACAGGGCGGGGTGGTGCCCGTCGGTCGTGTTCGGCATCGGTGCCTCCGCGACCGCCGGATCCGGTTGCGCCGGAACGGCTGGGGCCGCCGGATTCGGCGTGACTCGGCGTACGGGTCGTCGCCGGGCGGCGGTGGAAAGCCAGAGAGCGCCCAGGGCGACGACGATCGCGAGTTGCAGCAGGGCGTTGGTGTTCCGTTGCGTCGACTCGAGGTAGGCCCACCCGGCGAGCAGGACGAGCGCGCCGGGGAGCCACGTCTCGACGGCCCGTCTGATCGTCCTGGCCCGGCGTGGGTCGGCTGTCCAGGGCAGGCGGCGAGGGCCGGGTACCGCCAGCATGAACCCAGCCGCGACCAACAGGCCGCCGATGAGTCCGCTCGACAGCACCAGCGCGGCGGCGCCGACGGCCAGCAGCGGCAGGGATCGGGTGACCCGACGACGACCTCGCGGTACGGCGGTCGACGGGGTGCGCGCGGTGGGCTGCCGGGCGGGCAGCACCGCGAGGAGGACCACCACCGCCAGCAGGATGCCGCCGAGCAGAAGGCCCGCTCGGTAGGTCGTGTCCGGGGCGAAGCGGAGTACCACCTCCCCGGAGGTGCCGGCGGGAAGAATCCAGCCCTGCTGCCATCCGTCCACCACCAGCGGCTTCAGCGTCCGCCCGCCGATGGTCGCCTCCCAGCCCGTGTTGGTGTTCTCCCGCACGGCGAGTACGCGGTCGACGGGGTGGCCGGCCACCCGTACGCGTCGTTCGGTGGCTGCCCAGGAGCCGACCTCGATGGCGCTGGCGACCGCCGTCGGGGTCGGCGTGGGCGTCCGCGGCACCAGGGCGACCCGAGTCGGCGAGGAGAGATTGCTCGGTGTGGTCACGAGGCGGTGCTCCCCGCGGCCCAGGTCAAGCTGTCGGGGCGTGGCCCGCCCGCATGGTTCGACCGGCATCTCGCGCAGTTCGAGCAGGTCGCGGAGTGTGCCGCGGAGCGTGGTGGTCACCCGGGACGCGCCGATCTGCAGCGTCGGACCCGACCCGCAGGCCAGTGTCACGGGTGCGTCGAGGCGCGATCTGACGATGGGCGCTCCGGGCAGCACGGTCACCTCGCCGACCGCGACGGGCAGCTTCTCCGGCAACCGCAGCTTGTACGGGTCCGTGCTGGTGGCGGACGGCTTGTCGAGGAACTGAATGGTGATTTCGTCGGTCCGCATCGGCGGGTCCAGGCGAAGGAGCCCGTCGTCGCCGAGCAGGCTGCTTCGGAAACCGCCGTCGCCGACGACCCGCACACTTCCGAGGCGGGTGGCGGCTGTTTCGTCGTCTACGGAGAACCGGAGCCCGGTGATGGTCTGCGGCTTGAGCCACTTGAGGCGAAGGATCGGTGCCTCGTCGCTGACCGCCGGTGACCAACTGGTGGTCGGGTCCCCGTCGAACGCCGCGCCGGCCCGACCGGTCGGGTCGGCAACGGCCGTTGAGGAGGCGGTGACCTGCGCGGTGAGGCGCAGCGGCTGTGCGTCGGCCACCAGCTTGTCGAGGACGTTGTCCAGATCCGGGCCGGCCGTCGGCCGCGCCCACAGCTTGGCGTCGTATGTGCCGGCGGCGGGCAGGGTGAGGGTCCGGTCGATGGTGGAGGCGTCCTCAGAACCGCGTACGGCGTCGGTGGAGCAGCGAGGATGGCCGTCGACGGAGAAGCAGGCCGGCGTGGTGGGCGCCGCCGACACGACGACGGTCGCCGGCCGATCGGTGGCCGGTGCGGCGGGAAGGACAAGGGTCCGGCTCGTCTGGACGCCGGGAATCTTGATCTCGGCGATGCCCACCGACCCGTTACCGAGCGGGCGGAGGTCGTAAGCCTCGTCGATCGAGATCTGGACCGCGCGGGTGACATGGACGCCGGGCAGTTCGAAGACCATGTGATCGCTGAACTGTTCGACGGTGCGGCTCTCGTACCCGGCGGTGACGGTCACCGTCGTGGGCAGGGTGTCGGCCTTCAGGTCGAACCAAACCTCGACCCGGGTGACCCGTGTCGGGTTGGCGAGGCCAACCTCGACCCACTGGCGGTCGCTGGGCGAGTACGGCGCGGACTGCCAGGAGGTTTCGGGTTTGCCGTCCATCGCCGCGTAAGGCTGGTGCTCAGGGCGGGCGCCGCCGGGGGAGTCCACCTGCGAACGGGCGGTCGACGCGCGAATCGCGCTGATGCCCTCGAAACGGGCGACGGTCAACTGCTGCGCCCCCCACTCGGGCAGGTAGTCGTGAGCGGGTGCCGACACCTCGAAGGTGTCATCGGCGGTGAGAGTCTGGGAGGCGTTGTCGCGCGATCGGCCGAACGACACGTCCCGCCTGCGCAGCCCGTCGGTCATCGCGACCGGGCCGGCAACGCCGGCAGCCGCCGCGTCGCCCGCCAGGACCGTTGGCGCCGCGCCGAGCTGCCCTGCCGCGGCGAGGTCGAGGAGCGATTCGGGGCCTCCCACCACGGTGCTCACGTCGTCACGGTCGTACGCGACCACCGGCTCGACTGGCCGGTCGACCCGGTAGACCTCCAAAGCCCGGACGGGCACGTCGAGCCCTTGATCGCGGAACTCGTCCTGGGACGACGGCCCGCCGCGCAGGGGGCCGAAGGAGGTGACGCGGGTCAACCCGGGTGAGCGATCCAGTGCCTGGCGGACCACTGCCGGGCGGGCCGTGTCGGAGCGGCCGTGGTCAAGGTCGGCGCGGAACAGGACGTGGCTGATCCCGGACCGGGCGAGCAGGTCGGCCAGCCCGGTCGAGCCGGCGCCGGTGGCGAGTGTCGACTCGATCGCGTCCAGCAGCCGGATCGTGGTCGGTGGGGTGAAGGGGATGGCGTTGCGTACCGCCCACCGGCTGTTCAGCAGCGGCTGGGTCATCTCATCGGTGGTGTTGCCCCAGTCGTACGAGGGGAAGCGCGCCCCGGGTACGACGAGTACCCGCCCGCGCCCGGTGTTCGCGTCGAGCCAGTCGGTGGCCTCATGCCAGTAGCCGGGCACCGCCTTGACGCCGCCTGGCGTGGCGAGACCGCCGGCGAGCGCGGGCGTGGCAACCGCCGTCACGGCGACCATGGCCACGCCGGCCGTGAGCCAGGCCCGTGCGACCGTTCGTGGGCGGTGCTGCTCGGGCGCGGTGCGTGCCGCGCGGACGGCCAGGCCGATCAGGTGCGCCATGCCCAGGGCCAGGGGCAGGCGGAGCAGGACGTCGAACTTGTGCACGTTGCGCAGGGGGGCACCGACGCCGTCGAGGAACTCCCGCTGAGGGCCGGCGAGGAGGTTCGGCAGGTCACCGACGTGCCCCAGACCGACGAGCGCGGCGCCCAACACCAGACCGGTGATGAGGAACCGGCGGTGCGGCATCCCGCGTCGGGACAGCCCGAGGACACCGAGGGCGGCGACCACCAGGGTCGCGGCGACCAGTAGCGCCTCGTTGGCGAGTCGTGCGCCGGCCGGAAGGTTCGGCCCGAACGGGGAGGCCACGTAGGCGAGCCAGTAGGAGGCGCCGCGGAGCGTCGTCACCGCGTCGGTGACGCTGGTCGTGTTCCGGGCGGTCTCGATGTAGTCCAGGAAGGGCGGGCTGTACCGCCCCAGAACCAGCAGCGGAACCAACCACCACGCCGTGGCCAGCGCCACCGCGCCACACCAGGCGGCGATGGCGGTGACGCGGCGGCGTAAGGGCTGGAGGGTGGCGAGCCAGAGCAGGGCGAGTGGCACCACCGCGGCCACGGCTGTGGCGTTGACTCCACCGGCGCATGCGACGGCGACGGCCGATCCGGCGACGGCCCGCCGCAGGGGGGTGCCGCGGGCGAGGCCCACCAGCGGGATCAGCACCCAGGGGGCGATGGCGCTGGGCCAGGACTCCACCGAGGCCCAGCCGAGCTGGGTGAGGATGCGGGGTGACAGCGCGAAGGCGACACCGGCGATCATGCGTCCAGCGGGCGTGCCGATGCCCAGCCTGCCCGACAGCCTTACCACTCCCAGGTAGGCGACACAGAAGATCAGCGCCCACCACAGCCGCTGGACCACCCACGGCGCGAGGCCGAGTTCCGATCCGAGCAGGAAGAACGGGCCCATCGGCCAGAGATATCCGTACGCCTGGTTCTGCAGCTGACCGAACGTGCCGGTGGGGTCCCAGAGGTGCAGCGAGCGGAGCAGCCACCCGGCGGCGTTGACGTTCAGGTCGATCTTGGTGTCGGGGACGACCTGACCCGGGGCCTGCTGAAAGGCGAGGGCGGTGAGAGCGATGCAAATGGTCAGGTGCCGAAACCGTCGGGCCGTGTGCCGGGCACGGCTGGACCCCGGAGCGGCATCATTGGTCACCTCTGCACGCATTTCGGCTCCTGTCTTCGCCAGCCGGACGCGCACCTGCAACCGACGACCGTCGCGCGACGTTATCCGGACCGGGCACGGACGGGCCACCAGGGGTGCTGCGGTGGCGTTATCGGGAGAACGGCCACCCCCACGGCGTGTAAGCGTGTGGCAGGCTGCCGACCATGTCAATGCCAGAAGCTGAGGTCGAGACGCATCCGGAAGGCGTCGCGTCCGAGGGCGACCGGCCGGGGCCGATCGGGCGATGGTTCCGTGCCGACCGTGTCCGCGCGGTAGCGTTCGCCCTCATCGTCGTGTCCGTCGCCTGGCGCGCCGGCCTCGCCACCCGTGGCTGGTTCTCGCAGGACGAGTTCGTCATCGCTGCCCAGGTCCTCGACACCCGGCTGGACGCGGACTACCTCCTGCGTACCTTCAACAACCACCTCATGCCCGGCGGCCTGCTGGTGGCGTGGGCGATGGTGCGGGTGGCGGGCTTTGTCACCTGGCCCTGGGTGCTTCTGCTGGCGGTCGGCCAGGCGGCGACCGGGTTCGCCGTCTACCGGTTGCTGCGCCATCTGCTCCGGCCAGGCTGGGGGCTGCTCATCCCGCTGTGCCTGTTCGTGTTCAGCCCGCTGACGCTTGAGGTCTCCTCGCTGTGGCTGGTCGGGCTGCTCGTGCTGCCGATGCAGTTGGCCCTGGTCATGGCGGCGACGGCCCAGGTCTGGTATGTGCGGACCGGTCGGCTGCGGCACCTCGTGGCGGTCGTCCTGTGGGTGGTGTTCGGCCTGCTCTTCGACACCAAGTCCCTGCTGATCGTGCCGCTGCTGTTCCTGCTGACCGTCTTTCTCTTCACGTCGGGTGGCGCCTGGCGCAGCCTGGTGACGACGGTCCGCCGACACTGGCCGGCGTGGCTGGCGCTCGGTGCGCTGTCAGGGGCGTACCTGGCGTTCTATCTGACCCGTCCCGCCCGCGAACTGGACGAACCCACATCCGTCGGTCAGGTCCTCAAATTCCTCGGTGACCTGGTTGGTGAAACCGTCGTTCCGGGTCTGCTCGGAGGCCCCTGGCGTTGGGCGTACGCCGGTGACGGTCCTCCGGCCGTGAACCCGTACGACATCGCCAAGTGGCTGTCCTGGGCGGTGCTGGGGGCTCTCATCGTGATCACCGCGCGGCGGCGCCCGTCGGCCCGGCGGGCCTGGCTGCTGCTCGCGTGCTACCTCGGGCTGGTCGCCGCGCTCTTCGCCGTGACCCGCCTCGGTGGGCCGCTCGGCACGTTGGTGGGAATCATCCCCCGGTACGTCGCCGACGTGGTGCTGGTCGCCGCGATCTGTGTCGGCGCGGCCCTGTTGGGGACGAAGGACGCCGATGAGGACGACGTGTCCGCGTGGCCGGTGCCGACCGTTCTGCGGGAGCCGGGTGCCTTCGCGGTCGGCCTGGTCTCGATAATTGTCGTCCTGGCCACCATCGGGGTGGGCACTCTATGGAGCACGGCCCGTTTCGGGGACAACTGGAGCACCAAGTACGGACGGGATTACCTCGCGACGACGCAGATCGAGCTTGCCGCCGCTGCGCCGGGCACCGTCTTTCTGGAAACCACCGTCCCGGACCGCGTCATCGCCGGCTACTTCTGGCCGGACAATCTCCAGTCGCACTTCTTCCGCCCGGCCGAGCGTCGGCCCACCTTCGTGGCGGAGGCCGAGAAACCGTTCATGTTCGACGACTTCGGCCGGATCCGTCCGGTCGTGGTGCAGGGGCGGAAGATCGTGCCGGGGACGGTGCCCGGCTGCGGGCACCTGGCGGAGGGTGGTCGGCCCGCCCGAATCCCGTTGGACGGGTACCTGGAGGAGTGGCCGTACGCGGTCCATTTCGGCTACGTCAGTTCGGGCGACTCGACGGCAATCTTCCGTCTCGGGGACGCCGTCCGGGTAATCACCCTGAAGCGCGGGCTGAACGACGTGTTCTTCCTGCTGGAGGGGGCTGGGGACGCCGTCGAGGTCACCGTGAGCACCTCGGAGGTCAGGGTGTGCACCCAACTGATCACCGTCGGCCGCGCGGTGCCGGCACCGTGAATGGTTGAGCAGACCACCGGCGTCGGCGCCCCGCCGGTGCGGTGGGTGCGCGACACGCTGCCGCTGTACGCCGTCGCGGCGGCCGTCACGGTGCTGGTGCTGGCCCCGCTTGCGGCACCCGGCTACGCGCTGCTGTACGACATGGTGTTCGTACCCCGGCAGCCGCTGAGTTGGGATCTCGTCGCCCCGGCGCAGACTCTGCCCCGGGCGGTGCCGATGGACGCAGTGATGTCCCTGGTCACCCAGCTCGTGCCGGGCTGGGCGGTGCAGCGGGTGGCGCTCGGTGGGGCGGTTCTCCTGGCCGCGGTCGGCGCCGGCCGTCTGGTGCCGACCGAACGGCTCGCGGTCCGCTTGCTCGCCGCGGTGGCGTACGCGTGGACGCCCTACCTTGCCGAGCGGCTGCTGGTCGGACAGTGGGGGCTGCTGCTCGCGTACGCCGCGCTGCCCTGGTTGGTCCGGGCGGCGCTGGACCTGCGGGCGGGTCGTGATGGCGCGCTCGCTCGGGTGGTTCTCGCCGCCGCTCCCGCCGCGATCACCCCGACCGGCGGGTTGATCGCGTTGGGCACGGTGATCCTGCTGGTGTCGGACCGGACGCGCCTTCGCCGGTCGGCGTTCGTGGTGGGCGGCGTCGCGTTACTCAACGCCCCCTGGGTGACCGCGGCCCTGGTCACCGGCGCTGGCGGGTCATCCGATCCGGCGGGGGTGGCGGCGTTCGCGGCCCGTTCGGAGAACTGGGCCGGTCCGCTGGTGGCGCTCGCGGGTACGGGTGGCGTCTGGAGCGCACAGGCGACTCCCTCCAGTCGCGCGGCACCGCTGGTGCCGCTGGCGACGCTGATCCTGCTGATCCTGGCCGGTGTCGGTGCCGGCCTGCTGCGGCGCCGGCTGTCCCCGGGTACGGCGGTGCGGCTGGCGGTGCTCGCCGGGATCGCCTTCCTCCTCGCTGCCCTCGGGGTGCTCCCCGGCGGAGCCGCCGCGCTGCGTTGGGCGGTGGTGCACCTGCCGGGCGCGGGGCTGCTTCGAGACGGCCAGAAGTTCCTGGCCCCGTACGCCCTGCTGCTGGTGGTGTGTGCCGCGTTGGGCGCCGAGCGGCTGGTGGCCAGGATCGACCGGGAGGTGGCGGGGGTGGTTCTGGTCGGCCTGCTGCTCCTGCCGGTGGCCGTCATGCCGGACCTCGCCTACGGCGGTGCCGGCCGGCTTCGTCCAGTGAGCTATCCGGCGGACTGGCAGGCGGTCGCCGAGCGGGTGGCCGGCGAGCCGGGGGAGATCCTCGCGCTGCCGCTGTCCGCCTACCGGGCCTTCCCGTGGAACCCGGGACGTGTCGTCCTGGATCCGTTGCCGCGCTATCTGCCGGGGACGGTGCTGACCGACGACACACTCCGGGTCGGCGATGTCGCGGTGGCCGGGGAGAATCCACGGATCCGCGAGGTGCGCCGGGTGTTGGCCGAGGGGCGGCCCGTCTCGGCCACCGGCGTGCGCTGGGTGGTGGTGCAGCACCAAGGGCCCAGCGAGGTCGACCCGGCGACCCTTCGTGATCTCGAAACCGTCCACGAGGGACCGTTTCTCACTCTCTACCGAAATCCCGCTGTTCATCCCGAATCGGACCCCCCTGGACATGGCGCGTGGGCAGTCGTGATGGCGCTCGTCGCTGCCCTTCTGGTGGTTATGGCTGCTGCCATTTCGGCACTACACCGGCGCCCTACCGCGTGGTAACGTCCGCTCGCACGTCTCGCCATTGGAGGATTGGCATGCGTAGAGCTCTGACCCTGGTCGTCTCCGGCATGGTGGCGGCGTTGCTGGGGATCCTGGCCCTCGGCGGGCTCTCGGCCGCCGCGACCGCCACCGACAAAGAGGCGGCCAACGAGGCCAAGAGTGTTTCGGAAGCGGCCAAGCGTGCCGGAAAGAAGGACCCGTACGCCCCCGAGGTCTACGGCGACAGGTAGGACGGCTCGCCCCGCTGCTGCACTGGGCGGGGCGACTCCACACCGTTGAGCAGGTCCGCGAAGTGCCCACCCGCGGCCTGCCAGGTGAAGCTCGCCGCGTGCTTCCGGGCCTGCGCCCCCATCTCACGCCGCATTTCGTCCTCGTGCAGAAGCGTGCGCACCTTCGCCAGGTAATCGTCGATGTCGTCGGCCAGCAGGCCGGTGCGCCCGTCGACGATAGCTTCGGCGACTCCACCCGCTTCCCGGAACGCGACCGTTGGCGTGCCCGCGGAACCCGCCTCGACAATCGTCAGACCCCAGCCCTCCTTCAGTGACGGGGTCAGGGCAACCCAGGCGGAGGCGAGCAGAGCCGCTTTCTCCTCCTCCGTCACGAAGCCCCGGAAATCCACCCGCTCGGTGATGTCCAGCTCCGCGGCAAGCTCACGCAGGTGCGACTCCCACCAGCCCTGGCCGGCGACGACCAGCCGCAGCTGGGGCAGCTCGTCGGCGAGGGCCGCGACCGCCCGCAACGCCACCTCGACCCGCTTGTGTGGCACCAGCCGATTCAGCGTCACCAGAAGCGGGAACGGCGCCCGCTCGGCGTCGGTGCGGGGCAGCGCCGGCGTGCCGTTGTGCACCACGGCGACCTGCTCCGGCGGTACGCCAAGCACCGCCAACTCTCGGCGGGTGGCCTCGGAGACGGTGACGTACCGGCACCGCCGGTAGACGCGTACGGCGAGCGACGACTCGACCCACCAGCCGAACCGGGCGGCCCACTGCGGAAGGACCACCGGCCACTGCTCGCGATGCACGTGGTGGATCAGCTTGACCACCGGTCGCCGTGCCCACAGCGGGGAGAGGAACGGCAATCCGTTGCAGACGTCGACCAGGATGTCGGGCCGGCCGCCCCGACGGCTTGACAGCGGGCCCACGCCCAGCGCGCCGACCAGGTAGCTGAGCGCCGCCCAGAGGTAGACGGTGTGTCTGCCGCCGCGCCGCACCAGCCGGACGCCCGCCTCGTTGATCTCGTCGCCGGGTGCCTCGCTGTGGGCGGCGCAGAAGAGGGTGGCGCGGAAACCGCGCGCCACCAACTCGGCGGCGATCCGTTCCACGTACACCTCGGAACCGCCGCCCTCGGGGTTACGGGTGTCTCGCCAGTTGAGGAACAGCACGTGTCCGGGCATGCCGAAGCGACGCTCCACGCGAACCCTACTCTCAAGTAATTTAGGGACGCGCGTCACACTAGGGGCTGGGGTGCCGGCCCGGCAATGCCCAGGTGGGGCAGCGCTGATCGGCTGCGCTACGCGCCGACCGTGGGCGTCGGCGTACTCGCCGGGACTGTCGGTGCCGTGCGGGCCGGTGCGGCCACATCGACGGCGGGCGTATCGGATGCCTGCCCGCGCCCGGCCAGTCGGTTCCGACGCTGTGATCCGAGGACCTGCAGGGGCCGCTCGACGCCGTAGTAGCTGACGGCGGCGTACACCAGGCCGAAGACCATGGTGAGTACGAAGATGTTGAACAGCCCGCCAGTGAAGAGCGGTCGGTCGTCGATCAGGTAGATGAGTTCGATGACCAGCGGGTGCCACAGGAACAGTCCGTACGAGACGGTGCCGAGCCACCGGGCGGACTGGGCACCGAAGGCCTCCTTCACCCGCGTTGGCCCGCCGAAGGCCACCGGGATCAGGATCAGCGACGCGATCGCGAGGTACAGGGCCAGCTTGACCGCGAACTCGGCGGCTGTCGGACCGGCGAGGTCGCGGGGTCCGGCGATGGGCGTCGTCGCGATCGCCATCAGCCCGACCGCCGCTGCCCAGCAGGCAATCGGTGCGGAGGCGAGGTCGTCCAGTACGCGGAATGCGGCGGGCGCGGTCCCGGTGCGCAGGGCGACGTGCGCCGCGGCCATGGCCATCCCTGCGCCGAACCAGGCCGCGTACGAGGGGAGCCACGTGGTGTGCAGGCCGTTGTCGAGCCAGCCGATCCCCATCAGGGCGAGCCATCCCGCGGTCACCAACAAACCCCCGCAGACGATCACGACGGTTCGGACGGGACGCCATGACCGACCAACAGCGAGCACGGCGACCAGCGGCAGGATCAGGTAGAACGCGACTTCGGTGGCGAGACTCCAGGTCTGGGTGAGCCCGGAGCGCAACTGGCCAGGCCCGTAGATCTGGGTGAAGGTGAGGTGGCGAATCCAGTCGCCGGCGGACGCCGGCCGATTCTGCGGCAGGACGAACAGGCAGACCAGCACGGCCAGCCAGTAGGCCGGCAGGATTCGTAGGGCCCGCCGCCAGAGGTACCGTCCGGCGCGCGGTCGGGCCTGTCCCGTCGCGGCGTTCAGGGCCCACGGTCGGAACAGCAGGAATCCGGAGAGCACGAAGAAGATGGCAACGCCGACGTCGAGCCGGGCCAGCCAGCCGCCCCACGTGGTGTTCATGGTGGCGGCGGTCTGGAACCCGACGTGGTGACCGACGACCGCCACGGCGCCAATTGCTCGCAGCGCATCGAGGGCGGGGAGTCGATCGGTTGCCGAAGTCTGCGGAACTATTGGCGCGGCGGCTGTGGACATCTGGACATCCAGGGGGTCGCTTTCGAAGGTGACCGGGGAGTAACCTCCCGCCATGTTAAGGATCGGGTGCCCCGGACAACAGGTCGTAGGGCGGCAGGTTACAGGAGGATGAGTGAAGCTTCGCGTGGGCGCCGCGCTATTCGGGCTCGGTGTTTTGTTGCTGGTCTTCGCGGCTGGGCTGCCGTTCTATGTGGCCCCCTCCGTGACCAAGCTCCCTTATGATCTTGAACCAACGACGTCCGTCGCGGAGGCAAAGAACGCCAAGTTCCTGAAGCTCACTCGCGTCGGCGAGTCGGTGAGCATCGAGGTCCTGCAAGGTGACCTCGTCTCCAGCGTCGAGGTCATTCCTCAGCCGGACGACACGAGGGACCGGCTACCCAAGGAACTCAAGGGTGACGCGGTGATCTGGGACGTCTACCAGACGGTCAGGCGTGCCGACACCCCGGACGTGGTCAGCCAGTACAGCACCGAGTTGGCCCTCTACCGGATCTCCGGTGCGGCCGCCCCGTGGAAGGAGCAGTGGCTCAACGAGAGCGGCGCGGAGCAGACTCCGGTCGGGAACGTGAATTACTCCGGCCAGATCTACAAGTTCCCGTTCGGCGCCGGCAAGCGGGACTACCAGGTTTTCGACCGTGACCTGAAGCGGGCCGTCCCGGCGAAGTTCATCGGCACGGAAAAGATCAAGGGCATCGAGGCATACCGCTTCGAGCAGCGGATCGAGAACGAGGTGCTGAACACCCCGGAGGCGAGCCTCAAGCCGCTTCTGGGCCGGTTTGCCCCCGGCGCCACCAGCGGCCAGATCGTCTACAGCAACACCCGTACGCTCTGGATCGACCCGGTGACGGGTTCCTACGTGAACGTCCGGGAACAGCAGAACAAGGAGCTGCGCCCAGACACCGGCACCGCCACGGTGCTGCTCGACGCGGACTTCAACTACAACGACGACACGGTCAGCCGCAGTGTCGAGACGGTCAAGGACAACCGCTTCAAGATCGGCCTGATCAGTTTCTGGGGCCCGATCGCCGCCGGTGTCCTTGGTCTGATCGCCCTGGTCGTCGGCGTATGGCTGGTGACGCGGACCAACGACGGTGCCGCCCGGCACCGCGCCGACCCGGCTGTGGCACCCGGTGCCGACCCGACTCAGACCCGGGTGGACCAGGAACCGGTGCGCGACGCGGAGACCGCCGAGCAGCCCAGGACCGAGCCCGCAGGCGGTCCACTGACCGACGAGATCCCGCCGGCGTCGACGAACTGGAAGTCCGAGGACCCGACGGTGCCGGCCCAGCGCCCGGCGCACGGCGAGGTGGAGCAGCGCTAAGGGGTACGACAGGAAGCACGACCGAGGGGTGGGCCGCAATGCGGACCACCCCTCAGTCGTGGAGCGGCTCCTGCCTCGGATGCCCTGCGCGGCGTACCGCGTACCGCATGCAGACCCAGTCTTCGCTGTACAGCAGATCGCGCCACTGCCCGACGATCTCCCCGCCATGTGCGGCCATGAGCCGCACCATGTCGGCGTGTGGTACGACAGTCATTTTCATCGGCGCCGGATAATTGAGCAGGTGGCACTGTGCCCAGCTGATCAGGCGGGACGGCGCCAGATGCCAGACGATGCCCCTGGCCGTACGCCCCGGCTCGGTTGGCAGCCCCAGGACGGCGATGCCGCCCGGCCGCAACACGCGCAGGAACTCGGCCAGATAGTGATCGATGGCGGGGCGCGGCAGGTGTTGCAACACCAGGGCGCTGTAGACCAGGTCGAAGTGGCCGTCGGGAAACTGGCTCAGGTCCGGTGCGTCGTTGAGGACGAACCGGATGTTCTCGGCGCTCCGGTTGAGTCGCCGGGCGGCCTCCAGCATGGTCGGAGCGATGTCCACACCGACGACCTCGTCCGCGTGTGGGGCGAGGGCCTGAGACAGTCGCCCGACGCCGCAGCCGAAGTCGAGCACCCGCTCCCAGCGGGTGGGCAGGCCGAGTTGGCGAAGTTGGCCGGACGTCTCCTCGACGTCGGTGCGGCCCGTGGCCAGGAACTCCTCCACGTCCCACCGTCCGCCGCGTTTGCCGGGCTCAACGAGTACGGCCCAGAGCGGATCTTCAGCTCCGAGCTTGGTCCAGTCGCGTCGCACGTCGTTCAGTTGCACGTCGAAACCCTAGGACCTCCGGCCGTTCGGTGGGGTCCCGCTGTTTCCGGGATCGCCTGGATGTTCGGACGAGAGGGATGAGCCGAACGGCTCTCCACGATTGCGTGCTTTACATCCGTTACCTAATTGTAATCCATCGATGCTCTGCCACTCTCCGTTGTTGGAGGGCATGGCTATGCCGTCTTTGTCACCTGCCGAGGTTTCTGTCCACACCGAAAATTCCACGATTCGTGACGGCGGCCTGCTGTTGAGTCGCCCTCGTGTTGCCGCCGGATGGCCAGGGGGTTGTGAGCCGCGCCGCAACGGGTGCACGATCAGGCTCGATCGTTACCCGCCGGTAACACATGACGGGCCCGGTGCGGGCCGCCAGTGCGGGACCGGCCACCTGAGGAGGAACCCGTGCAGGCTCGGTTTGAGGATCAGGGTCGTACCCGGTGGCGGCGGTTCGTCGCCATGGCGGTCCCCGCCACCGCCGCCGTCGGCGCCATCCTGTTCGGCATGTCGACCGGCGCCATCGCGTCCGACGTCACCGTGTCCGGGCAGACGTTCAAGATCGGCGCGGCCCGCCTTGAGGGCGACGGCTTCAAGCAGTACGGCGGCATCGTGCGCGAGAAGGGTGAGGACGGCAGGACCCACCCGATCGCCGTCGCCGAGATCAGCAGCGCAGAGCTCTACAACCTCTGCCAGTCCATCCGCTCTGACCTGCCTGGCCTGCCTGTGGTTCTCACCATCAACGCCGGTGAGGGCAAGGAGCCTGCCCGGGCCAAGGACCTGCTGATCGCCATGGACTCGCTCGACGGCAACGCGACGTTCACCAACATCAAGATTGGCCGGGACGCGACCGACCTGAACGCGACGGCGCAGAAGGGTTCGTTCGGCCAGAACTCCGACCACGTCACCATCACGAACCTGCAGCAGGTGTCCCGGTACACCACGGCGGCCACCTTCAACCTGGTCGGACTCCGGTTGAAGGTCAACGTGGGCGACAAGGCCAAGGGCAAGGAGTGCTTCTGAGGTGAGCCGGGGCCCGCGGTGGCCGACCACCGCAGGCCACGTCCACGTCCCCGTCCCCGCTCCGCCAGGAGGAGTACGTGACAACCGCCAACGCGTCCCACACCCGGCCCGGCGGCACGGCCCAGGCGTGGCAGACCTTCCGCCGCTGGCAGCGGAGCCGACCGTTCTGGGGTGGCCTCTTCATCGCCCTGGCCGGGGTGGCGATGTTCGCCTCCACCCGGATGACGATCAACGGCCTGAGCTTCCACAGCGGAGCCACCGGTCTGCTCTCGCTCCTGATCCCGGTCATCCTGGTGACCTGCGCCCTGCTGCTCTGGTTGAGCCCGGCGCAGCGGCTGTTCTACTCGGTCGTCGCGGCGGTCACAACGGTCTACTCGCTGATCGGGCTCAACCTCGGCGGCTTCTTCGTCGGTCTGCTGCTCGGCATCGTCGGCAGCGCGCTCGCGTTCGCCTGGACCCCGACCCGACCCGCGCCAGCCGCCGCCGAACTGTCCGACACCGACCTGTCCGACACGGACCTGCCCCTCGCCGACCAGGTCGATGCGGGCCAGGCGGTGGCGGATCAGCCTGGCGCGGATCAGGCGGACGCGGGTCAGGGCCACGCCGAGCAGAGCGGAGTCGAGCGGCTCGACACGGAGCGGATCGGAGTCGAGCAGGTCGACGCGGCCGACGAGCCGGTGGATCGCCCGGCGGGCGGCGCGACCGACGTGGGCGCACCCCCCGAGTGGCCGGGACGTTCCGCTGATCCGCGGGTGTTCGGAGTTGCGCTGCTGGTGCTGGGCCTCGCTGCGGCCGGCCTGGCCACCCAGCCCAGAGCGGTGCAGGCCGCACCGACCCGACCCGCCGCGACCGCCTGCCCGAGCCCGTCCGGCTCTGTCACGCCGTCGCCCAGCCCCACCACTCCCACCGGGACGCCGACCCCGACACCGAGCGCCAGCCCGGAGCGGGACGGCAACATCATCACCGACATCCTGGACGGCATCGGGGACCTGTTCACCGGTGGCCGCGGCGAGAAGGCCGCGACGCCGTCGGCTACCCCGACCGCCAGCGCGTCGGCGAAGCCGACAGCCACGCCGACGGCCCGTCCCGGCTCCACGGCCTGCCCGTCACCGAAACCGGGCGGGTCGGGCAAGCCCGGGGCCACGACACCAGACAAGCCAGAGAAAGCGGAGCCGGGTAAACCGCTGCCCCGCATCGCCGCCGACCCCAATCTGCCAATGGTGGGCCAGACGCCGTCCAAGCTCACCGGCTCCAAGGTCACCATGACGGGGCTGCGGTTCGACGGGACCACCGAGCTGCAGACCGAGAAGGGCAGCCTCAAGGTGCTGAAGTTCAGCATGCGGGAGGCGGTGACCGACGACTTCCTGCTGGTCGCCGACGGCCCCGACGGGCGCACCCAGCGGTACAAGACCGACCGGCTGACCGTCCGCGGTAACGTGGCCTTCTACTCCACCCGGTTCGTCGGCAAGCTGCTCGGCATCAAGCTCACCCTGACGCCGGACCTGCCGTTGCCGGACGGGATCCCGGTCACCCTGCCGATCTCGATCACGTTCACCGACCCGGTCATGGACCTGGCGTACGTCACCAGTGACACGCTGACCGCCCGGCCGTCTTTGGCGCTTGCCCTCGGCTGAACGACACATCCGCCCCGATGGCTCCGGGTGCTGGCGGCTCGTTCGCACCGCCAGCACCCGGAACCGTCAGCGGCTCAGAGCCGGGCCAGCGCCCGGCGCAGCGGGTCGAGGCCCAGCGCGCCCAGGTCCAACGCCTGCCGGTGGAACTCGCGAAGGTCGAAATCCGCGCCCTTGCGGGCCTTGGCGTCCTCGCGGGCCTGGAGCCAGATCCGCTCACCGACCTTGTACGACGGGGCCTGCCCCGGCCAACCCAGGTAGCGGTTCAGCTCGAAGCGCAGGTTCTCGTCCGGCACCCGGCAGTGCGCCCGCATGAACTCCCAGCCCAACTCGGGCGTCCACCGCTCACCCGGGTGGAAGCCGAACGGGTTGTCCTTCGGGATCTCCAGCTCCAGGTGCATGCCGATGTCCACGATCACCCGCGCCGCGCGCATCGCCTGACCGTCGAGCATGCCCAGCTTGTCGCCCGGATCCTCCAGGTAGCCCAGCTCGTCCATCAGCCGCTCGGAATAGAGCGCCCAGCCCTCGCCGTGCCCGGAGACCCAGCAGAGCAGCCGCTGCCAGCGGTTGAGCAGGTCGGCCCGGACGGCGGTCTGTGCCACCTGGAGGTGGTGACCCGGCACGCCCTCGTGGAAGACGGTGGTCACCTCCCGCCAGGTGGAGAAGTCGCTGATGCCCTGCGGCACCGCCCACCACATCCGGCCCGGGCGGGAGAAGTCCTCACTCGGGCCGGTGTAGTAGATGGCGCCGTCGCTGGTCGGGGCGAGGCAGCACTCGATGCGGCGGACCTGCTCCGGGATGTCGAAGTGGGTGCCGTTCAGCTCGGTGATCGCCTTGTCGGCGAGCTCCTGCATCCAGTCCCGGAACGCCTCCTTGCCCTGGATGGTCCGGGCCGGGTCGGCGTCCAACCGGGCCACGGCCTCGTCGACGGTGGCGCCGGACCCGGCGATGCGCCCGGCGACGACCCGCATCTCCGCCTCCAGGCGGGCCAGCTCCGCGAAACCCCAGGCGTACGTCTCGTCCAGGTCGACCTTGGCGCCGAGGAAGTACTGCGAGGCCAGCTCGTAGCGTTCCCGGCCAGCGGCCTGCTTGTCCCGCCCGTGCGGGGCCATCTCGGTACGCAGGAACTGGCCGAACTCGGCGGTCGCCGCGGTCGCCGCCGCCGCACCCCTACGCAGCTCCGCGCCGAGCGAGCCCTCCGCGTCCAGCCGCTCGACCAGCCCGTGGAAGAAGTTGTCCCCGGTCGGGTCGACCCAGATGTCGCACTGCTTGGCCACCTCGACCAGCTGCACCTTCGAGCTGACCTGACCGGCGGCGAGCGCCTCGCGCAGCGTGGTCTTGTAGCCCTCCAGCGCGCCGGCGAAGCCGTTGAGCCGGGCCGCGATGTTGGCCTGCTCGTCGGCCGTCGCGGTCGGCATCAGGTCGAAGACCATGCGGATCTCGTGCAGCCCGCTGGTGATGACGCTGACCTCGCTGGTCACCTCGCCGGCGTCGTACCGGGCCAGGTCCAGACCGAGCCTTTCCTGCATGGCCTCCTTGGCGGTCCGCTCCAACTCGGTTGCCGGCTCGGTCACCTCCAGGTCGGCGAGAGTCCGGCGGGTGAGGTCCGCACGCGCCCGGTAACCCTCGGGCGAGAGGTCGTCGAGTTGGTCGTCATGGCCGGCGATGCCGACGAAGGTCGCGCCGGTGGGGCTCAAGGGCGCCCACTCGGCCACGTATCGGTTGGCTAGTTCATCGATTCGTCCCACGCTGCGACACTACGTGACCACCCCGCCCCCGTGTCGATGACGTTTGTCGTGTTCAGCAACAGGTTCCGGCAGCGTGTGACGTCCGAAAAGGCGTGCGACATTGTCGGAGCGCTACGGCAGAGTGTCAGGGGTGAACGCCGATACCACTCCTGACAAAGCGCCAATCCGTTCCTGGTTGCCAGGCTTCGTCGCCCTCGCCGCGATCTGGGGCTCCAGCTTTCTCTTCATCAAGGTCGGGGTGGCCGAGCTGCACCCGGTCCAGCTCACTCTCTACCGGGTCGTCGCCGGCGCGTTGACCCTGCTCGTCGTCCTCGCCATGCTGCGCGACCGGCTGCCCCGAGAGCCTCGCGTCTGGGCACACCTGAGCGTCGTCGCCGCGTTCGGTGTGGCAGTGCCGTTCACCCTCTTCGGCTACGGCGAGCAGCGGGTCGAGTCGATGCTGGCCGGCATCTGGAACGCCACCACGCCGCTGATCGTGCTGCCGTTGGCGGTCCTGGTCTTCCGCACCGAGCGGCTGACCGTGCGCCGTGCGGTCGGGCTCGGGCTGGGCTTCCTCGGTGTGCTGGTGGTGCTCGGGGTATGGGAGGGCATCGGTGGGGCCCACTTCACCGGCCAGCTGATGTGCTTCGGTGCGGCCGCCTGCTATGGCGTCGCCATCCCGTACCAGAAGCGGTTCGTCGCCGGCAGTGCGCACTCCGGCCTGTCGCTGTCCGCCGCGCAGCTGCTGCTCGCCGCCGGGCAACTGGCCATCGTCACCCCGTTCGTCGCCGGCATGCCGCCGCTGCCCACCGAGCTGTCGGCGGGAGTGGTGGCCAGCGTGTTGACCCTCGGCGCGCTCGGCACCGGGCTCGCTTTCGTGATCAACATGCGCAACATCCGGGTGGCTGGCGCGAGCACCGCCTCCACCGTCACGTACCTGATCCCGATCTTTGCGGTGCTGATCGGCGCCGTGGCGCTCGACGAACGCCTCAACTGGCACCAACCGGTCGGCGCGTTGATCGTATTGCTCGGGGTCGCGGTCTCGCAGGGCGTGTTCGGCCGCCGACAGCCCCGGCCGGTGGTCGGGGTCGGCGCGCCCGCAGCACCCGCCGCCGAGCCGGTCCGCCACTGAGGCCCGCCGTGCCGCCGGGGCAGCGGCTGGGAGGGGTTGGTCCCTGGAGGGCCGGTCACCGCCGGCCGGCCCGCGGAAGGGGGCGGGCGGGGCGTCCAGGTCAGGCGTGGTTGTGGGTCCAGTCCACGAGTTGCTCGGCGGACCAGGTGTTGACCACCCGGTCGGCGGGGACGCCGCAGAGGGCGGCCCGTTCGCAGCCGAACCGTTGCCAGTCGAGCTGGCCGGGCGCGTGGGCGTCGGTGTTGATGGCGAACCGACAGCCCGCCTCCAGCGCGCGGCGGATCAGCCGCTTCGGTGGATCCTGGCGCTCCGGCCGAGAGTTGATCTCGACGGCGGTGTCGTGCTCGGCGCAGGCGGCGAAGACCGCGTCCGCGTCGAAATCGCTCTCCGCCCGGGTCCGGGCCCGGTGACCCCGGTCGCCCGGGCCGGTCACTCCGGCCGGGCGGGACGACACCATCCGACCGGTGACATGGCCGAGGATGTCCAGGTGCGGGTTGGCGACCGCGGTCAGCATGCGACGGGTCATCTTCGACCGCTCGTCCTTGAGGTTGCTGTGCACCGACCCGACCACCACGTCCAGCCGGGCCAGCAGCTCGTCGTCCTGGTCGAGTGAGCCGTCCGCGAGGATGTCCACCTCGATCCCGGTGAGGATCCGGAAACCCTCGGGCAGCGCCGCGTTGACCTGCGCGACGTGGTCGAGTTGCCGGCGCAGCCGGGCCGCGGTCAGGCCCCGGGCCACCGTCAGTCGTGGCGAGTGGTCGGTCAGCACCAGGTACTCGTGGCCCAACTCCACAGCGGCCAGCGCCATCTCCTCGATCGGCGAGCCGCCGTCGGACCAGTCCGAATGGGTGTGGCAGTCGCCCCGCAAAGCGGCGCGTAGCGCCGTCGCCTCGGCATCCAGGTCGCTGCCCTCGGTCGCCACCAACCGCCGCAGGTAGACCGGCTCCTCACCGGCCAGCGACTCCGCCACGCAGCGGGCCGTGACGTCACCAACCCCGGCCAGCTCGGTGAGCGTGCCGTTGCCGGCCCGGTCGGCCACCTCGGTCGCAGGCAGGCCGGCCAGCGCCTTCGCCGCCGACCGGAACGCCCGGACCCGATAGGTGGCCTCGTTCGCACGCTCCAACAGGAACGCGATCCGGCGCAGGTCGGCGATGGGGTCCCGGGCCTTCATCCCACCGAACCTAGTCGGTGCCGCGCCGGTCAGGGAGCCTTCGGACAGCCGTGTTTGCGCTGCCACGCGGTGACCTCGGTGGCCGGTTCCCGATTGCCGCCGCGTCGCCAGGAATCCAGGTAGCGGGCCGGCCAGAGCACCCCGCGCCGAATCCACCAACCGTCCTTGCCCGCACACGGCGGCGAGATGCCGAAGTGCACGTGGCACACGTTGTTGGCGTTGCCGGTGCGCCCCACCTTGCCGAGCTGCTGCCCGGCGCGGACCCGCACCCCGGCGTCGACCCCGCCGGACACGGCACTCAGGTGCGAGCCGTAGTAGCGCACCCCGTCGTCGCCGAGCAGGGAGACCGACAGACCGCCGTTCTCCGGGCCCTGCGGCCCTCGCTTCGAGTACCGGTCGACCCGACTCACCTCCAGCACCGTCCCGTCGGTCACCGCGACGAACGGTTCACCACAGTCGGCGAAGAGATCCGTGGCCGGATATGCCCCGTGCGTCGGGTGGTAGTCGACGTTGCCGGCGCGTACCGGGAAGACATGCCGCAGCCCGGCGCGCGGTGCCGTCGCCGACGGCCCGGCGGACGACGGTGTCGAGGCCGGGGTCGGGGTGGCAGCCGACGGCGACGGTGCCGCCGGCTGCTCGGCGGTCGCCCAGACCGCCGGCGGCGTGGGCGCGGCGCCGTCGGCCGGCACCCCCGGCCGGGTCGTCGCGCAGCCGGCGGCCAGCACCGGGACGAGCAGCAGCAGGATCGGGTACGCCGGACGCGCGCGGCGGCCGATCGTCGGCGACGGCATCCGGTCATCCTGGCAGAGCCGGTACCGTGGGCACGAGCGACGCGCGTGAGGGAGGGCAGCGACGGTGACCATCGCCCGACCAGAACCTGGCTCGGATCCCGGTGCCTTCGTCCGCCCGGTGGCGCGTATCCCCTCGGGTCTTTTCCCCGCCGGCCCGCCGGCCCGGCCCACCTACCGCGAGCCGCACCCGGTCACCGGCGGTGGTGTCGCCGCTGGCGGCGGCGCGGCGGCCGGTTGGTTCCTGTTGTTCGGGCTGCTCGGCACCGATGTGGCCAGTTACGCGTGGTGGACGGTGGTGGCCGGTCTGCTGGCGTGGCTGACCGCCCTGGTGCTGGTCCGCTATGGCGACCGAGGGGTCGCCACCGGGGTCGCCATCGTCACGGCGGGAGGCTGGAGCATCGCCGCCGCCGTGCTGGCGGTCCGCTGGGGAACCAGCGGTGACTGGCCGTTGTGGTGACCGCCGACTGCGTCACCGACTGCTCCCGTGACAGTGCCGAAACGGCTCCGAAACGAGTGTCCATGACTGCGCCGTGTGCCCGGTTGGCTGCGTAGCGAACGCCGTCTTGACGTGGCCGCCGAGACTCGGCACGCTCGGCACTATGGCCTGGACCACCCCGCGACAGGACCCGGATCGCACCCGCCGCCGCCTTCAGTTGTTGGCCGAGTTGGCGGGCGCCCGCGCGGTCCGTCAGCGCAGCCGACCGCAGCGGCAGCGCACCGAGCGTCTGCGCCAGCTCATCGCCACCCGCCGTCGGGTCGTCGGCTGATCCGACTTTGTCAGGAATGACCGGCGCTTCGGGGCGTTGACCGGTCGCCTGCCGACCCGACCGGCTAACGTGCACGCGTAACGGGTCGGCGTTGTGCCGAGGGGCTATTGGGGGGACCGTGTCGTACTTCGCTGCGGCCGTGGTGCGCGACGACAGTGGCTGGACCGCCGCCGAGGTCAGCCTGCGTGGCGCCACCGACATCGACGAGGTCGCTGACCGACTGCGTGACGTCGACCTGGAGGCCGACGTGTCGCTGTTGTTCGTCGAGGCCGATGACGCCTATCTGGTGGTCCTTCGTCTCGACGAGGGCGACGACCTGCGGGTGTTCGGTTCGGACTCCGCGTTCGCCGAGGAGTCCCCTCTTGGTTCGCTGCTGGTCGGTGACCTGAAGACCTCGGTCACCGGGCTCGACGGCGACGAGGAGCCGCGCCCGGTGACGAGTGGTGACGAGGAGAGCGAGCAGCCCGTCGTCGACCCGGAGGCCGACCCGGTGGGCGATGCCGACCTGCTGGCCAACCTGGGCATCTCCGCGCAGAAGCTGCTGACCCTGTGTACGCACGAGGGCATGATGCCGGCGGACGTCACCGCCGAGATCTGCCAGGTGCTCGGCTGCGTCGACGAGGTCGAGGAGCTGCGTGAGGTCTGAGCCGGCCGACGCCACCGATCCGTCGCTGGAGTCGATCCGGCCCGGGCAGCCGACCCCCGGTGCGGTGGGCCACGCCGGCCCGGGCGCCCACGAGGGCCTGGCCGACCCGGGCGAAGTCGGCCGGCGGCAGCGGCACGAGCTGTGGATGCGCCGCGCCCTGGAGGTCGCCGTCACGGGCGTTGCCGACGCTGCCACCGGTGCCACGGATGTGGACGACGTGCCGGTGGGCGCGGTGCTCTACGGGCCGGACGGGACCGAGTTGGCCATCGGGCGCAACGAGCGGGAGCTGACCGGCGACCCCACCGCCCATGCCGAGGTGCTGGCCCTGCGCCGAGGTGCCGAGCAGGTCGGCCGGTGGCGGCTGGACGGCTGCACCCTGGTGGTCACCCTCGAACCGTGCACCATGTGCGCTGGTGCGCTGGTGCTGGCCCGGGTCTCCACCGTCGTCTTCGGCGCGTGGGAGCCCAAGACCGGCGCAGCTGGATCGCTCTGGGACGTGTTGCGTGACCGCCGGCTCAACCACCGCCCCGAGGTCTACGGCGGGGTGCTGGAGGCCGAGACCGCCGCCGTGCTGCGAGCGTTCTTCCGCTGAGGCCGGGCCGCTCGCCGCTCGCCTCTCGCCGACGTGGGCGCTGGCCGCCGTGTCACCTGGGTGGCTGGATCGGGCTCGCGTGGCGTGGCGCGGGTTGGCGTGGCGGGATCGGGCCGGCCTGATGCCGAAGAGCGTGATGACTGTGAGGCATATTTATGCCACACAGTCATCACGCTCTCCGCGGTGACGCCGCCCGGACGGGTCAGGCGATGATCGTGTCGAGGGCGATCTCGACCATCTGGCTGAAGGTCTGCTCCCGCTCCTCGGAGGTGGTCTTCTCGCCGGTCTTGATGTGGTCGCTGACGGTCAGCACGGTCAGCGCGCGGGCCTTGAAGCGGGCGGCGATCGTGTAGAGCGCCGCCGACTCCATCTCCACCGCCAGCACGCCGTAGTCGGCGAGCGTGTCGTAGAGGTCCGGCCGGTCGGTGTAGAAGGCGTCCGCCGCCAGGATCGGCCCGACGTGCATCGTGATGCCGCGCCGCTCAGCCACCTCGACCGACGTACGCAGCAGCCCGAAGTCGGCCACCGGGGCGTAGTCGATCAGCCCGTCGAAGCGCATCCGGTTCATGTTGGAGTCGGTGGAGGACCCGATGGCCGCCACCACGTCCCGCAGTTGCAGGTCGGTGCTGAGGGCACCACAGGAGCCGACGCGGATCAGCGTCTTCACGCCGTACTCGTTGATCAGCTCGTGTGCGTAGATGGAGGCCGACGGCATGCCCATGCCGGAGCCCTGGACGGAAACCTCGACGCCGTTCCAGCGGCCGGTGAAACCCAGCATGCCCCGGACCGTCGAGTAGCAGGTGGCGCCCTCGAGGTAGGTCTCTGCGATCCACTTGGCCCGCAGGGGGTCGCCCGGCATCAGGACCCGCTCGGCGATCTCGCCCGGCTTCGCGCCGATGTGCGTACTCATGGCAAAGATCCTGCCAGGCCGGCACGGGCGATACCGGTTCGGCGTCGGAACCAGCGGTCCTGTACCCTCGTCGGCGGTGGCGTGTCCGAGCGGCCTAAGGAGCACGCCTCGAAAGCGTGTGAGGGTTAACGCCCTCCGAGGGTTCAAATCCCTCCGCCACCGCTCTGAAGTGCGAAAGCGCCCGGACGATCCGCGAGGATCGGCCGGGCGCTTTCGCCAGTGGTCTCAGCCAATGGGCGAGGTGATCGAGTTAGTGCCGGCTTAACCCGGCGTTATCTCACCGCGCGCGAGGCTCGTCCCTGCCCGGGCGGGCGATGGACCCGGTCCGGGTACATCGTCACGGGAGGATCACGCATGCGAATCCGTACCCTAGGGGTGCCCGCCCTGGTCGTCGCGTTGCTGACGGCCGTCACCCCGGCCGCCGCGGCCGCCGCGACCGCCAGCTTCGGCCCACCGGTCGACGTGGCGACCGGCGCCGTGCCGGGTGCCATGGCCACCGGTGATCTCAACGGCGACGGGCGGCCCGACCTGGCGGTCGCGCACCCGGACGCGGACCGGGTTTCGATCCTGCTCGGCCAGGGGGCGACCGGCTTCCGCGCGAGGAGCGTGGTGGCCCTCGGCGGCGCGCCCCGCTCGGTCGCGCTCGCCGACGTCAACGGCGACGGCCGGCGGGACCTGGTCGCCACGGTCGTCGACATCGGTCTCAACCAGGTGGTGATCGCTCTCGGCCGAGGCGACGGCCGTTTCCACGCGCCTCGGGTGATCGACTTGGCCGTGAACAGCATCCCCCGCAACCTGGTGGCGGCCGACTTCGACGGTGACCGGGACGTCGACCTGGCGCTGACCCTCGCCGGGCGGGAACAGGTCCAGGTGCTGCGCAACGACGGGCGGGGCCGGTTCGCCCTCGGTGCGACTCTGGCGGCCGAGCCGACCGCCAACAACGGGCTGACCGGCGCCGACCTCAATGGGGACGGTCACGTCGACCTGGTGGCGACCGGCGGCGTGTACGGCCGGGTGGTGACCTGGTTGAACACCGGGAACGGCACATTTGCACCCGGGGTGTGGAGGGAACTGGGGAGCGCGCGTAACCCGGCCGTGGTTGCCGACTTCGACACTGACGGCCGGGTCGACGCGCTCGTACCGGGAGCCGAATGGGGTGACGCGCTCTATCTGGCGGGTAACGGCGATGGCACTTTCGCCGAGGAGCGCACCCAATTCTTCGGACAGGGTGAGCGGAACGCGACCGGCGGCGATTTCGACGGGGACGGTCGGGCGGATCTCGCGTTCGGCGGCGGCTACTACGGCGTGCTGGTGGTGCTCGGCAACGGTGACGGCACCTTCCAGGCCCCGATCACCCTGGCCACGCCCAACGTGCCCGGCGTGCCCGTCGTGGACGACTTCACCGGGGACGGGCGCGACGACATCGTCGTGTCGAACGACAGCGGCCTGAGCGATGTCCTCTGGTTCTTCCCGACCGTCTGAACGCCGAGCCGGGGTGGCGGTAGACGAGCGCCCGGTCGATCCGCGAGGACCGGCCGGGCGCTTCGCTCAGAGCTGCTGCTCGCCGCCATCGACGAACAGCTCGCCACCGGTCATGAAGCTGCTCTGGTCGGAGGCGAGGAAGAGCGCCGCGTTGGCGATCTCGTCCGGGTGGGCCATCCGGCGCATGGGCACGCCCGAGGCAATGGACTGGAGCAGGCCGGGGGCCTCCTCGGGGCTGGGCGCCAGACCCGCGAGCCCGGGGGTCTCGGTCGAGCCGGGGACCAGGGTGTTGACTCGGATGTTCCGGCCGACCAACTCGGCGGCCCAGGTGCGGCCGAACGAGCGGATGGCGGCCTTGGACGCGGCGTAGACGCTGAACGCCGGGGTGCCGTTGCTGGCGGCCGTCGAGCCGGTCAGCACGATCGAGGCACCCTCATTGAGCAGGGGCAGGGCCTTCTGCACGGTGAAGACGGTGCCGTAGATGTTGGTGTCGAAGGTGCTGGCGATGTGTTCGACCGTGATCGAGTCGAGCGGGAGGAACTCGCCGCCGCCGGCGTTGGCGAACACCACGTCCAGCCCGGCGCCCCGGTCCTCGATCGCCCGCATCACCCGGTCCAGGTCGTCGAGGTTGCCGACGTCACTGGCGATACCGGTGGCGTTGGTGCCGATGCTGGCCACGGCCTCGTCCAGCGGGCCCTTGCGCCGGCCGGTGACGAAGACGTACGCGCCTTCGGCGGCGAATCGGCGGGCGGTGGCCAGGCCGATGCCCGTGGTGCCCCCGGTGACGAGGGCGGTCTTGCCGTCGAGCTGTCCCACGATGGATCTCCTCTTGTTGCGGTGCGGGTGGTCCGGCCGGCCGTTGCGGCCGGTGGTCAATGGGTTGCGGGGGCCGGGGTGAAGCTCGGCAGGAGGGCGGCCAGGTCGCGCCACTGCGGCAGGGGCAGCGCCGGCCGGCCCGGGTCGTCGGGTCGCAGCACGTGGAGGGCGACGTGGTTCGCGCCCGCGTCCAGGTGCTCCCGGATGCGCGTGGCCACCGCGTCCAGGTCGCCCCACGCGACGAGGGCGTCGATCAGGCGGTCACTCCCGCCGGCGACCAGGTCGTCGTCGGTGAACCCGAGGCGGGCCAGGTTGGCCCGGTAGGTCGGAAAGCCGATGAACATGCCGATCCCCGCCCGGGCGGCAGCGCGGGCCCGCTCCGGGTTCTTGTCGAGGACGACGGCCAGGTGCGGTGCGATCAGCGGCTGCGCCCCCACGCGTTCGCGCTGCACGGCGCTGTAGTCCGGGGTCACCATGAACGGGTGCCAGCCGGCCGTCCGGTCGGCAGCCAGGTCCGCCATCCTCGGCCCGAGCGCACCGAGGATGCGGCGCTCGACGGGAACCGGCCGTGGCGCGGCGTCCAGGGAATCCAGCCAGCGGCTCATCGACTCCACCGGTCGGCCGTAGTCCTGGCCGGCCTGGGCGGCGGAGTGGGCGTTGCTGACCCCGAAGCCGAAGACCGTCCGGGGTCCGTGCGCGGCGTCCAGCGCGGCCAGCCGGTCGCCCAGAGCCGTCGGGTCCTGGCCCCAGATCGCCAGCACTCCCAGTGCGATCGTGGCGTGCGGCGCGGCTCCCAGGAGGTGTCCGACGTCGTCCACGGCCCCGCCACCGTCCAGGCCGGGCACCCACAGTGCCCGGAAGCCCTGTTCGTCGAGTTCGGTCGCCGCGTCCCGAATGGCCGGTTCGGCGGCACCGCGTAGCTCCATGCTCCAGAGCCCGACCGCAGGTAGCGGGGTGTTCAAGTGATTCGCCACGCCGTCCTCCCACCTATTCTGTACCGAGCGGTACGGATCCGACCGTAGCAACCGGCGGCGGCGTCCGCAAATTTCTGTACCGATCGGTTGGGCCGCGGGTAGGGTGGACCCAGGGAGGTGGTGGCCGTGCCAGAGCGAGGGCGACCACGGGGTTTCGACGCCGACGAGGCGCTGGAGCGCGCAGTGGAGGTGTTCTGGCGTCAGGGGTACGAGGGCGCGTCGGTGAGCGACCTCACCGCCGCGATGGGCATCAACAAACCCAGCCTCTACGCCGCCTACGGGGGCAAGGAGGAGCTGTTCCGCAAGGCCGTGGCCCGCTACGCCGAAAAGGACATGGCGTACGCCCGGAGCGCGTTCGCCCAACCCACCGCGTACGAGGTGGTCGCCACCCTGCTGCGGGAGAACGTGCTCGCCGTGACCCGGCCCGACCGTCCGGCCGGGTGCCTCTCGATCCAGGGCGGCACCGCCTGCTCCAGCGAGAACGCACCCGTCGCCGGGTTCCTCGCCGCCAGCCGCCTGGCCGGCGAAGGGGCTCTTGCCGACCGGTTTGCCCGCGCTGTCGCCGAAGGCGACCTACCCGCTCAGGCCGACCCGGTCGCGCTCGCCCGCTTCGTCATGATCGTCAGCGAGGGGCAGGCGGTGCATGCCGCCGCCGGTGTCAGCCGGGAAGACCTGCGACAGGCCGCGGAGATCGCGCTCGCCGGTTTCGCCGCGGCGTCCGGGGCGCGGCTGCCCGAGCAAGCTACCGGGACGGTCTGAGCGCTCAGCGCCCGACCAGTGCCGCCACCCCGTCGAGCAGCCGTTGCAGGCCGAATTCGAAGAGGCTCTCGACGTTGAGGTCGACCGCCGTCCGGGTGAGTCGGGCCAGGTGCGGAAACTCGCCAGCCGCGAGCAGCCCGCCCAGCACGTCAGCCTGGGCGGTCATCCACTCGTCGTCGGTGAGACCGGTGTCCTGTTCCGCCTCGGCCTCCCGTTCCAGGTTGACCGCGGTGCCGCGTACGTGGTTGGCCAGTGCGGCGACCAGGTGGAGCTGGGTGTGCGGGTCCAGGCCGTGCCCGGCGAGGGCTTGCAGCGCCCATTCGGTGTGCGCGACGGCGTGCGGCGCCATCAGTGGGCGGGTCAGCGAGATCACCTGGGCCAGCCACGGATGCCGCTGATAGATCGACCACTGAAGCCGGCAGAGCAACTCCAGTTGGGCTCGCCAGCCGGACGGGATCCTCTGGGGCAGCCGATGCGCGGCGAAGGCCGCGTCCGCCATCAGCAGCAGAAGCTGCTCCTTGCCCCGGATCTGCCGGTACAGCGACATGGTGGGTGCGTCCAACTCGGTGGCGATGCGGCGCATGCTCAGCGCCGCCAACCCCTCGGCGTCGGCGATCTCCATGGCTGCCCGCACCACCTGGTCGCGGGTCAGCCCGTGGGCCGGCCCACGACGGACACTGGCCCGCCCGCTCCGACCGGGTGAGGGCGGCTCGGTGCCGGTCACCACCATGCCCACCCCCGGCACCGCCCGCACCAGGCTCTCCTGTCGAAGGACGGTGAGGGCGCGGCTGGCGGTCGCCATGGCGACCCCCCACTCCCGGACGATCTGCCGGGTGGACGGCACTCGGTCGCCGGGGCTCAACTCGCCTGCCGTGATGCGCCGCCGCAACTCCGCGACGATGCGCAGATAAGGGGGAGTGGACTCGTCGATCTGCGCCACTGTCGCCCTCCCACCGGTCTCCGGGTGACCGTAGCGCACTAGAGCGCCGGCAGGCGTCCCGTCGCATCTCGCATTGCTCCCGCCTCGGCGTACTAGAGCTCCCTGGCCGGGTGGGTCTCAGGTCGACATGCTCGTCCCAACCCGGTGCGTACGCCGTACCGGCTCAGACGATTGGGGAGACCATGACCAGATTCCCGTACCCCCGGTGGGTTGCCGCTCTGGGCGCTGTCGCGCTGCTTGCGCCAGCGACAGCCGTCGGCCCGGCGGCGGCAGACGACCGCCGGAGCGGGGCCGTCGTCCGGACCGACCAGGGCGCGCTGCGCGGCAGTGTCGCGGCGGATCACCTGTCGTTCCAGGGGATCCCGTACGCGCGCCCGCCGCTGGGTCCGTTGCGCTGGGCCCCACCGCAGCCCGGTCCGACATGGACGGGTGTACGGGACGCGACGCGACCGGGTGTTGCGTGCGCGCAACTACAGGGGCTGCCGATGGACACACCGTCGGAGTCCGAGGACTGCCTCTACCTGAACGTCACCACCCCGCGACCGGCCGCGCGATCGCCTCGACCGGTCATGGTGTGGCTGCACGGCGGGGACTTCCGGTTCGGTAGCGGAGACGTGTACGGCGGGCAACGACTGGCGGCCGGTGGCGACGTCATCGTCGTCACGCTGAACTACCGGCTGGGCGCGCTCGGTTTCCTGGAGCATCCGGCGCTGGCCGACGCGGGCGGGATCACCGGCAACTTCGGGTTGCAGGACCAGCAGGCCGCACTGCGCTGGGTGCGGCGCAACGCCGCTGCCTTCGGTGGTGACCCGGGCAACGTCACCCTGTTCGGCCAGTCCGCCGGGGCGACGAGCGTCTGCGCGCAGCTCGCCGCGCCGGCCGCCGCGGGCCTGTTCCATCGCGCGATCATGCAGAGCAACTCGTGCGCCAAGCCGGTCCAGACCCGGGCCGAGGCGATCAGTGCCGCCGAGGAGTTCGCCCGGCGGGTCGGCTGCACCGACCCGGGTGTGGTCGCGGCCTGCCTGCGCGGGCAGGACCCGGCCCTGCTCATCGGGACCGTCGGCTATCCGGGCGCGGGGGTCGACCTCGGCCCGGCCGTCGACGGCCGCACGCTGCCGGTCGACCCGGCGTACGCGCTGACGACCGGGAGGCTGCACCCGGTGCCGGTGTTGACCGGGATGAATCGGAACGAGTCCCGGCTCGTGGTGTGGGGCATCGAGCGCAGCGGGCTCAACTGCGCGGAGCCGCCGAAGCCGGACCAGGAGCCGGAGTCGTGCCCGCTCAGCGACGAGCAGTACCGCGACCAGGTACGCGCCATGTTCGGTGACCGTGCCGAGAAGGTGCTGGCCCGCTATCCGCGCGACGACGCGCAACCGGCCAGCGCGACGTTGGGCGCGGTGCTGACCGATCACGACTACGCCGAGCCGGTCTACTCCGCGGCGGTGGCGTTCGCCCGACGGGTGCCGACGTTCGCGTACGAGTTCGCCGACGGGGATGCGCCGTTCTTCACCAAGGAGCCTGAGCCCACGTTTGCCGCCGGCGCGTACCACTGCGCCGAACTGCCGTACCTGTTCACTGTCGACTACGCCGAGGCGCTCACGCCAACCCAGCGGCGGCTCGCCGACACCATGGTCCGGACCTGGACCGACTTCGCCCGGACGGGGCGGGCGGG
Organism: Micromonospora zamorensis; assembly: GCF_900090275.1. NCBI lineage: Bacteria > Bacillati > Actinomycetota > Actinomycetes > Micromonosporales > Micromonosporaceae > Micromonospora > Micromonospora zamorensis. Next base: position 6,024,390 of record NZ_LT607755.1, on the reverse strand, counting down.
CTGGCCCCGACTGGGCAGCGGTTCCCCCTACGTCCGGGTGCTGGCCGATGGCGGCGGGTCGGGCACGACGGATTTCGCGACAGCCCACTCGTACGACTTCTGGCGGGCGTTCGGCCGCTGAACACGTGGTGTCCGGCGAGCCGGCTCTCCGAGCGGAGAGCCGGCTCGCCGCCCGTCACGCGCCGGGGGTGCTGGCGTCGCGGTGGGTCAGCCGATACGTGGCGTCGACACCGTCCGCCTCCAGGATCACCGCGACCGGGCCGTCCGGCAGGGTGCAGGTGATCGTCCGCTCGACGGCGTAGCCGGTCGGGCCGCAGTACCGAATGCCCTTCGAGTCGAATACCGACAAACGAGCGTCACCGGCCCCGTCGGTCCGCGTCCACGTGATCGACTCCGTGGCGGCGCGGGCGTCGGCCGGGATCGAGAGGCAGACTCCGAACCGGTCCGCGCCGGTCGCCACGGTGGCGCCCGTCGCACCCGCCGGCAGGGTCGGGCAGGCAGGCGGGCCATCGGTACGTGCGAACGCGAGCGAGTACGGCCCGTCCGAGGCACCGTCGCGCGAGTTGACCACGGCGAGGAACGGCGCCTGGCCGGTCAGCTCGCAGTGGGCCTGGCGCAGCCCCCAGGACGAGTCGCACATGAAGGCCCCGGTGGAGTCGATCACCGTCACGTCGGGCGAGCCGGCTCCGGTGGCATCGCCGGGAAGCAGTTCGGTGATGACGGAACCGGAAGGGCTGCTCAGCTGGAGGCAGTCGAACTGCGCCGGGGTGGTGAGCTGCCCTCGTACCGGTGCGTCCTGCCAGCCGGTGTCGGAGGCCGGCCGGCAGTCGGACGGCAACCACGGCAACACCGCGAGGTGGTACCGCAGGTTCTCGTCGATCACCGATCCCGGGTCGCCGCCACCGAGCACGAGCGTGTACCTGCCGGCGGCGGGGACCTGGCACCACACGTCCGTGCACACCCGGTGGCCGGTGCTGTCGTAGACGTTCGCGTACTGCCGGTAGTTGTTCTCCCCGACCGCCTTGACCCGGTAGGTGCCGGCGGCGGGGAGGTCCAGGACGCGGCAGCGGACGGCGCCGAGCGGGCCGGCCGGGGCGGTGTTGTACGCCCCGGGCGTGACCGTCGGGCAGCCGGTCGCGTCCGAGAGGGTGTGCACCTGCATCCGGTAGGTGAGGTCGGTGTCCTCAGGGTCCCACCGCGAGAGGTAGGAGACGACCCGGTAGGTGCCGGTCGACGGGAGGACACAGCCGTCCTCCTCCGATGATTCGGTGCAGATGACGGCACCCTGCTCGTCGGCGAGCCAGGAGGAGACGTCGTTGTACCGGTCCGGGGCGCGGTAGACCATGACCCGCTCACCGGCCTCGCCGTGGAACGGCTGGCAGTTGGTCTGCACGGCTGAGGTCTGGTGCACCGTCAGGGTCGGCTGATCCCACGCGAGCCCGGTGGGGGTGGCGCAGCCCTCGGGCTGGTCGAGCCGGGCCACCGCCAACCGGTAGGCGGCCGGTTCCCAGTTCCAGTTCTGCAACACCAGCGTGTAGGAGCCGGCCGTCGGTGCGGCGCAGGACCGCGAGGAGTCGAACTCCGTGCACACCACCTGTCCCGCGTCGTCGTACACCCGCCAGTCGAGGTACTGGTTTGCGTACTGATCCATGCGGACGAGCAGGCGGCCGGGGGTGGTGACCCGCAGCGCTTGGCAGCTGATCCCCTGGTTCGGCGGCACGGTGCCGGTCCCGACCGCCGAGTCCGGGTCTCCGAAGGCGGCCAAGGGCAGGGCCGGGCATCCGACGGACTGCGAGATCCGCGGCATCTTGAGGGTGTAGGCAGCCTTGTTGCCGTAGGTCTCCTCAAGGAAGAGCCGGTACGGCCCGGCGCCCTGGAGCGTGCATTCCGTGGGATAGCGCACCGAGCAGACCGGCTGGAACTGCCCGTTGAGGATGCGGCCCTGGATGTCCTCGGCGCCGCCCGGGTCGGCCAGGTGCAGGACCGTGTCGGCGGGCTGCTTGAAGGTGAAGCAGCGGGCGGCCAGCCCGGCGGGCAGCGTGCCGCTGCGTCCGGTCGAGGCGAAGGAGAAGAAGCTCTTGGGCAGATCGGTGCAGGTGGAGGGGGTCCGCATCGACTCCGCCGACAGCGAGTAGGCGCCCTCGCCGGTGTTGTAGCTGAGAGCCACCGTCACCGTGTAGGTGCCCGCGGCGTCGAGCTCGCAGTCCGTCAGGTAGGAGCTGACGTAACAGACGTTGGCGCCATCGGGGCCTTTGACTTCGGCGCCGACGCTGTCACCCGAGATCTGTCGAAGCCGAATGAACAGGGTGTCCTGGTCAACCGTGGAGGTGATCGTCCAGGTCTGCTTCGCGGAGCCTGCGATCGAGGCGCAGTTCGTGACCTTGCCCAGCGGAAGTTGTCCGCCACAGGTGGCGGATGTGCTGTCGACCTTCGGCGGGGTCTTGGTGGCCCGGGCCGGAGCGGGGGGCGCAGGGGTGACCGGTGCTTCCGCCGGCACGGTTGCCGGGCGTGACTGCTCGGTCGTTGTTGCCGGTCGGGCCGACGGCTCGCCCGTCGGGGCGGCGGTGGCAGGAGCGGCCAACAGGCCCGTCCCGGCGGCGCTGAGGGCGGCCACAGCCGTGCACCTCAGCAGGTGTCTCCACAGTGGTTTGAACATGGTTGTCCGCACGCTTTGCTCCCCGTGAGAGTCGCGCGATCTGCGCGAGCGAGGAGATAGTTTCACGAAGGTCGATCACCGACAATCGGCTTGTCGGGCCCTCGCTGACCGGCGGCTCAGCAGGGGCCGACGCCCTCGTCGAAGAGGCGGCGGGCCCAGTCGGCGTACCCCGCGATGGTTTTTCGGACCGTGCGCCCGTCGTGCAGGAACAGGTACGCGCGGTCGCCGCTGCGGGCGAGCAACCCGTCGAGACGGTGCGTCCCCTGTGGAGCATCGAGTCTGGTCACCAACTGGTAGCGGGCCCAGACCTGGTCGACGGGCGAGCCCACCGTTATGCCCTCCGGTGTCCGCATCGGGTCGCCGACCCAGAGCAGCACCAGTCTGTCGTCCATGAAGACCGGGCTGACCGTGTCGTGGCCGACGAGCATCGGCCCGCAGGCGTCCAGGCTGGTACGCAGGATGCCGCGCTGGGTCAGCTCATCCTCGGTGTCACCGAACTCGATGTTGCGCAGGCCGTTCAGGTCGATGATCTCCACGCTGCCGGCGGGCCGGCCGTGCGGGATCGACCCGGTTGGCGGTACGCCGCTGCCAGCGATCGAGGCAGCCGTCATCAGCATGGCTATAAAAGCAAATTGTCGCAATTTCATGGAATCCCCCAGTCCCCAACGGAACGAGGGCGCTCAGGTTGCTGGCGTTCGCCGGATTACTGATTTTCCCACTGTTCGACCAGCTCATCCCAGTAGTCGGCGCTGAGTCGACGCCGCCCGTGCGCCAGCCAACCCTCGGTGTTGCGCTCCAGGTGCAACCCCAGTTCGGCGAACGGGTCGATCCACTCGCCGGGCTCGACACCGAGCCGGGTCAGCGCCGCGTTGATCGGCCACTGCTCGCGCGGCGCGTCCAACACGTCGTCGAAGCCTGGGCCCCACGACAGCGTCCCGCCCAGCCACACCGCCGCCGACTGGTAGCCGGTGCCACCGCCGAACTCCGCCTCCAGGTATGCCACCGGCCCCGCCTCTGACCAGCGGGTCAGCGACTCGGTCAGCGTCGGCGACAGCACCAGGCCGAACGGGTGCTCGGTGCTCCGGTCGTCCGTCGCGAAATCCGGCAGCGACCCGGTCAGCTCCACCACCAACTGCGGCGTGACCGGCAACAACCCGAAATCCTGGCGCAGCTCGCCGAGGACCGCGTGATCCAGCTCGGCGGTCTGCTCGCGGAGCAGCTCGGCGTCCGCGACCACCGCGCTGAGCTGGTAAGCCATCAGACCCTCCGCCGTCCACAGCCTGTGGATAGAACATGTGTACGACGGTTTCCGGCGAGCCGGCGTCGATTCCCGGACCGTACCCGCCCAGCGGCGACAGACTCCCTGCCGGGACCCGTTGTACGGTCCTGGTCATGGCTGACCAACTGACCGTCCCCGGTGTGCCGTCTCCGCTCGTGCCCTCACCCGAGGGGCTCTGGCGGGTGGACGAGACGACCGGCGCCGTGACGGTGTCGGCGGAGCCGCGCACAGACATCTTCATCGACCCGAGCGGAGTCGGCGTCGACGGGGACGAGAACGCCGCGCCCATCCTCAACGCGGCGACGCTGCTGGGTGACCTGCCGCCGGAGGGTGACTTCCAGTTCAGCGCCCGGGTCAGCGTCGCCTTCGCCGCCACCTTCGACGCCGGGGTGCTGCTGATCTGGCGTGACGAGCGGTGCTGGGGCAAGTTGTGCTTCGAGTTCTCACCCGAGGGTGAGAACTCGATCGTTTCCGTCATCTGCCGTGGTGTCGCCGACGACGCAAACGCCTTCGTCGTGGCGGACCGATCGGTGTGGCTGCGCGTCTCGCGAATTGGCCGGGTCTACGCGTACCACGCCTCAGTCGACGGCACGACCTGGCAGTTGATCCGCGTGTTCAGCTTCGACGGCGAGACGACCCGCGACCGGATCGGCTTCGCCGGCCAGTCGCCGACCGGCGACGGGTGCAGCATGACCTTCGACGAGATCAGCTTTCGGCCGGAACGCCTCGCCGATCTCCGCGACGGCTCCTGACACAAGCCCTGTCCACAGCCTGTGGATAGAACATGTGTACGACGGATTGAGGCCCTGGTCAGAGCCGCATGGCGAGCCGGCTGACGAACGCGCGCCAGGTCGCCGGCGCGAAGGTGAGCGCCGGGCCGGTCGGGTCCTTGGAATCCCGTACGCCGACGACGCCGGGCAGGTTGTCGGCGACCTCGACACATGCGCCACCGTTGCCGCTGCTGCGGCTGCTCTTACGCCACCGTGCGCCGTTCAGCTCCATGTCTGCGCCACTTCCCTCATCAGGTCGACCGACTGCCAGTGGGACAGCGCCTCCCCGCGCACGTTCTCCCATGCCGCCATCATGGCCGCGATGTCCTCGGGGTCGCTAGCGACTTGTCCCTGGAGTTGGTTGTCCAAGTAACCGGCGACCCGGTGGTCATGGCTGTGTGCGATCACGAACGGGCCGTTCAACCCGGCGTAGGCGCCGACCGCGCTGGGCACGACGTGCACCCGGATGTGCGGCTCGGCGCACGCCGCGACGACGGCCAACAGTTGCTCGCGCATTGTCGATCCGCCGCCCACCGGGCGACGGATGACCGCCTCGTCGACGACCGCCGTGAACTGCGGCGGGTCATCTCGCCTGAGCACGCCCTGCCGGCCGAGCCGGACCGTGAGGTGCCGCTCGATGTCACCCCGGGGGATCAGGCCCGCGCCGCTCAGCACCGCCCTGGCGTACGCCTCGGTCTGCAACAACCCCGGCAGCACGGTCGACTCGTACCAGCGCAGTGACACAGCCTCGCGCTCGATCTCCTGCCACGGACGAAACCAGATGGGGTCACGACGTCTTGAAGTGTCCGGCCAGATGTCCGACACGTCCTTGTGAAGGGCCTCGGCTGCCGCCAGGCGGTGCCGGGGGTGCGGGATGCGCCCCTCGGTCAACCAGCGCCCCACGGTCTTCGGGTCGACGCCGACCGTCTCGGCGAGGGATTCGGTGGTGTGCCCGGTGTCGCTGAGCGCCACCCGAAGCGCATCGTTCACGGCACCTCCATCGGATGTCTCGAATATCTGAGGACCATATCGCTACGCGGTGTACCTGTCCGGTGACGCGCCAGAGAGTGGTCCGCAGAAGACGGCGTGACCGGTGGAGGCGCAGGAGCCCGGCGGTCGGCGTCAGTCCGGGGGTCGCCCCGACGGGGCGACCCCCGTCCACCGCGAAGGAGGTTCGCCTGTGCCCCGCCGCCGCTACCGGAACCATCTGCCGACCCGACCCACCTGGCGCTGCGCGGCGTGCGGCATCGCCTGGCCGTGCTCGGCGGCGAAGCTGCGGCTGCTCGGCGAATACCGGCACGACCGGCTGGCGTTGACCGTCTACCTGGCGACGCTCCACGCCGAGGCCAGTGATCAGCTCAGCGAGGTTGACCCAGGTCGGCTGACCGACCGCTTCCTGTCCTGGGCCCGCGCCCGCGCCTGAGGGGGAAGGCGCACCGGGTTGGATGCGGGGCGCGGAGACGAGTCAGGGCCGGTCCCCAGTGGGGCCGGCCCTGTCGGTCGTGCAGCTCAGACGAGCGGAGGATACGAGATTCGAACTCGTGAGGGTGTAAACCCAACACGCTTTCCAAGCGTGCGCCCTAGGCCTCTAGGCGAATCCTCCGCGAGCCAGGATACAGGCCTCCGTCGGCCGGGCCACCCCACCACCCCCTGAAGATCGACGGGCGGTCGGGTAGGCTGGGCGGCACCTCCCGTGCGGCGGTATCTCGTGAACCTCCCCAGGGCCGGAAGGCAGCAAGGATAAGCGAGCTCTGCCGGGTGCACGGGAGGCCTTTTTGTCTGTGGGCCGGTTGATCCACTCGACTTCCGTGATGTCGGGTGTCCCGGCCACGCGGGCACCGCGGTTTCCAGGAAGCCGAGTCGATCAAGCGCGGCGCAGCGTCGGTCAGGCGCGGCGCGGGGTCGATCAAGCCCTGGCGGCCCGGTCGATCAAGCACGGCAACCCAGGCGCCCGGGGTGGTGGGTGGTCACCCGCGCCCGACCGGCGCAGAATGGCTCGGTCGAGAGGAGGCGGGACGAGTGACGCTGGCGCTCTACCGCAAGTACCGGCCGCGTACCTTCGCTGAGGTCATCGGTCAGGAGCACGTGACCGAACCGCTGTCGCAGGCGCTGCGCAGCGGGCGGCTCAACCACGCCTACCTCTTTTCCGGCCCGCGCGGCTGTGGCAAGACCACCAGCGCCCGGATCATGGCCCGCTCGCTCAACTGTGAGCAGGGCCCCACTCCCGAGCCGTGCGGCAAGTGTGACTCCTGCCGCTCGCTGGCCACCGACGGTGCCGGCTCCATCGATGTGATCGAGATCGACGCGGCAAGCCACGGTGGCGTCGACGACGCCCGCGAGCTGCGCGAGCGTGCCTTCTTCGCGCCGGCCAGCAGCCGCTTCAAGATCTACATCATCGACGAGGCGCACATGGTCTCGACCCAGGGCTTCAACGCCCTGCTCAAGCTGGTCGAGGAGCCCCCGGAGTACGTCAAGTTCATCTTCGCCACCACCGAGCCGGAGAAGGTCCTCGGCACGATCCGGTCGCGGACCCACCACTACCCGTTCCGGCTGTTCCCGCCGAAGGTGGTCCGCCCGTACCTGGAGCAGCTCTGCGAGGCGGAGGGGGTCACCGTCGAGCCGGCGGTCTTTCCGCTGGTGGTGCGCGCCGGTGGCGGCAGCATGCGGGACAGCCTCTCCGTGCTCGACCAGCTCATCGCCGGCGCCGGCGCGGAGGGGGTCAGCTACGCCCGGGCCGTCGCGCTGCTCGGGGTCACCGACTCGGCGCTGATCGACGAGATGTGCGACGCGTTGGCCGCCGCTGACGGCGCCGCCGCGTACGCCACCGTCGACCGGGTCGCCGAAGCCGGGCACGACATGCGCCGGTTCGCCGCCGACCTGCTGGAACGGCTGCGCGACCTGATCGTGATCCAGCAGGTGCCGGACGCCGCCGCGAAGGGTCTGATCGACGCCCCGGGCGACCAGATCGAGCGGATGGCCGCCCAGGCTTCGCAGCTCGGCTCGGCCACGCTGTCCCGCTGCGCCGACATCGTGCACGACGGCCTGGTGGAGATGCGTGGCACCACCGCGCCCCGCCTGCTGCTGGAGCTGATCTGCGCCCGGATGCTGCTGCCCGGCGTGGACGACTCCACCGGCGGCCTGCTCCAGCGCCTGGAGCGGATGGAACGTCGGCTCACCCTGAGCGGCACCGACGCGCCACCGGCCGCCGCCGGCTTCGCGCCAGCAGCCCACCCGGGGGTACGCCCACAGCAGGCCCCACCGGTCCCGGCTGCCGCAGGCCCCGCACCCACCAACGCCCCGACCTCCGCACCGCCGTGGGAGGTCGACCCGGCGGCGTCCCCGACCCGGAACGCCGCCGACCTGAGCGCTGCGGTGTCGAGTGCTCCGGCCTCGGCCGGCCGGGTCCCGACCGCTCCGGCGTCGAACGCACCGGCTTCGGGCGTCCCGACCTCGGGCGCGCCAGTGTCGGGCGTGCCGGCCTCGGCCGCCGACTCGCCCATCCCGGCGTCACCCGGTGCCACCGTCGGGTCGGCACCCGCTGATCAGGGCGCACCTGTCTCGCCCGCCGGGCCGGGCGCCGGCTCACCCGCCCAGCGTCGCGTGGTGCCGCCGTCGGCGGTGCTCCCCGACCCGGCCACGCCCGTGCCACCGCGACCGGGTGCGCCGGCTGCCGCGTTGGACGCGGTCGCGGTCCGCCGCGTCTGGCCCGACGTGGTCGGCAAGGTCAACCGGACCAACAAGCGGATCGCGGCCCTGATGCGCGACGCGGTCGTACGCGAACTTGACGGCGACATGCTGGTGCTGACGGTGAAGTCGACAGTGCTGGCCAAGATGATGGCCGACCATGCGGCTGTGCTGACCGACGCGCTCTACGAGGAGTTGGGCGGGCGCTGGCAGATCCGCTGCGAGGTGGCCGGTGAGCGCGGTGGCGTGTCGCTGTCCGGCTCGCAGCGCTCACAACAGGCCGCTCCGGCCCGACCCGCCGCCAGCCCGACGAGCGCGCCGCCGGCCGCGCCGACTGCTGCCAGCCCGACGGCCGCACCGATCGCTACCAGCCCGGCGAGCGCACCACCCGTCGCACCGATTGCTACCAGCCCGACGAGTGCATCACCCGTCGCACCGACTGCTGCCAGCGCGGCGAGCGCGCCGCCCGTCGCACCGACCTCGACCGGTGCCGCTGGGCCGACTCATGCGCCGTCCAGCGCAGCGAATGCGACCGGCGCCACCGGCCCGGGTGCGCGCGGCGCTGTCGGCGTGAACGGAAGCGGCTCCGGTGCGGGTCAGCAGGGCGCAGCACCGCGCACCGCTGCGGATGATCACGGTGCAGGTCGGCAGGGCGGAGCCCAGCCCGCTGCCGCAGACCGTGCGGGTGGGCCGGGCGCAGCGCAGCCCGGCGCAGCCGATGACGAGGACGACTGGCCGGAGGCGGCGCGCCCCGGCGGCGGTGCCTCCGCCGCGGCGGCGACCGATGACGAGGACTGGCCGGAGGCCGCCCGCCCCGGCGGCGCGTCGGGCGACGGATCAGGTGCCGACGCCGCGTCGGGCGGCTCCGGCTCGGCCCCCGCATCGGCCAGCGCGACCGGCGGCAGCACGAACGGCGGCAGCACGAACGGCCGCACCGCGAACGGCCGCACCGCGAACAGCGGTGGACCAGGTGTTGCGGGTGGCACCGGCGCATCGGCCGGTGGCGGTAAACCGGGCGGACGGGACAACCCGACACCGGCGGCCCGGCAGCCGGCGACAGCCGGTAACGCACCGGTGAGCAGCGCCATCGCCGCGGCTCGCGCGGCGGCGGCGGGGCGCGGTGCGCGTACCCCAGCGGCAGCCCGGCCCGTCGCGGACGCCGAATGGGCGGGCGAGCCTCCCTACGACCCGGACTTCGACGGCCCGACGCGCGGTGGTCGGCCGGGCGGGGCGGCGCCGGCGACCCCGGTCTACGAGGGGTTCGACCCGGGCGACGAGCCGTTGGACGAGGTCATCGACGAGAAGACCGCCCGGGAGTCCAGCGAGGAGCAGGCGGTACGGCTGCTCCGGGAGACCTTCGGAGCGGAAAAGATCAACGAGGTCGACGCCCGGTAGGGGACTGCGTCGCGGCGATCGGTGGCAGCTCAGCAGTGGCGTGTGCGGCGTGTCGAGTTGCTCAGCTGCCAACGATCAAGGAACTAGTGGACCTTGCTTGGGTTTGAGCGAGGCAGGCTGGCAGGTCTTTCGGCTAGCAGGACGCCGAGGCAGCAGGCCCAGAGGGGGAAGGGCAGCACTGCGACCCGTTCCATGCCGCCCACCCCGATTCCGACGCCCTGTTGGGCGAAGAACAACACGGTGCCTACCAGGGCGATGAGCCCGGCGGTGAGGGTGAGCGGTCGCCACCGGCCGAGCGTCGTGGTGCCCGGCGCGAAGCCGGCGAGGAGCAGGCCGATGTTGCCCAGGCCCATGATCAGAAATGCGCCGAGGACGTGCAGGTTCTCGTCGACGTCGGCCGGGTAGAGGGCCGCCAGGGCGTACCCGCCGGCGGCCACCAGCAGGAGCGTCTGGGCCGAGCGCACCACGCCGCCGCGACCGAGCAGTCGCCAGGTCAGCAGGAGCCCGGCGGCGAGCAGCACTCCGGTGGTCAGCATCGCGGCGTTCATCAGCGGGTGCCAGGGCGAGCAGACGTAGCGGGGCCTGGTGGTGTCCCAGATGCCGCAGTGGGCGTTGCCGAGGTCGCTGATGTTGTGCAGGGCCCAGCTGTAGGTCGGTTCGCGCCACCGCAGGCCGGTGACCAGGCTGGCGACGAGGAAGATCGGTGCTGCCGCGGCCCAGCACAGCGCGCCGACCCGGCCGGTGGGGTTGAGATTCATGCCACGAGCACACCAGTGCGACGGCTCTGGGCGCACTACCGGCAGATGCCCGGTTCGGGGTAGTGGTAGCCGTACCCGAAGGCTCGGCGTGGGCGGACGCCTCCGGGCGGGGCGGGGTCGGTCCCAGCGGATAGGCTGGGCGGCGGCCGAGCAGACGAGTGCGAGAAGGAGCCATCCGTGCGCCCAGGTGGACAGCCGAACATGCAGCAGATGCTGAAGCAGGCGCAGAAGATGCAGCAGCAGATCGCCGCCGCCCAGGCTGAGCTGGCCGAGGCCGAGCTGACCGGCACCGCCGGCGGTGGGCTGGTCACCGCGACCGTCTCCGGCTCCGGTGAGCTCAAGGCCATCAAGATCGACCCGAAGGCCGTCGACCCGGATGACGTGGAGACGCTGGAAGACCTGGTCGTCGCGGCCGTGCACAACGCCGCCGAGGCGGCCCGGGAGCTGACCGAGCGCAAGATGGGCCCGGTCGCCGGTGGCATGGGCGGCCTCGGCCTGCCCGGTTTCTGAGGCGGCAGATGTACGAAGGTGCCATCCAGGACCTGATCGACGAGCTGGGTCGGCTGCCGGGCGTGGGCCCGAAGAGCGCTCAGCGGATCGCGTTCCACGTCCTGTCGGCGGATCCTGCCGACGTCAACCGGCTGGCCGGCGCGCTGCGCAAGGTCAAGGAGCTGGTGCGGTTCTGCACGACCTGCTACAACGTGGCCGAGTCCGAACAGTGCCGGATCTGCCGCGACCCGCGCCGCACCGACGAGGTGCTGTGCGTGGTGGAGGAGCCCAAGGACGTGGTGGCCGTCGAGCGGACGGGTGAGTTCCGCGGTCGCTATCACGTGCTGGGCGGCGCGATCAATCCGCTGGAGGGGATCGGGCCGGACAATCTGCGCATCCGGGAGCTGCTGATCCGGCTCGGTGGTGGCGGGGTGCGGGAGTTGATCCTGGCCACGGACCCGAACACCGAGGGCGAGGCGACCGCCACCTACCTGGCCCTGATGGTGAAGCCGATGGGCATCGCGGTGAGTCGACTGGCCAGTGGGCTGCCGGTCGGCGGCGACCTGGAGTACGCCGACGAGATCACCCTGGGTCGGGCCTTCGAGGGTCGCCGGGCGGTCTGAAATTCATCCACGGCCGATGGCCGGTGCCCGAACCGGGGCGCCGGCCATCGTCGTGTCGGTGGGCGTCACTGCCCGGAATTGATCTGACACTTGATCCCTCATCGGGGCTGTTCGACGTAACAGTTTGGCATCGCGGATGCAGATTGATCGGTTTTTGGGGCCGTTTACCTTCGAATCGAATGTCGAGCGGCGGTTGAGGCACGATCCGATACCAACCGTCCACCTGGCGGTTTCCGGGTGGACGCAACGGGAGCTATGGTCACCGCCATCGGTGACCCCTGTCACCACGTTGTCCGTACCCCCAAGGACGAGGTGAAGCACACATGCGTGCACCCAGGCCGAAGGTCGCGATCGCGGCCATCGCGGTCGCGGCCCTCGCGGTAGCAGGCTGCGCCGAGAGCAACCGCGACGACGACAAATCCGGTGGTAGCAAGAAGGACACCCTCGTCTTCGGCGTCGCCGGAGACCCGAAGGTGCTCGACCCGAGCTTCGCCAGCGACGGTGAGTCGCTGCGTGTGGCGCGTCAGGTCTTCGAGACCCTGGTCCGACCGGAGGAGGGTGGCACGAAGGTCACCCCCGGCCTGGCCGAGTCCTGGACCCCGGACGCCGCGGGCACCACCTGGACCTTCAAGCTCCGTTCGGGCGTGAAGTTCCACGACGGCACCGACTTCAACGCCGAGGCCGTCTGCGTCAACTTCAACCGCTGGTACAACGCCAAGGGCCTCATGCAGAGCCCGGACGTGACCGCGTACTGGCAGGACGTCATGGGTGGCTTCGCGAAGAACGAGAGCGAAGACCTGCCGACGAGCCTCTTCAAGTCGTGCGCCGCCAAGGACGCGACCACTGTGGACCTGGCGTTCACCCGGGTCTCCAGCAAGATCCCGGCCGCGCTGATGCTCCCCTCGTTCTCCATCCACAGCCCGAAGGCGCTGCAGGAGTTCGACGCGAGCAACGTCGCGGGCACCGCCGAGGACATCAAGTACCCGGCGTACGCGACGGCGCACCCGACCGGCACCGGCCCGTTCAAGTTCAAGGCCTGGGACGTCGCCAACAAGACGCTGACCCTGGAGCGCAACGAGGACTACTCGGGCGCCAAGGCCAAGCTGAAGACCCTGATCTTCAAGACGATCTCGGACGAGAACGCCCGCAAGCAGGCGCTGCGCTCCGGCGACATCCAGGGCTACGACCTGGTTGGCCCGGCCGACGTCGAGCCGCTGAAGGGCGAGGGCTTCAACATGCTCACCCGCCCGGCGTTCAACGTGCTCTACCTGGCGATCAACCAGAAGGGCAACCCGAAGCTCGCCGACCCGAGGGTCCGGCAGGCCATCGCGTACGCGCTGAACCGTCAGCAGCTGGTCGACTCGAAGCTGCCCCCGGGCGCCAAGGTCGCCGAGAACTTCATGCCCGACACCGTCGAGGGCTGGAGCGGCGACGTTCCGAAGTACAACTACGACCCGGCCAAGGCGAAGGCGCTGCTGGCCGAGGCGGGCGCGTCGAACCTGACGCTGAAGTTCCACTACCCGACCGAGGTCACCCGGCCGTACATGCCGAACCCGAAGGACATCTTCGAGTTGCTGTCGGCGGACCTGAAGGCGGTTGGCATCACCGTCGAGGCGATCCCGCTCAAGTGGAGCCCGGACTACCTCAACGCCACCACCTCGGGCAGCAAGCACGACATCCACTTCCTGGGCTGGACCGGTGACTACGGCGACGCCTACAACTTCATCGGCACCTTCTTCGACCGGCCGAAGGACGAGTGGGGCTTCAACAACAAGGCCCTGTTCGACCAGTTCAAGGACGCGGACACCACCGCGGACATCGCGGCCCGGACCGAGAAGTACAAGGCCCTGAACAAGTCCGTGATGGAGTTCCTGCCCGGCGTGCCGATCTCGCACTCGCCGCCGGCGATCGTGTTCGGCAAGGACGTGACCGGCGTCAAGGCGAGCCCGCTCACCGACGAGCGCTTCGCCACCGCCGAGTTCAAGTAAGTCCTGATCTGACGCAAGGAACGCGGGCGGGCGCTGTCGCACAGCGCCCGCCCGCAACCCTCCGCACCCCTTCGAGGCCGCCGTGTTCCGGTTCATCGTCAGGCGCCTGCTTCAGCTGATACCCACGCTGTTCGGGCTCTCCCTTCTGCTCTTCATTTGGCTCCGCCGGCTCCCCGGCGGCCCCGAGACCGCCATCCTCGGCGAGCGCGGCACGCCCGAGATGCGTGCCGCCATCCGCCGCAACATGGGGCTCGACGAGCCCATCCTGGTGCAGTACGGCCGGTTCGTCCGGCGGATGATCAAGCTCGACCTGGGCACCTCGACCTCCACCAAGCGGGCGGTCACCACGGAGTTCATCGAGCGCTTCCCCGGCACCGTCGAGCTGACCATCACCGCGATGATCATCGCGATCGGCATCGGCATCCCGCTGGGCTACCTGGCCGCCCGCCGTCGCGGCCGTTTCCTGGACCACGCGTCCGTGGGCGGTTCGCTGATCGGCATCTGCATCCCGGTCTTCTTCCTGGGCTACGTGCTCAAGGCGATCTTCTCGGAGAACCTGCACTGGTTCCCGTCCAGTGGCCGGCAGGACCCGACGCTGGAGGCGACCCGGGTCACCAACTTCTTCGTCCTCGATGGCCTGATGACCCGCGAGTGGGACGCCGCCGCCGATGCGCTCTGGCATCTGGTGCTGCCCGCCATCGCGCTGGCCAGCATCCCGCTGGCGATCATCGTCCGGATCACCAGGGCGAGCGTGCTGGAGGTGCTCAACGAGGACTTCGTGCGCACCGCCGAGGCGAAGGGCCTGACCGAGCAGACGGTCCGTCGCCGGCACGTGCTGCGCAACGCGATGCTGCCGGTGGCCACCTCGATCGGTCTGCTCGCGGGCGGCCTGCTCTCCGGCGCCGTGCTGACCGAGACCGTCTTCGCCTTCAGTGGCATCGGAGCATTCGTCGCCGAGGCCATCGGCCAGCGCGACTATCCGGTGCTGATGGGCTTCATTCTGATCATCGCGGTGGTGTACGTGCTGGTGAACCTCCTGGTGGACCTCTCCTACAGCTTCATCGACCCGAGGGTGAGGGTGCGATGACACTCAGCCCGGGCAAGAAGCGCGAGAAGATCGACCGGCTCTCCGAACTGGCCGCCCGTGACGACGAGCGTGGCGTCAGCCTCTGGCAGGAGGCGTTCCGCCGGCTGCGCGGCAACCCGGCCGCGATCGTCGGCGCCGTCATCCTGGCGCTCTTCGTGCTGGTCGCGGTCATCGGACCGTTCCTCGTGCCGTACGCGGCGACGGACACGATCGGCATCCGGGAAGGGCTGATCAAGCCTGGTGTCATTCCCGGCCCGAACGGCGACCACTGGTTCGGCTACGACCACCAGGGCCGTGACGAGTTCAGCCGGATGATCGTGGGTGCCCGCCAGACCCTGCTCGTCGGTGTGGTCTCCACCCTGATCGGTCTGGCGATCGGCGCGGTCATCGGTGGCGTCTCCGGTGCCGCGGCCGGTCTCGGTGGCCGGTGGGGGCGCTGGATCGACACGACCCTGATGCGGTTCATCGACATGCTGCTGGCGATGCCGAGCCTGCTGCTCGCGGTGAGCATCGCCGCCCTGCTCGGGGCCAGCCTGACCACCGTGATGATCGCGGTCGGCGTGGTCTCGGTGCCGGTGTTCGCCCGGCTGCTGCGCGGCTCGATGATCTCCCAGGCCAACAGCGACTACGTGCTGGCGGCCACCTCGCTCGGTGTCAAGAAGTCGAAGATCGCGCTGACCCACGTGGTGCCGAACTCGCTCGCCCCGGTGATCGTGCAGGCCACGCTGACCCTGGCCACCGCGATCATCGAGGCTGCGGCGCTCTCGTTCCTCGGCCTCGGCAACCCGGACACGGCCGTACCGGAGTGGGGTGTCATGCTCGCCGACGCGCAGCAGTACCTCGGTATCCGGCCGTCGCTGGCGATCTACCCGGCCGTCGCGATCATCATCACCGCGCTCGGCTTCACCCTGCTCGGTGAGGCGATGCGTGAGGCCCTCGACCCGAAGCTGCGGAAGTAGGCCCCTATGTGTGAAGCGCGAGGAGTGAGCTTGCGAGCCCCGCAGTCGCGAACGGAAGGCCGGTAATGGCACTGCTCGAAGTTGACGATCTGTCCGTCACGTTCGCCCGGCGCGGCCAGCGGGCCGTGCACGCGGTCGACGGGGTGTCCTTCTCGGTCGACGCCGGTGAGGTGGTCGGCCTGGTCGGCGAGTCCGGCTGCGGCAAGAGCGTCACCTCGCTCGCGATCATGGGTCTGCTGCCGAAGCAACCCGGCCTCCGGGTCGGCGGCAAGGCCGTCTTCGACGGCACGGACCTGCTCCAGCTCGACGACCGGTCACGGCGGGACATCCGTGGCCGGGACATCGCGATGATCTTCCAGGACCCGCTCTCCTCGCTGAACCCGGTGATCCCGATCGGGTTGCAGGTGACCGAGGTGCTGACCCGGCACCGGGGGATGAAGGGTGCGGCCGCCGCCAAGGAGGCGGCGGAGCTGCTGGACCGGGTCGGCATCCCGGACCCGAAGCGGCGGCTGAAGGAATACCCGCACCAGCTCTCCGGTGGCATGCGCCAGCGTGCGCTCATCGCGATGGCGGTGGCCTGCCAGCCTCGGCTGCTCATCGCCGACGAGCCGACCACCGCTCTGGACGTCACCATCCAGGCCCAGATCCTGGAGCTGCTCAAGGAACTGGTCCGGGACTCCGGCACCGCGCTGCTGATGATCACGCACGATCTCGGTGTGGTGGCCGGCATGGTCGACACCGTCAACGTGCTCTACGGCGGTCGGGTGGTGGAGACGGCCCGCCGTCGTCCACTGTTCCGCCAGCCGCGGCACCCGTACACAGTGGGTCTGCTCGGCTCGGTGCCGCGCCTGGACGCCGGGCGGGGCGAGAAGCTCAACCCGATCCCCGGTTCGGTCCGCGACCTGCTGCCCTGGCCGGACGGCTGTGCCTTCGCTCCGCGCTGCTCCCGACGGATCGACGAGTGCGTGGGCGAGCCGCCGGAGCTGGTGCAGGCGTACGACGGACGTAGCTACCGGTGCGTGAACCCGGAGCCGGTGCCCGGCACGGTGCCCGCCCCGCGCGAGGAGGAATCAGCGTGAGCGAGAACGACATCCTCGTCGAGGTACGTGACCTGAAGGTGCACTTCCCGATCAAGCGGGGTGTGCTCTTCGACCGGGTGGTCGGCCACGTGAAGGCCGTCGACGGGGTCGACCTGAGCATCGCGCGTGGAAAGACGTACGGCCTGGTCGGCGAGTCCGGCTGCGGTAAGTCCACGCTCGGTCGGGCGCTGCTCCAGCTCACCCCGCCGACCGCGGGCGAGGTGAGCTTCGACGGCGTCGAGCTGACCACGCTGGCGCCCGGCAAGCTGCGCAGCATGCGTCGCCGGATGCAGATGATCTTCCAGGACCCGATGTCCAGCCTCGACCCGCGGCAGAACGTCGAGTCGATCCTGACCGAGGGCCTCCAGACCCACGGGATCGGCGCCGACCGCACCGACCGCAGGCGGATCATCGGGGAGACCCTGGACGCGGTGGGGCTGCCCCGCTGGGCGTTGTCCCGCTATCCGCACGAGTTCTCCGGCGGGCAGCGGCAGCGCATCGGCATCGCCCGGGCGCTGGTGCTCGGGCCGGAGCTGATCGTTGCCGACGAGCCGGTCTCGGCACTCGACGTGTCGATCCAGGCCCAGGTCGTCAACCTGCTCGACGAACTCCAGGACAGCCTGGGGCTGACCTACCTGGTGATCGCGCACGACCTCGCGGTGGTCCGGCACATCTCCGACACCGTCGGCGTCATGTACCTGGGCGCGCTGGTCGAGGAGGCACCGAGCGACCGTCTCTACAACGAGCCGCTGCACCCGTACACCCGGGCGTTGATGTCCGCGGTGCCGGTGCCGGACCCGGACGTGGAGGACCGTCGGGAGCGGATCCTGCTCGCCGGTGACCTGCCGTCGCCGGCCAACCCGCCGTCCGGCTGCCGTTTCCACACGCGCTGCCCGTGGGCACAGCCCACCCGCTGCGCGGACGAGCGGCCCGTGCTGCGGGACATCGGTGTCAGCCGGGTGGCCTGCCACTGGGCCGAGCAGATCGCCAGCGGCGAGCTGCGCCCGCACGGGGTCAGCGCGCAGATCGTCCGCCCCGAGGGCGAGGGGGACGCGCCGGCCGTGGTCTCCGCGCCCACCGAGCCCGGCTCGTACGTCTGAGACTGGACGCGGTGCCGGCGACGTCGGAGCTGCTCAGCCCTCCGGGCGGTTGAGCAGGCCCACCGCGACGCCGTGCACCGCGTCCAGACCCGCCGGGTCGGCCAACGCCACCGACGCGCCGGTGACCACATACCACTCGTCGGCGTCCTTGTACTGCACCCGCAGGGTGACCTTGCCGTCCGCGTACTCGGTTCGCAGGGTCAGGTCGCCGGTGACGACGCCGACCTCGTCGGTCATCACCCCGCCTGGGCCGGGCACGATGTCGGTGGTGCGGCTCTGCGGGCCAGCGGCCCCGCCCGCATCCGCGACCATGCCGGCACCCGGCACGGCGGCGGGGGTCTCGGCGGTGCCGTCCGCGGTCATGCCGGCGGCGGCCGGGCCGGTGCCAGCGCTCTCCTCGGCGGCGGTCACGATTCACTCCCCACTGTGCAGCCCTCCAACATGTCGGTCAGGGCAGCCTTCTCGGCGGTGGTCACCGTCAGCCGCCAGTAGTGCTTGACCGTCACCCAGCTCTCAGCGTACTTGCACCAGTACTCACGGTTCGCCGGCTTCCACTGCGAGGGGTCCTGGTCACCCTTTGACCGGTTCGAGGACGCCGAAACCGCAATGAGCTGCGGGCGTGTCGTGTCGTTGGCGAAGTCGCCGCGCTTGCGGTCGTCCCACTCGTCGGCACCCGAGCGCCACGCGTTGGCCAACGGCACCATGTGGTCGATGTCCACATCGGCGGGATCGGCGGCGCTGCGGCCGTCGTACACGCTCTCCCAGCGACCACCGACCACGTTGCAGCCGGAGAGTTTCACGTCCTTGCCGTCGCGCTGGAGGATGCTGTCCCGCACGTCGCAGTTCTTGCCGGTGTCCCGCCAGTGCGGGAAGTGGTCCCGGCTGTAGCCCTTCATCGAGCCTGCGGTGGCGACGGTGAGCTGGCCGAGCTGCTGCACGGCATTGCCGCCGCCGCTCGACGGCGGAGTGTCCGGCTCGTCCTGCGGGACGCAACCGGCCACGCCGAGCGTCAGCGTCGCGGCGAGCGCGATCACCGCCGCTCGCGGTCCTGATGTGGTACGCACAGACGACACCTCTCCAGCTTGCGGTCTCCCGGCGATTGCGCACAGTACCCGGGGATGGTTTTGGCATTTCGTGGCGTCTCCCACATCAGGCAGGGCAGATTGGTGGGATGACCGCACCCGTACCGGCGCCTGCCCTCCGAATGGGCACCGCCGCCGGCCGTGGGACGCTGCTCGCCGCCGTACTCGCCTCAGGCATGGTCTTCCTCGACAGCACTGTCGTCAACGTGGCGCTGCCGAAACTCGGGCAGGATCTCGGCGCGAACGTGGCCGATCTCCAGTGGACCATCAACGGCTACCTGCTGATGCTGGCGGCTTTCGTGCTGCTCGGCGGCGCACTCGGGGACCGCTTCGGCCGGCGACGCATCTTCCTCATCGGCGTGGTCTGGTTCACCGCCGCGTCCGTGCTGTGCGGGCTGGCCCAGGGCACCGGTTGGCTGATCGCGGCCCGTTTCCTCCAGGGAGCCGGCGGGGCGTTGCTCACACCCGGGTCGCTGTCGGTGCTCCAGGCCAGCTTCCACCCGGACGACCGGGGCCGGGCGATCGGCGCCTGGGCCGGACTGTCCGGGGTGTCCACAGCGCTCGGCCCGTTCATCGGTGGCTGGCTGATCGACGCGCTCTCCTGGCGTTGGATCTTCTTCCTCAACCTGCCGATCGCCGTGCTGGTGGTGCTGGCCGCGATGCACTGGGTGCCGGAGAGCCGGGACGAGAGCGCCTCCCGGACCGAAGACCCGGGGCGGACCCGACGGCGGTTCGACGTCGCGGGAGCCCTGCTCGGAGCACTCGCGCTCGCCGGTGTCACGTACGCCCTGATCGACGCACCGGCGCGCGGCTTCGACTCCGCGCCGGTGCTGATCGCGGCACTGGTCGGAGTGCTGTCGGCGGTGTCCTTCGTCCTGTTGGAACGGCGGCGCGGCGACGCCGCGATGCTGCCCACCGGGCTGTTCAGCAGTCGGCTCTTCTCGGTGCTGAACATCTTCACAGTGGTCGTCTACGCGGCGCTCGGCGGCTTCACCTTCTTCTTCGCCGTCTACCTGCAGAACGTGGTCGAGTGGTCGGCCTTCCGCACCGGCATCGCGCTGCTGCCGATGACCCTGCTGCTGTTGGTCGGGTCGGCCCGAGCCGGAGCGTTGTCGGCCCGGATCGGCCCCCGGCTGCCGTTGGCCATCGGACCGGTGGTGGCCGCGATCGGTCTGTTGCTGCTGCGCGGCGTGGGACCGGGCGCGTCGTACTGGACCGACGTGCTGCCCGGGGTGCTGCTCTTCGGCATCGGGCTGACCCTGGTCGTGGCACCACTGACCGCGTCGGTGCTGGCCGCCGTGCAGGACCGGTTCTCCGGGGTCGCCAGCGGCTTCAACAACGCGGCGTCCCGGGCCGGTGGTCTGCTCGCGGTGGCGGCGCTGCCTTTGCTGGTCGGCCTGTCCGGCGGTGGGTACGAGCAGAAGGCCGAGCTGACCGACGCGTTCCGGGGCGCGATGGAATGGTGCGCCGGCCTGCTCGTGGCCGGGGCGGTGCTGGCCCTCGTGCTGGTCCACCGACCGCCTCGGGCAGCCCCGCCGTCGCAGCCCTGCCACTCGATGCCCGCCGCGACACCCCCGAAGTAGCTGCTCCGGGGGTGTCGCGCGTAGGTCAGCGGCGGGCGCGGTTGACGGCGCTGGTGACCGCCTTGATCGAGGCGGTGACGATGTTGGCGTCGGTGCCGACACCCCAGACCGTCCGACCGTCCACCTCGCACTCCACGTACGCGGCGGCCTGCGCGTCCCCACCCGAGGAGAGCGCGTGCTCGTGGTAGTCGAGCACGCGCACGCCCACGCCGATCGAGTGCAGCGCGTTCACGTACGCGTCGATCGGGCCGTTGCCGACCGCGGTGAGCGAGCGTTGCTCGTCGCCCACGCCGACCTGGGCCTCGATCTCGACCTTGCCGTCGATCGTGCCGATCGTGTAGCTGGACAACCGGACGGCCGGGTCGGGCTGGTGGTCGAGCAGGTAGTGCGTCGCGAAGATCTCCCACATGGCGCCCGGGTCGACCTCGCCACCATCGTGGTCGGTGACCTGCTGCACCACCCCGGAGAACTCGATCTGGAGCCGCCGCGGCAGGTCCAGTTGGTGCTCGCTCTTCATGATGTACGCGACGCCGCCCTTGCCGGACTGCGAGTTGACCCGGATGACCGCCTCGTAGGTGCGGCCCAGGTCCTTCGGGTCGATCGGCAGATACGGCACTGCCCAGGTCTGCTCGTCCACCGGTACGCCGGCAGCCTTCGCGTCGGCCGCCAGGGCGTCGAAGCCCTTCTTGATGGCGTCCTGGTGGGAGCCGGAGAAGGCGGTGTAGACCAGGTCGCCCGCGTACGGGTGGCGCTCGTGCACCGGCAGTTGGTTGCAATATTCAACGGCGCGCCGGATCTCGTCGATGTTCGAGAAGTCGATCATCGGGTCGATGCCCTGGGAGAAGAGGTTGAGCCCCAGCGTCACCAGGTCCACGTTGCCGGTGCGCTCGCCGTTGCCGAACAGGCAGCCCTCGATCCGGTCCGCGCCCGCCAGCAGGCCCAGCTCGGCGGCGGCCACCCCGGTGCCCCGGTCGTTGTGCGGGTGCAGGCTCAGGATCACGCTGTCGCGGCGCGGCAGGTGCCGGTGCATCCACTCGATCGAGTCGGCGTACACGTTGGGGGTGGCCATCTCGACGGTGGCCGGCAGGTTGATGATCAGCGGCCGGTCCGGCGTCGGGTCGATCACGTCGATCACCCGGGAGCAGACCTCCAGCGCGTACTCCAGCTCGGTGCCCGTGTACGACTCCGGCGAGTACTCGTAGAAGATGTCGGTGTCCGGAGTGTGGATCTCCGCGTACTTCTGGCAGAGCCGAGCGCCGGTCGTGGCGATGTCGGAGATGCCGTCCCGATCCAGGCCGAAGACCACTCGACGCTGGAGGGTGGAGGTCGAGTTGTAGAAGTGCACGATGGCCCGCTTCGCGCCCCGCAGCGACTCGAAGGTCCGCTCGATGAGGTGCTCCCGGCACTGCGTGAGCACCTGGATGGTCACGTCGTCCGGGATCATGTCCTGTTCGATGAGCTGCCGGACGAAGTCGAAGTCGGTCTGGCTGGCTGACGGGAAGCCGACCTCGATCTCCTTGTAGCCCATCTGGACCAGCAGCTGGAACATCCGCCGCTTGCGCTCGGGCGACATCGGGTCGATCAGTGCCTGGTTGCCGTCGCGGAGATCCACCGCGCACCACCGTGGGGCCGCCTCGACGGTGCGGGTGGGCCAGCTGCGGTCCGGCAGCTCGACCCGGAACTGCTCCCGGTAGGGCTGGTAGCGGTGGTACGGCATCCGGCTCGGGCGTTGCCGAGCGAACGGATCGGTCTCGGCATCGGTGACAGGTTGAGCCATCTCAGAGTGCTCCCTGGAACATGTGGCGTCAGCAGATCGGAAGGTGTCGGCGAGATGCCGGGCAACGGTGCGCGGCGGTGCCGAGAAGAAGATCGGATGTGCTGGACGGCGCGATGCGACTCCGCGACGAGGTGCCGGCCGGTCAGGCCTCGTCGCGGCGGCTAAGGAGAACAAGCGCCTGCCACATGACCAGGTCACCCTACGTGATGAAACGGGGGGTGGGAAGGTAGGTCCGGACTATGGGACCGGCGTCATGGTCCGCTCCGGCGCCGCAGCACCCAGCCGCGGTGTCCGCCCGGCCCAACCCACCACGGGTACGATCGCCAGCCCGACCAGCACGAAGATCGCTGCGGCCGGTAACCATCCCCACCCGCCGGTGGTCACCCCGAGCGCGGTCAGACCGACCGGGGCGATCAGGTACTGCACCTGGGAGCCGAGCCGGAACGCCCCCACGTACGCGCCGCGCTGGTCGGCCGGCGGCAGGGTGGCGGTGAGGCCCCAGGCGCCCGCCGACTCGATCAGCTCGGCCAGGATCAGCACCGTCGCGGCGGCCACCAGCACCACCACGGTGAGCGCGCCCCGGGTCAGCCCGGAGATCGGCAGGACCAGACAGAACAGGGCGATCAGCAGGGCGCCCCGGCGAGAGGCCCGAGCCGCGCCCGACGCGGTGTCGGCGCCCCGGCTGACGCGTACCTGGAGCAGCACGATCAGGACCGTGTTGAGCAGCACCAGCCCGGCGATGATCGTCTTCGGGGCGTCGGTGTGGGTGAGGATCCACAGCGGCATCACCGTCAGGTAGAGCGTCTGGTGCGCGGTGAGCAACCCGGAGAGCAGGGACACCGCCATGAACGGGCGGTCCCGCAGCACGGCGAGGCGACTCATCGGCTCCGTTGGTCGGGCCACCTGCGGCAGCCGGGGCAGTCGCCGCACGAAGAGAGCCGTGACCAGGAAGACCATCGAGATGAACCACACCATTCCCCGGTACGCCTCGATGGTGTCCACCGCCAGCACCAGGCCGCTGATCACCGCTCCCAGCCCGAAGCCGACGTTCAGCGACGAGCGCTGGTACGCCATCGCCGTGACCCGTTCTTCCGGGGGAAGCGCGTTGATCGAGTAGACCTGCACGGCCACGCCGCTCGCGGCTTCCACGGCGGCCAGCGCCACCACCACGGCGAGGAACCCGGCGAAGCCGCCCACGAACGGGTAGGTCGCGAAGAGCGCCGCGTTCAGCACCAGCCCGACGATCCAGACCCGCTGCGGTCCGTACCGGTCGGTGAGCCCGCCCAGCGGCACCGTGCCCAGCAGCGACACTCCCGCCGCGATGGACAGCCCCAGCCCGACCTGGGCGGCGCTGAGCCCCAGCGCCCGGGTGAAGAAGACGGCGCTGCCGGCGTGGAACAGGCCGCTGCCGACGGCGTAGACCATCGCCTGCACGGCCAGGGCGCGGGTCAGCCCGGCCGGCGGTACGACGTTTCGGACAGCGGTACGGATGGTTTCTCTGGCCCCCATGGCCGGCAGTGAACCGTGCCCCCACGGCCTCGGTCGAGCCTTTTAGGCTGAGTCAAATCCTGCGCCGGGGGTGGCATGTCCGAATTGCGGTTCAGTCTGGCCGACGTGGCGCGAGTGCGCCTCGCCGTGTCGCCGGTCAACGAGACGGTCATGAGCATGTGGGCGCTGGCCAGCCCGGTCCGTTACGCGGTGCACCTGCCCTGGATCGACCGGGCCCGGGTGACTCTGCGTCGTCCCGAGGTGGCCGACCGGGTCGGACCGCTGACGCACCTGGTCGGGCGGGGGCGCTGGTTGCCCGACTTCCTCACCCCGGCCGCCCGGCCGAACGTGGAGATGGCCGAGCAGCTCGACCAGATTGCGGCGACCCCACCGGCCGTGGTGGTCCAGGACCTGCTGGCGACCACCCCGCGCCGGCCGCTCAATCCGTTCGGGCAGGCGCTGCTCGCCGACCCCGGCGGGCTGCTGCCGCAGGTCGTCGACGCGGTGCGTGTCTGGTACGACGAGGCGATCGCCCCGGACTGGCCGCGGATGCGGGCGCTGCTCGACGCCGACGTGGCGTACCGGGCCGCGCA